>JAICKJ010000047.1 GCA_025928015.1 Thermomicrobiales bacterium
GCCGCCCGGGCCCGGGCGACGAAGAGCTGGACGGCGGCGACCCCGGCGAGGGCATCCGCTGTCGGCAGCCGGTCCGGATCGGGCACTGCCAGGGGCGGCACGGGGAAGACCTGCTCGCCGGCCAGGCGCAGCGGGGTCCGGCTAGTGGCCAGGACCACCAAGCGCGGGCACCGCCCCAGGAGCTCGGTGGCCAGCGGCGCCGCGTCGAGCAGATGCTCGAGGTTGTCGAGGACCAGCAGCAGGTGGCGGGTGCGGAGCGCGTCCCCCAGGCGGTCGAGCAGTGACTGGCCGCCCGCCTCGGCCAGCCCGAGGGCGTGGGCGACTGTGGGGGCAACCAGGGCGAGATCGCGGACGGTGGCGAGGGGGACGAAGGCGGCACCGTGGCCGAAGGCTGGGCTCAGGTCGGCGGCGACGCGGAGGGCAAGGGCGGTCTTACCGACGCCGCCGGGCCCGGTCAGGGTGACGAGCCGGACATCGCCCTGCCGGAGCAGCGCCGCCACCGCCGCCACCTCGTCCTCGCGTCCGATCAAGGGTGCGAGCGGGGCCGGCAACCCGGACGGCCCAGCGTCCGTCGCCGTCGCCGGGTGGCCCTGCCTCGGCACCGCGGCGAGGAGGGCCGCGCGCTCCGCGTCCGTCAGCCCCAGCGCGGTCGCCAGGGCCCGGACCGTCGCCGGGTAGGGATGGCGGTGCTCGCCCCGCTCCAACCCGCCGACCGTGTTGGGGGACAGCCCCGCCCGCGCCGCCAGTTCCTCCTGCGCCAGCCCCGCCGCCGCGCGGGCACGCCGCAGCCGGGCGCCGAAGGCGTCGTCCCGCTCGGTGGCCATCTCCCTTGACGCTCCGTCCATGCTCCGTCCCCGGGCGTGTGCGATGTCCGCATCATAGCCCAGACCGGCGGCACCGACCGCACGAGGGTGGAAAAGGGTGGGAAGAAGGTGGGCAGCTTGGGTGGTGCCCCGCGGCAGCGACGGCCATGCTGGGTTGCGTCCCCCGGTCTTTGGGGGTCGACTTGCGGCCCAGCTGGCCGCGGCACTGGAGGGTACCACGATGACGACGTCGCGCCCCGATCGATCCGTTTCACGTCGCGCCGCCCTCGCCGGGCTCGGCGCCGGCGGGCTTGGCCTCGCGCTCGCCGCCCCCGGTCGGCACGTAGGCGCGCAAGACGCCACGCCCACCCCGCTCGCCGGCCACCCGATGGTCGGCGCCTGGCAGTGGAACAGCTTCCCCGCCGCGGGCGAGATCTGCTGCGGTCCGGAACCGTCCACCTTCGCCATCTTCCACACCGATGGCACCTACGTCGAATGGAACCCGGTGGCCGGGACCGGCATCGGCATCTGGCGGATGACCGGGGCGCGCACCGCCGACCTCGTCTTCGTCTTCCCGGACACCGACCCGTCGCTGAAGGGGTATGTGCCGGGGACGGCGACGTTCACGATCAAGATCGAGCTCGACGCGACGGGCGACGCCCTGACGGCGACAGGCACCGTCGTCGTGCGGGACGCGGGCGGGAAGCAGCTGGCCACCGTGCAATGGCACCGGCCGGCTACCCGTATGACGTTCGAGACGAACCCGGCGACGGGCAGCATCCCGGCGACGCCGCAGGCGGGGACCCCGACGACCTAGTGTCCGGGACAACCGCGGGGCGACGGGCCGGGGATGCTTCCGGCCCGGGCCGTGGCGCGACGGGCACCGGCCCGCACGGAGGGGAGAGGTCGCGCGATGCGTCAGCTCGTCTACGCGCTACGCTTCACCGGGCGGGCCACCGCAGCCGGCCCGGACGGGAGTGTCTTGGCGCTCACGGCGACCGCCCCCGGAGCGACCCTCGCCGCGACCGTCGGCGCCGGCGGTCTCGTCGGTTCGATCCGTCCGGCCGCCGACGGCGAGGCGACGCTGGCGGCCGAGGTCACTCTCACCGGGGCGACCAGCTTCCAGGCGATCGGCACGATCGCCTGCGGGGACGGCCACTGGCTGCGCTGCTCCACCGTCGGCAGCGGCTACCTGGGTGCCGCCGCCGACCCCGCCCGCAAGCATGGCACCGCGATGTGGCGGGTCGAAGGTGGCGAGGGCCAGTTCGCCGGTGCGAGCGGCCTGATCACCTCCAACTTCGTCGTCGGCGACGGTGGCGAGGTGACCGACCACCAGCTCGGCGTCATCTTCCTGCGGGACCCGCCCGCGTCCAAAGACGAAGCTTCACGATCGATGGTTGTCAACGACGGAAAGGGCCCGCCATGACCCGTCCACCACTCGCTCACCTCCTGGATCGTTGGCGCGGGCGCCGCCGGCAGGCGGTCCGCCACCCCGACGGCGACGCAAACCGCGCTAAACGCGGCCTATCGCCCCGGCGGCGATCCGGCCACGCCGTATCCGTCCAAGGCGCGCTCGTCGCGAACACAACCGGCAACGAAGATGGAGAACGGGACGCCGCCTCAGCGGTGCCATCGAGCGCTGAAGAAGAGGGCCACTGACCTTAGAGCTTGCGCCACTAGGGCGGACTCATGGTTTGCGCGTCGGGCGATCATCCCAGCGGTAGCGGACCCACCCTTCGCGCACGAGCCGGCCGACGATGATGACGACGGCCGAGAAGGCGAGCCAGAACGCGATGACGACGGCGCGACGTTCGGTGCACCAAACGAGCTTCTTGTGGGCGTTGGTCCAGGCGTGCGTCCGCTCCACGACCCAGCGCTGACCGACCGCGACCGGGTCCCCCTGGCCGGCGATTTCGGTGTCCAGCCCCCGGTCCGCGAGGCGCTGGCGGGTCACACCGGAGTCGTAGCCGCGATCGAGGTGGACGGTCATCGCCGGCGCATGGACGGGCAGCGCATCAAGCGTTGGCCCCAGCAACGGGGAATCGGGGCGATTCGCGGGCGCGAGCACCGTGGCCAGCGGAATGCCGTTGGCGTCCACCGCGACGGAGCGCTTACGCCCCTGTTTCCCCCGATCGACGGGGCTACGGCCGGCCCGCTCGCCACCGCAGGGCGCCTCGGTGATGCAGCCATCCACCGCGATGTCCGCTAATTCCAACCCGATCATCCGGTCGTAGCCGACGAGGGCGAGCGTGTGCAACGCGTCCATCACCCCGGCCGCGATCCACTCGTCCCGGCGTCGCCGCAGGGTTGTCGCCGAACAGGCATCGTCGGCAATGCGCTGGTAGGCGCAGCCGAAGACGAGCACGTGCACGAGCTTGTCGAAGACCACGCGATCGGGGATGCGAGGGCGGTGACAGCCCAGCGGATGGACCGCCGTCCGCGCCGGCAGGAGGGCGCAGAACTGGTCCCAGATGGGCTCGATGATGCATGCTGGCAGGGCGGGCACGGGAACGTTCCTCCACACGGAAAGCCTGAAGACCTTCTCGTATGGTTGCGCGCCCCCGTGCCCCTTGGCTACACCCAGCCACCCGCCTATTGGCGCAAGCTCTAAGTGTTGGGACCAGCGATTTCTTCCATGCAGCGACCGAGTGTAGACCGCTTCTCACCTGTTCATTAAGATCTTGGCCATCTAGGAAAGACGCTCTATCGCTTCGAGCATTTGGCAAGCTCCCCTAGTTAGGCTCTCGTGCGCAAGGAAAAGGAGCCCTCTCATTGCGCTTGTGGACGCATGCATAGATAATTGCGTCGCATGCATCTGCTACACGCTAGAGGCGCGATTAGGTCGAGCACTGTTTCGTGATCTCGGTCGTCTGCAACGAGGCCCTATGGATCAGGCCTTTCGCAGAGCGTTAAGCCGAAAGGGACCCTTCCCGTGGTCGAACAACGCACAATGTTCTATGCCTATCCCGCCCTGCCGAAGGATATTGCCGAATCTATCGAATCCAGTATTGAAGAGGTCAACCGGGGAGAGGTCCTGAAGATCGTTGGCTGGAAGGACTTGCATACAGTTGGCAAGATGTTGATTGATAGTATCGTCGCGAAGATCGATGAAGCTGATCTATTTGCGTGTGATCTGACTGCCCTCAACTTGAACGTTCTATTTGAGCTTGGATATGCGATTGGGCGCGGCAAGCGACTTTGGATATCAGTAAGCGAAACGGTTGACCCGGATCAGAGAGGGGTTCGGAAGATCGATACTCTGGTCCCAGTTGGTCACTCGCGGTACTTCAATCGGGTCCAACTGGTAAATGCGATCTATCAGGAGGAGCCTTGGGAAGACTTGCGGGCTAGCTTTCCTGTGGAAGGGAACGGCCAAATGCCGGTGCGGCCCCGTGGCGCCTCGCTGCTTTACATCAAGAGTTCACAACCAAGTGATGCTTCTATCAGGCTCTCTCAAGTACTGGACTCAACGAAGATCTTTGGTGAAAGAACGATTGATGACCCCTCTGAAGTGCCCAATGAGGGGCTCGACTGGTACATAGAGAAGGCTCAACGAGCCGATGCTGTCGTAGTCCACTTCTTGAGCAATCAGAGAGTTTCTACTGAGTCCCACAATGGGAAGTGTGCCCTAGTCTCCGGGATCGCGTTTGGCTTGGGCCGCCCATTTCTGATGATTGCGCATGCTCCATTCGAAAATCCCATCGACTTCCGAGGTAGGCTTAGGATTCATGAAACTGCTTTAAAATGCCAGGAAATAATAGAGAGTTGGCTCCGAGACAACCAAAGCAAGATCGTGGAGAGATATGATCAAAAAAGGCTCTTCTCCTTGCAATCAAGAGCAAGAGGCGAACTTTCGCGGCTTTCAGTAGGGGAAGTGCTGGCGGAAAACGAATTCCAGATGATAGAGAAGTATTTTCTAGAAACCAGTTCGTTTGAGCATTTGCTGAATGGCAACCAAACGATCTTCGTAGGTCGGAAAGGCACTGGTAAGACTGCTAACTTTTATGCTGCAGCACAGGAATTGCGGCGAGATTCCAGAAACTTTGTCTGTGTGATCAAACCCATATCGTATGAACTGGATGGAGTGCTTCACCTATTGCGGCGGACGATAGATCGCGCTGAGCGGGGATATCTGGTCGAGAGCCTATGGAAGTTCTTGGTCTATACCGAGCTTGCCGCGAGCGTCGTAGAAGATCTGCGAGTTCGGCCCGCGTATTACGTGCCCTCTCAAGGGGAGAGCTCACTGCTTCAGTACGTGGCTGAAAAGCGAGAGCTTCTTGAGCTGCCATTCTCGGTGCGCCTACAGCAAGCGGTGAACGACCTAGCCACAGTGGATATGACTGCTGAGATTAAAGATCAGAGATCCCATGTAAGTGAAATGCTTCATAACACAATGCTGGCCAAGCTCCGATCGTTGTTGGGAGCTGCTCTGGAAGATAGGCAGCGAGTTGCGATTCTTATCGATAACCTGGATAAGGTTTGGGGGGAGCGAGAAGAGATCGAGCTCTTGGCTCAGCTATTGTTCGGGCTCTTGGGCGTCGCAGGGAGAATAAGGGAAGAGTTCCAGCACGGAAGTCGGCGCAGTCCAGGTGCGAATGTGACACTAGGAGTGTTTCTCCGGAGTGACATCTTTTCCGTCGTACAGGACGTTGCGAGGGAACCTGATAAATTGGCTTATGAGCGGATCACGTGGGACGACCCTCAATTGCTGATGAGAGTGGTTGACAATCGGCTGGCGTACTCGCTCGGAGAAACGGTTACCGCTGAAGCCATATGGGACAAGTATTTCGAGGACGACGTTCGCGGGAAAGCCGCTCGATCGTACATTGGCTCCTACGTCATACCTCGACCACGGGATGCAATCTACTTCGTTCGCGAGTCCATTGCTCGAGCGGTGAATAGAGGGCATACGACAGTTCGTGCTGAAGATATCATTGCGGCGGAGAGAGACTATTCTCAATATGCATTTGACGCGCTCTTGATCGAAGATGATCCGAGAAGAGGTAAGCTGGAGGAGGTACTCTATGGATTCGCGGGTGTCCATAGAGTTCTTTCAAGAGATGACGTGGAGAATATCATCGCCACTGCAGGGGTGAAACGCGACGATCAACAAATGTATCACAATTTGCTCATCGACATTAATTTCTTGGGCATTCGAAATGAAGAAGGAGCGGTGGAGTTTCCCACCGATGAATCCCGAAGGAAGGTGGCGCAACGCGTTGCCAAGCAGATCGCAGGTAGATCCGGCCGGATTGAGGAATACGAAGTCAATAGGGTGTTTTGCCCCGTATTACATATAATGGAGTGAGTCCCGAAGGAATCTGTCGCTCCAAGATATTGATCGCTACTTCTTCATACTTTGAGCGCTTTTGCCCGGACGCTTACACCGCGCTCAGGGCGAGGCTGGCGTTGATGCCGCCGAAGCCAAAGGCGTTGCAGAGCAGGTGCGTCGCCTGGGAGTTGCGTCCGCCGGGCGGGATGATGTCCAGGTCGCAGGTCGGGTCGCGCTCGATCAGGTTGGCGGTGCCCGGCAGGTGGCCGCGTTGCAACGCCAGGGCACTGATCGCCGTCTCCATCGCGCCGGTCGCGCCCAGCGCGTGCCCGTGCAATCCCTTCGTGCCGCTGACCGCGATCCCGTCCGCATGGTCGCCGAGCGCGAGCCGGATCGCCCGGCACTCGGTCGGGTCGTTCAGCACGGTCGACGAGCCGTGCGCGTTCACGTAGTCGATCTGCGCCGGCAGCAGCCCGGCGATTTTGAGCGCGGCCGTCATCGCGCCGGCCGCATGCGTGCCGTCCGGGTGCGGCGCGGTCATGTGGAAGGCGTCGCTCGTCGTGCCGTAGCCGGCCAGCTCGGCGTAGATATGAGCGCCGCGATCGTGGGCGTGCGCGAACGACTCCAGCACGAGCACCGTCGCCCCTTCGGCGATGACGAAACCATCGCGGTCGCGATCGAAGGGCCGGCTCGCGGTCGCCGGATCGTCGTTCCGGGTGCTGAGGACGCGGATCATGGCGAAGGCGCCGAAGGTGAGCGGGGCCAGCGGCGCCTCGGCCCCACCGGCGAGCATGACCGGCTGGCGGCCCTCGGCGATCAGCCGCGCCGCCTCGCCGATCGCGATCATCCCGGCCGCGCACGAGTTGCCGTAGGCCAGCGAGGGACCATGCAGCCCAAGCTCGATCGTCACGTTCGACGAGGCCGCGCCGCCGAAGACAGAGAGCGCGAGGAGCGGATTGACCGCTTTCGGTCCCGCGCTCATGTACGCCGCGTGTTGCTCCTCGGCGAAGGCAACGCCGCCAAGCGCCGAGCCGATGTAGATGCCGGCGCCGTGGCAGGCCGCCTCCTGCGCCGTCAGCTTCGCGTCGGTCAGCGCCAGCTGGGCGCTCACGAGCGCGAACTGCGAGAAGCGGTCGAGCCGCCGCGCCCGCTTCGGCGGCAGGTAGTCCAACGGGTCGAAGCAGATTTCGGCGGCGACCTGGCTGGAGAAGGGCGAGGCGTCGAAGCGCGTGATGGCGCGGACGGCGGATGTGCCTCGGCGCACGCCATCCCACAGCCCTTCGACGCTGGTGCCGATCGGCGTGATCGCGCCGATGCCGGTGATCGCGACGCGCTGTCTCATGGCCGTGGCCGCCCGCGTACATCGAAGCGAGGATCGCGGTCCTCGACGATCGCCTTGATTGTGCCGAGCGTCTGGCTGGCGATCGGCTCGACGAAGGACGGCCCGATGACCCGATCCGCGATCCGGTCGCCAACCAGCGGCCACGATGGGCTGAACTCGTGGTCGATCCGCACGCGGACGCCGCCCGGCTGCGGATCGAAGGTCCAGGCGACGACCATGCCGCGGGTAACGCCCCGGATGTGATGGTAGTGAATGACCGGGGTGGCACCGTCCCGCGCGATTCGCTGGATCGCCCGCCACTTGACGGGAAACCGGCCGCGCCGCGCCGCCATCTCGACCGTCTTCTCGTCGTCGCCGCCATCGAGGAGGGTGACCCAGCGGTAGTGCGGCAGGATGACCGGCCAGCGCTCGACATCCCCGGCCAGCGCCACGATCTGCTCCAGGTCGCCGGCCATTTGTACGGTGTTCGCGGTGCGCATGTCGCCCCTTCGTCGCATCAGGCAGCAAATGCCCGTCAGGGACGCAACAGCCGTGCCAGAAAGCGCGGGTCGAGCGCCCTGGTGGCCGGCTGGAAGCCGCCGAGGATACCCGCGAGGGTCAGCCCCAGTTCATCGCGGCGCGCCAGCCGCGCCGTCACGTGGTTCATCAGCGGCGGATTGTTGACGAACCCCTGCACGATCCAGCTCACTTGCCGTTTCGCCGTGAAGGCCCGGCGCCGGGCCAGCCGGTAGGGGGCGAGGGCCGCGGCGGAGCAGTCGTCGCCATCGAGTGCGGCGTCGATCACCGGCGCGGCGAGCATCGCGCTGCGCAGGGCCTGCTCGATCCCCTCGCCGGGGAAGGGGTCGAGAAAGGCGGCGGCATCGCCAACGAGCAGCCAACCGTTCCCCGCGGTTTGCCGCGCCCGGCAGGCCATCGACCCGACGCCCCGGATCGTCCCGACCCGCTCCGCGCCATCGAGCAGGCGAGCCATTGCGGGCAGCTCCTGCGTGGCCGCGGCGAAGAACTGCTCGATCGAGCCGGGTCGCCGGGCGACGTCGCTGGTATTGGCGACGACCGTGACATTCGTCAGCCCGTCTTCCAGCAGGGCGAGCCCCGCGTAGACGCGCGATCCGACGAACATCTCGCCGAAGCCATTGCCCTCGGCGACGCCGCGAAAATGCGCGGCCAGCCCGGTCTTGCGCGGCCACCGGAGCGGCGACGCCACGCGCAGGGTCCGGGCGACGGCCGAGTGGCGCCCGTCCGCGCCCACGACCAGCGATGCACGGAGCGCGTCGCGGCTCCCGTCGATTGTGGCGAGGATACCGGTGACGCGCCCACTATTCTCCAGCACGCCCCGGACGTGCGCGCCTTCGCACACCGTGACGCCCACCGCTCTTGCCCGCTCCAGCAGGAGACGATCGAGCTGGTAGCGCGAGAGGCCGAGCGCGGCCCGTCCCGGTTCCGCCCGCGCGTAGTGCGCCGTAAACGCCGCGCCATTCGGCGCGTGGACGATCATCCCCTCCATACGCCGCGCCCCGAGTCGCAGCGCCTCATCGAGCACACCCATCTCCGCGAGCAGCTCCGCACCCGCCGGATTGACGTAATCCGAGCACGGTTTATGGCGGGGGAAGCGGGCCTTGTCGAGCAACAGCACCTCGCGCCCGGCCTCGGCCAGGGCAGCGGCCAGCGTGCTGCCGGCCGGGCCGCCGCCGACCACGATCACCTCGGCATCGCGCGAGGCCAGGACCTGGTTACGCATCGCCGGCGGTCCTCGTCTTCACCGCGGCCAGGCGGAACCAGGGGTGGGTCGAGATCGCAACATTCGTGACTCCAGCGCAACGCAGGAGGTCGGCCAGCTCCCCCGGAGTGTACGCCCGGCGCACGGAGAGTGGCGCGTCGTTGCGGGTGAGCCGGTTGCGGGTCGTCAGGTGCGCGGCGAGCCAGGCGGCGGCGTAACCGGGGCGAGAACGGCGGAGGTCATTGAGGATGAAGCCGGCCCGCGCGAGCCGATCCATCTCGCCGAGCACCCGCGCGGCGTCGTCGGGCGCGAAATGGTGGAGCGAGAGGGAGCAGAGGACGACGTCGAACGACTGGTCCGGTAGCGGCACGGCCCGCGCGTCGTAGTTGGCCAGCGTCATCGCGGGCACACCGGCGATCTGCTCCTTCGCCAGTGCCAGCATCTCGTCCGATGCGTCGCTGGCGATGATCGCCAGGGTCAGGCCGCGTCTCGCCGCCCAGTGGTGGATCGCGAGCGGGATGTCGGCCGATCCGGTCGCGAGATCGAGCACGGTCACCGGCTGCCCCGGCGGGACCCGGTCGAGGAGCGCCGGGAGGTGGCGCAGGACGGTCGCGGTGCCGCCCAGCAAGCGGTTGACCCGGCGGATATCGCGAAAGTTGGCGGCCAGCTCGTCCGGATCGTGCGCCCGTGCGTCGAGCAGCTCCGCTTCCTCGCTTCTGGGTGGTGGCGCGAGGAGGCGCTGGCCAAGATCGCGCGCCGTTCTCACCATCGTCATGTGCTCCTCTTCAGCAGGCATGTGGCCCGGACCTGTCGCCGTCGTTGGCACGGGCCGGGCCACCGGTCCAGTATCAGAGCGTAACGAGCGCCGCCATCCAGCCGGTCCCGAGCGCCGCGGCCGCGATTGCGACACAGGGAAACGCGGCCAGCGTCCCTCGCGCGGCATTCCTCTGCCAGATAACCGCGTTGAGCCCGACCAGCGCCGTCGCCACGAGCGCCGCGGTCCAGACGCGGGACGGGTGGTCCGTCAGCCAGGGAGCGAGCAGGGAGGCGAGCGCGGCTGCCAGCAACAGCGCGCTCCAGCAGACCGCGCGGGCGTAGTCGGCCCCGAGCGCGACGGCGAGCGTCCGCACCCCCGACTGGCGGTCCGCCGCGACATCCGGCAGCGACTGGGCGATCTGGACGGCGACGACCGCCGCCGCGCCGATCGGGTAGATCGCGAAGATGCCGGGCGGGACGCTGCTGAGCGCCGTCCAGACCCAGATCGGCAGCAACGGCAGCGCGACGAGATACGGGATCCACGACCAGATCGTGCGTTTGAACCAGAGGCTGTAGGCGATGCCGGCGCCGGTGCCGAGGGCGCACAGGGCGAACGCGCCAAGGCTGAATCGCAGGCTCCCGGCGACCAGCAGGAGCAGCCCGCCGGCCACGACGAGCCGCGCGCCGCGGCGGGAGACGAGCCCGGCGGGAATCGGCTTCGACGGCTTGGCCCTCGTGTCCAGGTCGGCGTCGATGAGCTCGTTGGCGGCGCCGATCGCGAGCTGCCCGCCGAGCATCGCGCCCAGCAGGCAGACCATCCGGCCGGACCCCGGCCAGCCGCCGCTGGCGACGAGGGCGAACGCGGCGGTCGCGGCCATTACGACGATGATCGGCACGGCGTGCGGCAGGACGAGGTAGCCACGCGCCACCTGCCGGGCGGACGGGCGAGCGGATCCGGCCATGCGCGGAGTATCGATCACTCCTTCTCTCACGTCGACGGCACGTACGACCGGGACGCGCTCGGTTCGCGCTCGATATCGTTATGGGCGATGGATCTGGCGCGATGCGTTGAGCGGAATGACGCGACGTTGCACGTCGCTATCGGCCACCCCGAGGCGGCATCGGTTTTGCGCTCCTGAAGGGCGACGACGATCGCATTTGCGCCGGTCGCCGCCTGGGGGCACCCATGCCACCTCTGATCCTCGTCGTCGATGATGAACCCGCCATTCGCGACATCCTGACCACCATTCTGACTGACGAGCAGTACGCGGTCCGGACCGCGGCGAATGGTCGCGAAGCGCTCGCGCTCCATCGCGAAGCGGCCGCCGATGTGATTCTGACGGACGTCATGATGCCGGTACTGGACGGGTACGGCCTGGTCGCCGCGTTGCGGGCACATGGCGATGCGACGCCGGTCATCCTGATGAGCGCCGCCCCGATCACTCCTGACGCCGGGGCTGGCGCGGTCCGGATCGACAAGCCCTTCGACCTGGAATCGATGCTGATGACAATCGCCAGCACCCTTCACATGAGCTGATCCGGGCCGGCCACTCTTCGACATTGCTGCGTATCTGACGTCGCCGGCCGACGCAACGGACAGCGCGGATCAGACGACGTGGCGTTCATACGTCCGCTCGTTTCCTGAGGACTGGCCAGCCGTTGGGAAGGACGACGTGGTGACCGTGAACGGCGCGCCAGGCGCCGGATACTGAGGCGTGGACGGACGGGGTGACGTGTAGTAACCCTTCCGACTCCCCGACTGCTGGTTCACCACGATCCCGATGAGATGCGCGCCGGCCTGGCGCAACGATGCGGCCGCGCGGCCCATCGCCTCCACGCGGGTCCGACCGGACCGGCAGACGAGGACCACGCCGTCGGCTTTGCCGGCGGCCACCAATGCGTCGCTCACGTTCAGGACTGGCGGGGTGTCGATGAGGATCACATCCGAGGCGGCGCGGATGTCCTCCAGGCGCTGACGCCAGCGCTCCTGGCTCAGAAGATCGGCCGGGTTGGCCGGCGGCGGTCCGGACATGATCACCGTCAGGTTGGACGCAACATGCACGGCGACGTCTTCCCACGGCAGCGAGGCGTCGGAGAGCAGTGACGTCATCCCCCGCTCGTTGGACAGCTCGAAAATGCGGTGCTGCGACGGATTGCGCATATTGGCGTCGATAATCGTCACCGACATGCCTGCCTGCGCGAACGCCATGCCGATATTCGCCGTGATGGTGCTCTTGCCTTCCTTGCCGCCCGGACTCGTCACGACGAGCACGACACCGCGCTTCGCGGTCGCCAGGAAGTCGAGATTGGTACGGATGAGGCGGATCGACTCAGCGGCGTGACGTGTCGGCCGCGTGACGACAAAGATCTGGTCCAGACCACGACGCAATCGCGGCACGCGGTCGATGGTCGCCAGCAGGGGCCCGCTCGCCACCTCCAGAAAATCGGTCCCGGCGTTGATCGTCGTGTCCAGAAACTCGAGGAAGATCACGGCGGCGACGGCGAGGAACAGCCCGGTGAAGACGCCCACGAGGGTGTCCCGCCTGGCGGTTCCCGTGGTGAAGGGCGCCGTCGGCGTAATGGCGGGCTCGAAGATGCTCACCTGATTCTGTGCGGAGACCGTGGCCAGGTCCAGTTGATTCGCGGTGGCCTGGAGCTGGTTGAGCCTGAGCTGCTGATCACTCAGCGTCGATCGCAACGACGTCAGTTGCGCCTGTGTATTGGCGATAGCCACGTTCTGCTGGGCCGTTGGCGTTCCGGTCACCGGCAGTTTGAGCTGCGATTCAAGGTCGTTGATCTGCTTTTCGAGGGCGGCGATTTGGGCATTCGTGTCAGCGATCTGGCTGTCCAGCGCGTTCCGCGTGGGGCTTTTCTGCTGTGTGACCTGTTCGGCGGTGTAGGTCACGAACGTCTGGGCAATGGCGTTGGCGAGGCGCGCGGCCTGTTCCGGATTCGGATCGGCGACGTCGATCTCCATGAGGAACGTGCTGCCGACGATACTGACCGAGGTCTTTGCTTGCAACACGCCGGGACCGTAGGGCAAATGGAGATCATCGACGACCTTGGTCATGACTGGCCGCGAGGGGATCATCACCAGATAGGTGTTGGCGAGGCTCTGGCTCGTCTGGATGGAGCCAAGATCGGCCGAGCCCAGTCCGTTCGCCGGACTCACCTGCAGCCGGGCGGAGCCCATGTAGAGAGGTATCTGCTTCGCGCTGAAATGGTGCGCGGAGACGCCGGCGATGACGGGAACGAGGAGCAGCAGCCACCACCAGTGGCGGCCGATCCAGAGAATCCGTCTGAGATCGAGATCCATGGCATCCGTCCTTGGAACGCGCGTGGCAACAATATCCGGTTTGGTCTGGCCCCATACTGATGAGCATAGTACTACTGGATTGTGCGTTTGACGATAGTCATGGTGTTGCGATTCGCCGGCAGCAGTTCACGGCCTGCTCCCATCGCGCCGGTTTCCGCCGCCGATGCGACGCGTCAGATCCAGGAGGGCGCAGCACCAGACCGGCCCCGCCAGGA
This sequence comes from Thermomicrobiales bacterium, assembly GCA_025928015.1. GTDB lineage: Bacteria > Chloroflexota > Chloroflexia > Thermomicrobiales > UBA6265 > JAICKJ01. The sequence goes on from JAICKJ010000047.1 coordinate 13,422, forward strand.
AGAGCGCGATGACATCACCGGCATGGAGCCCCTCGGAGCGGTTGTACCGGAAGGTCGCCACGGTGGGACCCAGCGCGGTCAGACGCGCCACGAGCACGACGGCCACGGGCAAGACGATCAGGAGCGTGAGATCCAGCATCACCGCCAGACGTGCCCGCGTGCGCCGGCGGAGCCGGCGCGACGCCTCGTCATTGGCGAATGTGTGCGGTGAGCGGTTGCCGCTGCTCATTGCAATGTCAGCACCCCGGCGAAGTACTCGATGGTTGGCCCCAGGCCGGATGCGAGCGGAATATCCGGTTCCCAGTTGAGGAGCGTTTGCGCCTTGCGGATGTCGGGGCGCCGCCGTGTCGGGTCATCCTTGGGCAGCGGGACATGGCAGATGGTGGACGTCGAGCCGGTCAGGTCGATGACCTGTTGCGCAAGCTCGATCATGGTGACTTCAAGGGGGTTGCCGAGATTGACGACTTCACCGGCAAGGCCATCGGTTTCCATCAGGAGCTCGAGACCGCGCACCAGATCATCGACGTAACAGAAGGATCGCGTCTGCGAGCCGTCGCCATAGACGGTGAGTGGTTCGCCAGCGAGCGCCTGGAGGCAGAAGTTCGGCACGACCCGGCCATCCCGCGGATGGTTGCGGGGGCCGTAGGTGTTGAAGATCCGGGCGATGCGCGCATCGAGGTCGTGCCGGCGGACGTGCTCCATCGTCAGGCTCTCGGCGAATCGCTTGCCTTCGTCGTAGCACGAGCGGGGCCCGTTGGGGTTGACGTTGCCCCAGTAGTCTTCCACCTGTGGATGGATGGTGGGATCGCCGTAGACCTCGGAGGTCGAGGTCTGAAGGAAGCGGGCCCCATCGCGTTGCGCGATCTCCAGCGCGTGGAGGGTGCCGTTGGCGTTGACCAGGAGCGTTTCGATCGGGTAGGCGCCGTAGCCGCGGGGGCTGGCCGGGCACGCCAGGTTGTAGACGCGGTCGAAGGGACTGGGCAGGAGGTCGCGCGCCGGCCGCTCGATCATGTCATGGTGGAGAATCTGCAGGTTCGGATGCGTGCTGGCCTGCGTGAGATTGGTGTAGCGGCCGGTCAGAAAATTGTCGACCACCACGACGTCGTGACCCTGCCCGACCAGGCGATCCGTCAGGTGACTGCCAATGAATCCGGCGCCGCCGGTGACGAGTATGCGCATCATCAGTTCCTCTCTGTGTGGCGGGCCACCGCGACGGCGTGGGAGCGCCGGCCGGCACGGGTGACCGCCTGCCGATAAATCTCCGTCAGCGCGGCATAGGACCGCTCTGGTGTGTAGGTGGCCTCGTACGCGCGCCGCGCGTTCTCGCCCATGCGCCGCATCTCCTCCGGGTGGGCACCAGCCCACCGGACCTTGGCGGCCAGGTCATCGGCGTTGCCCGGTTCGACGAGCAGACCGGTCACGCCGTCTTCGATGATTTCGGCCATGGCCCCAAGGCGCGATGCAATGATCGGTGTGCTACATGCATATGCCTCCGCGATCGTGACAGGAAAGCCCTCGTACCAGATGGACGGGAAGATGAGCGCGGATGCTGACCGCATATGGCCGAGCACCTCAGCGGCGGCGAGGCGCCCCAATGGTTGGACGGGCGCCGTGTCTGCCGCGCGGTGCAACAGGGGTGATAGGGGGCCGTCGCCCGCGATCGTCAGGACCGGAAGATCGCCACGAGTCCACGCATCGAGCATCGTGGCAATGCCCTTTTCGGGCGCCAGCCGACCAACGAACAGGAACCCCGTCCGTGGCGCGGTGCTGTCCGGCGCCGGCGGGGGCGCGACGAAGTTTGGTTTGACGACGATCCGGCCGGCGGGGAGCCCGCCCGCGACGAACATGTCACGGGCAAAATCGGTCAGGGCGATGTACCGATCGACATCGTGCTGCCACGTCCCGCGGAATCGGTGGACCGCCAGCATCGCGGCGACGACGGCGGTTTGGCCGCGTGACTGGCGGTAGCACCCGTGCACGATGCCCGGGTAAGGCACCGCGTGGCCGAGGCAGTCCTCGCACGGCCGTCCCGCGCGAAAGAACGTCGCGCTGGGGCAGAGCAGGCGGTAATTGTGGAGGGTTTGCACCACCGCCACGCCGGCCCGCTGACAGACGCCATAGGCGGCGGGCGAGACGAGCGGGAACGTGTTGTGGAAATGCGCCACGTCCGGCGCAAACGCGTCGATCGCCTCCCGGACCCGGCGCATCCCGTCGGGCGAGCGCACCGTGGTGACGGCCAATCGCGCGGAATCCCGCAGCGAGCGGCGGGCCGGGATGCGGTGATTGTCGAACTCGAGGCGGTGGACGGCATGGCCGTGCTGCGCCAGCAGATCCGACTCTGCCGCGAAGACGGCGTCCTCGCCGCCCGGCTGTTGGTAATGGTTATGAATGGTAAGGATGCGCATGGGCAACCTGGTGGGCCGCAGGAAGGCGATACGGCGTGAGACGGCGCGCGTTGACGGCGACTGCGGCCGACGGCGCCAGCGTGGCGAGCGTCGTCGCCAGGTAGACGGTGTAGACCGGCTCTTCGAGCCAGGTGAAGACCAAGCCCAGGATCAGCGCCATGAGCAGCAGCGTCTGGCCAATCGTGCGGGCGAACGGCGGGTAGTTGGCCAGCGCGCGCCAGACCGCCGTGGCCAGCGCGAAGTAGACGACGCACCCCACGATTCCCAGGTCGGTGAAGAGGCTGATCACGGAGTTCAGCGGTGAGTCCGTTGAGGAGCCCGTTCTGCCCTTGAGGCGTTTCATGTCTGCCTGCTGGAGATGGTCGGCGAGTGGCGCGGGCGCGGAGCCGACCAGAAATGTTGGCACATGACCGTAGGCAGGGAGGGTGAGCTGGGCGATGCGCGACGCCCCGATCCCGGGGCCGTCCCCGATGACCGTGCTGACGGGGCCAAGATGATTGACGATGTACGGGACATAGCTGAATTTATTGGTGAGGTTCCGCTCGACATCCTTCCTATTGAAGGTCGTGGCGAAAGAGGGGTCCAGCAGAGGCCCGACGAATGCGAGCCCGACGATGAGCAAGGCGCCGGTGATCACCATTGTCGGGCGTGTGCGTGCCATGGGCAGGACGAAGGGGAGCGCCGCGATGGCCAACGCGCCGTAGACCTGCTTGGCATCGGAGAGGAGCCCGAGGCTGAAGAGCATCCCGAGGAGCCCGACACGCCACAGTTGCAGCGCCGAGTGGCTCGGACGGTCCAGAATGAGGATGAGGCCGCCAATGATCCCGATGGCGCCCAGGATGTGGTGGCCCGCCCCTTGGGCGATCAAGGTTCCTTTGACATCGTCGCCGCCGCCATGCTGCGCGAACTGGGAGAGCGCGAACGGGATTTGCAGCACCGCGAGACCGACGAGGACCAGGCGGATTCGCTTCCGCGCCGGCGCGGACAGCGAGTACACCACCGCGAAGAGCACGAAGGGCTCGATCCACGTCAGCCAGGACAGAATGGGTCGGAAGGCGTACCAGCCGTTGATGGCGGCGGAGGTGCAGATGACGATCGCCAGGATCGCCATGAGGCGATAGATGCGTGCCGGGATTGGCGCCGGCGGCACGCGCAAGATCACCTGCCGGAGCATCAGGCCGGCCAGCATCAGCAGAAGCAGTCCGAAGTGCGCATACGTGATGAGTGAGGGGGCGCCGACGAGGAGGAGGAGCCGGCTACAGACCAGCAGCACCAGGACTCCGATCACCTGGAGATCGAGCGGCACGACGAGGAAGAGCGGCGAGGTGACGACGCCGATGATCATCGCCGGCCCGATGATCGGAGCCACGAATTGGGCGAGGCCAACGATGATCGCGAGCACGCTCACGCCGGCGACGACCATCGGCACCTGAAAGACGGTGAGGTCCGGCCACGCTACGCGCATGACGGTGCACCTTCTGGCCGCGCTGCCTGCCCGACGAGCTCATACACCTTGTCCATCACCTCACCTTTGCGATCCCACGCGTAGACGTCGTGGACACGTTGCCGTCCCGCGATACCCATCTGCCGACGGAGCTCGGGGCTCCGCGCCAGCGTCTGCAATGCGTCTGCCAGATCGCTGACGACCTGTGCGGGAGCATGGGCGGGGATGCGGATCCCCGTGGTGTCCGTCACGCTCAATGCTGGCCCGCCGAGATCGAGGCAGACCACGGGCAGCCCTGCCATCATTGCTTCGAGCACGACAAATCCTCCTGAATCGTGGACGCTGGGGAAGAGCATGGCGTCATGGGCGTTGTATCTCTCCAGCACCTCGTCCCGGGGCATCTGCCCGAGAAAGCACACGCGGTCGGCGATTCCCAGGCGCTCAGCGCGCCGGGCAAGCTCGCCACGGTATGGACCATCGCCGATGACCGTCAACGTGAGCGCCGTGCCGGCGTCGCATGCCCGGGCCATTGCCGCCAACCCCAACCGCAGCCCTTTCCAGTAGAGGAGATTGCCGACGTAAATCAGGCGGAGTGTGTTGGATGGGCCGAGGTTGGCGCGCGAGGGACAGGCGCGCTCGTCAATGCCGATGGCGGGCATCACGGTGAGCTTGCGGCGCGCCGGGGTCGGGACCGCGGCGGCTGACATGGAGGTCGTGGCGAGCACGACCTTGGCCCGGCGCGCCGTCAACCACACGAAAGGATCGAAGCGGGCGAGCGCCGCGCTGATCTCCCGAACGGCTTCCATCGCTGCGCCATGCCGGCCGTAGATGGAGTAGAAGCGCCGGGGCGCGCGCTCGCCGCCGCCGACCGGTCCCCAGATAAAGGGGATGCCCAGCACGGAGAGAAACGTCGGGTAACGAAGTGACACGAACGTCACGTGATGTCCGATATCGAAGCCCAGGCGGCGGTGACTCCGGCGTGCCAGGGGCAGCGCGGAGAGTTGCCAGAGGAGATAGTAGGCATGGAGCCCGCCGGGCGCGTGTTTCCACCGGCTCACCCAGCGGGGGAGATCGTGATAGATGAAATGCAGGTTTGGCACTGGCCGAGCCGCGAGCTCAGCGTCGATCGCCGCGCGGTTATTGGCCCGCGTCAGCACCCACACCTCATGAACGCGCGCCGCCTGCTTCGCCCAGTTCCAGCCGACGGCGGGCTCTGACCCCTTGCCCGGTTCACAGGCATAGGCCGACATCAGGATCTTCATCTCGCGGCCTCGTTCGGCGTGGCCATCATGCGGTGCAACAGCTGCACGTAACGCTGTCGCAGGTGCTCGTCCGTGGGATGGCCTTCTTCACAGCGACGCAACA
>JAICKJ010000350.1 GCA_025928015.1 Thermomicrobiales bacterium
CGATCAGCGCCCGCAGGAGCTGATACGAATAGGTCTCGGTGCCGGTGCGTTCGGCCGGGAAGGCGCGGCTCGCGTCGATCCCGACGACCGGCCGGCCGCTCATTCGCCGCCGGCCATCGGATTCGGCGCCAGCGCGAACATGAACTCGCCCTTGCAGGCCACCTCGCCGTCGACGGTCGCCGTGCCAGTGCCGGTGCCGATGTTGCGCCGCACCTGATTCAGATCGACCTCCATCCGCAGCGTGTCGCCTGGCTTGACCTGGCGCTTGAAGCGCACGTTATTGAGCCCGGCAAAGAACGCGAGCTGCCCCTTGTACTGATCCAGGCTCAACAGCGCCACCGCGCCGACCTGCGCGATCGCCTCGACGATCAGCACGCCCGGCATGACCGGGTAAGCCGGAAAGTGGCCGGCGAAGAACTGATCGTTGATCGTCACGTTCTTGATGCCGACGCCATGCACGCCGGCTTCCAGCTCCACCATCCGGTCGACGAGCAGAAACGGATAGCGGTGCGGGATAATCTGCTGGATTTGCACGCTGTCGAGTAAGGTCGTCGTGTCGTTCACGCCATCTCCCCTCATCAGGACCCGAAAGGCCGTCTTCGCTCCGGAGATGGTACCGGCGTCGATTGCCGGCATGCCAGAGGAGACCATCAATGGCCGAGACGCGGCGCCGGGCCCCTGTGAACATCGCGATCGTCGGCGCGGGCGCATGGGGCACGACGCTGGCCCTGCTCGCCGATCGCGCCGGCCAGCGGGCCGCGCTGTTGGCGCGCGACCCGACCGGCCGCCTCCTACCGCGCAGCATCAAGGTGAGCTCCAGACCGGAGGTTGCGCTGGCATCAGCCGACATCGTGCTCATCGCCGTGCCAGCTCAGGCGATGCGCCAGGCGATCCGCCCGATCGCGCCGCTTCTCGACGGGAAGATCGTCGTCTCGTGCGCCAAGGGGCTGGAGATCGCGACGTTCCGGCGACCGACCCAGATGATCGACGAAGAGCTGCGCAACATGGGCATGACGGCAACGATCTGTGCGCTCTCGGGACCCAATCTCGCCACCGAGATCGCTGCCGGCAAGCCCGCGTCCACCGTGATCGCGTCCACTGATGCTGAGGGCGCCCGCGCCGTCCAGTCAGCGCTGGCCTCGTCACGCTTCCGGATCTACACGAACGCCGACGTGATCGGCGTCGAAATGGCCGGGGCCCTGAAAAACATCCTCGCGATCGGCGCCGGCATCGCCGACGGGATGGACGCCGGCGACAATGCGAAGGCGGCGTTCCTGACAAGAGGGATCGCCGAAATTGCGCGACTCGGCATCGCCTGTGGCGCGGAGCCGCTCACGTTCGCCGGACTCGCCGGGATCGGCGATGTCATGGCGACCTGCGCCAGCCCGCTCTCACGCAATCACCGCGTCGGCGTCGAGCTGGCCAAGGGTCGGACGCTGGCCGAGATTCTGGCGGAGATGAATGAGGTTGCCGAAGGTGTGCCGACGACCCGCGCGGCGGTCCAGCTCGGCCGGGCGCTCGACGTGTCGATCCCGATTACCGACCAGATGCACGCCGTCCTCTTCGCCGGCAAGTCGCCCCTCGCCGCCATCGCCGAACTGATGGCCCGCGACCCAACTGACGAGATGGCCGCCTTTCGCTGAACTTGCTCACCAATCGCCGCGGTTCCGGCCGGCCGCCTCGTTGTCATTCTGACCGGAAGGGAGAATCTCCCGCCGCAGCGGCCAGCGCAACCAACACGTGCGTCAACTCCGCGCTTCAGCCAAGCGGCGATCGATCAGCGCTTCCCGAGCCGGACCGACACCGATGAAGGTGATCGGCGCGCCAGTGAGCGATTCGATCGTCGCGAGGTAGGCACGCGCCTGAGCCGGCAGCTCGTCATAACTGCGAACCCGTGTGATGTCCTCCTGCCAGCCCGCAATCCGCGCCCAGACGGGCTCGACGCCTTCCAGGTCCTCGATCAGCGCGGGCAGGTGGGTGAATTCGCCCTCCGGACCCTCGTAGGCGGTGCAGAGCGAGATCTCCGGGAACGGATCGAGCACATCCAGCAACGTGAGCGCGATATCCGTCACCCCATTGAGCCGGCGGGTATGCCGCGCTGCCACGGCGTCGTACCAGCCGGTCCGGCGGGGACGGCCGGTCGTCGTGCCGTATTCGTTGCCTCGCCGCCGGATCAGCTCGCCGGTCTCGTCTTTCAGCTCGGCCGGCATTGGCCCCGCACCGACCCGGGTCGTGTAGGCCTTGTAGACGCCGATGATCTTCTCGACCTGGGTTGGCGCCACGCCGGCGCCCTGGCAGGCGCCCGCCGCCGTCGGCGACGACGAGGTGACGTACGGGTAGGTGCCGTAATCGATGTCGAGCAGCGCCGCCTGGGCGCATTCGACCAGCACCCGGCGGTCATTCTCCAGCGCATCCTGCACCAACACCTCGGTCGGCGTCAGGTACGGCACGAGCCGGTCGGCGTACTCGACGAAATCCCGATAGATCCGGTTGAAATCGAGAGGTTCCTGTCCGTAGACCCCCTGCAGGATTTGATTCCGGGCGTCCAGCTCGATCGCCAGCTTGCGCCGGAGTCCGTCGAGCCGCCGCATGTCGGCCATGCGGAGACCGTGCCGCGAGACCTTGTCGGCGTAGGCCGGACCGTTGCCGCGCAGGGTGGTGCCGATCTCCTCGCCTTCGCGCCGCTGTTCCTCCAGCTTGTCGATCAACGGATGCCAGGGCATCACGATGTGCGCGCGGTCGGAGATGCGCAGGTTGGAGACGTCGATGCCCCGCGCGATCAGGTTATCCAGCTCGGTGATCAGCGTCCGGGGCTCGATCACGACGCCGGCGCCGATCGCGCAGATGACGCCCGGATGCAGGATGCCCGAGGGGACGAGGTGGAGCTTGAAAACGCCGAGGTCTGTCTCCACGGTGTGCCCCGCGTTGCTGCCGCCGTTCGCGCGCACGACGATATCGGCGTTCGAGGCGAGCGCGTCCGTCAGCTTGCCCTTGCCCTCGTCGCCCCACATGCCACCCATGATGATCGTCGCCGGCATCGATTCCTCCCGCTCGGTGCGCGCTCCGGGCGCAACAAGACGATGGCCGGGTTTCCCCGGCCATCA
>JAICKJ010000240.1 GCA_025928015.1 Thermomicrobiales bacterium
CACACTATCGCAGATGCGGTGCCGTGTCGCGCCGGGAACGACAACAGCGCGGCTCCCCGGCCGGGGAGCCGCGCTGTTGTCGTTCCCGGCGCGACACGGCACCGCATCTGCGATAGTGTGCGCAGAAATGGGACAGCGGGGCGGCGCGGACCGCGCCGTGCATTGATGCTGGCTGAAGGGAGGCACCGTGGCCGATCTGGTTTTCTCATCGATTTCCGATATTACCCGCGCCTGCGACGGCATCTTGCGCTTCGACGCAAGCGGCGTCGCGGTCGAGGACGAACGCGGGTTGCGCGGCGAGCTGATCGACCGGCTGGTCTGGACGGCGGTCTTCGGCAACGATGACGCGAAAGCGGTCAGCACCTGGCTGATCCGGCAGGCGGCGGCGCGGACCGGCGCCTATACGGCCTCGATCAACGACCTCTACATGGCCTGTGGCCGTGGCGAGTACAACAACAAGGTGACGCCGGCGATCAATCTGCGCGGGCTGACCTACGACATGGCGCGGACCGTCTTCCAGGCGGCGCACGCGCACAAGGTCGGCGCGCACGTCTTCGAGCTGGCCCGCTCGGAGATGGGCTACACCGAACAGCGCCCGGCCGAATATGCCAGCAACGTATTGGCGGCCGCGATCAAGGAAGGGCACAAGGGACCGGTCTTCATCCAGGGCGACCACTATCAGGCGAATGCCAAGCGATACGGCAGCGACCCGGACAAGGAAATCAACGGCATCGCGGACTTGATCCGGGAGGCGATCGCCGCCGGCTACGGGAACATCGACATCGACTGCTCGACGCTCGTCGACCTCTCCTACCCCACGCTCGCCGAGCAGCAAAAGGCGAATTACGTCAATACGGCCGAGCTGACGCGGGTCGTCCGCGAGGCCCAGCCGCAGGGGATGACCGTTTCCGTCGGCGCGGAGATCGGCGAGGTCGGCAAGCAGAACAGCACCGTCGAGGACCTCGACGCCTTCATGGCCGGGTATGTGGCAGAGCTGGAACGGCTGAGCAAGGACGGCGGCCCCGATCTGGCCGGGATCAGCAAGATCAGCGTCCAGACCGGCACGAGCCACGGTGGCGTGCCGCTGCCGGACGGCACCATCGCCGACGTGAACGTCGATTTCGAGACGCTGGCGCGCCTCTCGAAGGCGGCGAAGGAGCGGTGGCACATCGGCGGGGCGGTCCAGCATGGCGCCTCGACGTTGCCGGAGGAGGCGTTCGGCCACTTCCGGCAGGCGAACGCGGTCGAGGTCCACCTGGCGACGGCCTTCCAGAACAAGGTTCTGGACAGTTCGCGCTTCCCGAAGTCGTTGACGAAGGAGATCCACCACTATCTGGACGAGCATCACAGCGACGAGCGCAAACCCGATATGACCGACGCCCAGTTCTACTACAAGACGCGGAAACAGGCCTTCGGGCCGTTCAAGCGCCAGATGTGGGACCTGCCGGCGGAGACGCGCCAGGCGATCATGGACGAGCTGCGTCCGCGCTTCGCGCTGCTGATGCAGGAGCTGGGCGTCTACGACACCGTCGAGCTGGTCGCCAGCTACATCAAGCCGATCAAGATCGACATCCCCGCCCCGGCCGCCCTGAAGGGCGTCAAGGCAGGCTAGGTGCTGAACAGGGCGATGCGCTGCGCGCGACCGTCATCCTGACCAACGGGAGGAATCCCCGCGCGAAGCGCTTGGCCGCAGGCGACACTCGTTTCTCAAAACGCAGATGTCCGCGGCGGCGGACCGGCTGCGCCGGGGGATCCTTCGCTCTGCTCAGCATGACGACAGGCGACCGTCACGTCCTCATCGCTGTCATCTCCAGGCGGGTGCTCAACGGGCCGGCGGGGATTCGCCGGTCCAAGGAGTCAAGCCGGTTGGCGAGACGCCGGGCCCGGCGCTCGGCGCCGGGGCGGTCCAGCACCAAATCACCGAGGATGAGGGTGGCGAGACGGGGCGGCTCCGGCAGATTGAGGCCACTCCGCGCGACGCGATCGACGCGAAACCCGGCTGCCTCGACCAGCGCGGTCGCCTCCGCCTCCGTGTAGGCCCGGTGCCAGCCGGTCGGGCGCGTCTCGTGAGGGGCCTGGCCGCGACCGGTGATGTCCTCGACGTAGCGATAGATGTTCAGCGCATCGGTCCAGGTGAGCGGGCCTTGCCGCGGCAGGCGGAGATGCAACCGTGCGCCCGGATTGGCCAAATCCGCCAATGCCTCCAGCCAGCGCGCTTCGTCACGGGCGTGCTCGAGCACGTCGAGCGCGATGATCTCGTCCACGTCGCCGCTGATGGAGGAGAGATTGGGCCGCGGCGCGCCAGCGCTCACCCGGGCCCTTTGTTCGATCACCGTGCCGCCGCGCAGTTCGCGACGGGTGACGACAATCGCCGGGAGCCGGCCCGCGAAATCCAGCGAGAGCTGGAGGACCGTTGGCGCTATGCCGGACGCGGCTTCCTCGATCATTGGTCTGCCCCTTGCTACGTGGGTCGTGTCCGGCACGCATGAGCGGCCAACGCCCGTATAATGACGCGCACACGGCAGTTGCACCAATGGTTCGATCGCGCCGCCGCCCGGTTCAGCCCGGTGTGGGGACGGCGCGGGTCTCCGCGAAGGACGTGGCATGGAGCTGTGCTCGATTCAACCATTCGATCTGACGACCGTCCACCAATTCGTCGCCGTCCTCCACGGCGATGAGTCGCCCCCGGCCGGCTGGGCCGGCCCCTGGCTCGACGCGGCTCGACGGCAGCTTCCGGCCATGCAGGAGGGGAACGAAGAGGCCGCCTGCGCCGTCGGCTACGCGCTCGGCGTCGCGCTGTCGCTGGAGCAACCAGTCTACGCCGCTCCCCGCTTCGGCCTGACAGTCTGGGAGGCGCAGATCGACCGCGGCATCGGCATGCTGATGCGGCCGCCGTCACGCTTGCTGGTGGACGCCGGGCTGGCGACGCCGGCGGCGCGGACGCTGCCGATCCGGCTGGAGCTGAGCCGGGGCATGATGGGCGGCGCCTTCGTCCCGGCCCGGTTGGTGCCCGACCTGGCCACCCTGCTCGCCAAGCATGAGACGCGGATCGCCCGGCGGCTGGCGGCGGCCGAATACGACGCCGTGGAGATGCTCGGCCTGCTGCTGGAGGCGGTCGGATACGCCCATGAGCGCGAGTTGGGCCTGTTCGAGGCCATGGACGTCGTCGCGCCGGATCTGCATCCGGTGGTTCAGGGCGCGACGGTGATCGGCCCCGACAAGAAACGGATGCCGAAGGAGCTGCGGGCGCGGATCACGGAGGCAGCGAAGCCGCCGAAGCAACCCGGGCTCCTGGCCCGGCTCTTCGGCCGAACGCCGGCGAACCTGCCCGGAGGCGGGACGGTCGCCAACGGATACGTCACCGACATCGACGAGGCGCTGGGCCGCGACCGGGGCCAGCCCGACCGGGAAGGATGAGCGACGATGGACGATCCTGGCTACCGGAGCGATCCCGCGGTGCCACGCTTGTTCACGGTCGACGAGGCGCGGGCGCTCCTGCCCGTGCTGCGGCCGATCCTGATCGGTCTGCGTGACGACAAGCGGCAATCGACCGAGCTGCGCGAGCGGCTCGGCGCGCTGTCGGTCAAGCGGCAGCAGAACGGCTCCGCGGCGGAGGCCGAGGAGGTCGAGCGCCGGATCGCGCTGCAGTACCAGAAGATCGCCCGGCAGCTCGAGGAGCTGACCGCGCTCGGCGTCTTCGTCAAGGACATCGACCACGGGCTGGTCGACTTCCCCTCATTGCGCGACGGCCGCCCCGTCCTGCTCTGCTGGCACCTCAGCGAGCCGGACGTCGCGTACTGGCACCCGCTGGACGAGGGGTTTCGCGGACGCCAGCCGCTCTGATCCACCGCCGATTTACCGCCTTCAAAGCTTGACAAGAGCCGTGCAACCTTGTTATCGTTCCGGCGTTAGCACTCGCGAGCAGAGAGTGCTAAGCACTGGAGGTGCTTGGACGGTGGAGACGCCGCAGACCCGCGCCCCATCCATCACGGAGCGGCAGCGGACCATCCTCAAACTGATCGTGCAGGAATACGTCGCCACGGGGCGGCCGGTCGGCTCCAAGACGCTGACCGAACGCTACGCGTTGGGCGTTTCCTCGGCGACGATCCGGAATGAGATGGTTGAGCTGGAAGGCGTGGGGTTGATCCAGCAACCGCATACCTCGGGCGGCCGCGTGCCGACCGATCAGGGGTATCGCTACTATGTCCACGAGCTGATGGCGCCGCCGGAGCTGTCATCAGGCGATCAAATCATGATCCGGCATCAGTTTCGCCAGGTCGAGTTCCAGCTCGACCAGCTCATCGAGTTCGCCGCCGTCGTGCTGGCGGAAACGGCCGGCAACGTCTCGGTCGTCACCGCGCCCCGCACGATCAAGGCGCGCTTGCGGCACTTCGAGCTGATCTCGCTGCAACCACAGCTCGCCCTGCTGATCCTGGTCACGCAGGAGAGCGCGGTGCGCCAGATGATGCTGCACCTGCCCGTCGCGGACGACCAGGCGGCGCTCAGCAAGATGGCCGATGCGCTCGTCCCGCCGCTGCGCGGGCTCAGCGCCGACGAGATCGACACGCGCATCATCGGCGCGTCCCGGAACTCCCGCTTCGTGCTGGAGCAGATTGTGCGAGGGCTGCGGGGCATGGACGCCGCGGACCAGACGCAGGTGCGGCACTCCGGCATCGAGAACATTCTGGTGCAGCCGGAGTTCGCGGGCGAGGAGGCGCAGGGCGTCCTGGAGCTGCTGCGGGGCACCACGTTCCTGAGCGCGGTGCTGCCCAGCATGCAGGTCGGGCACGAGGTGCAGGTCTTCATCGGCGACGAGAATCCGACGAGCGAGCTGCACCGGTTCGGGGTCGTGATGTCCACCTACGGCATCGACGGCGAGGTCGCCGGCATCCTTGGCGTCCTGGGGCCAACCCGGATGCCTTACTGGCGCTCGATCTCATCGGTCCGCTACATGGCGCGGTTGATGAGCGACCTGATGCAGGACCTTTATTCGGCGTAAGGCGTCGGCGCGCACCGCCGACCGGATAGATTGGCATGGAGAAAAAGGTGACGAGCGACACGACAGACGAGAAGCAGCAGGCTGAGGGCCAAGGCGCGACTGACCCGCCCGGGAGCGAGACCTGGCCGTCGCCGCCGGATGGACCCGACACGCGGGAACCGGCCGAGAACTCGGCGACAGAGGCATTGCAGTCGCTCCGGGCGGAGCGGGACGATCTCGTCGACCAGCTCCAGCGCAACCGGGCGGAATTCATCAACTACCGGCGGCGGACAGATCAGGAACGCGCGCTGGTCCGGCAGGTGGTGACCCGCGATGTGCTGGCCCAGTTTCTGCCGGTGATGGATGATTTTCAGCGCGCCCTGGACGCCATTCCACAGGAGGAGCGGACCAAAGGCTGGGAGAAGGGCATCGAGCTGATCGCCAGCAAGCTGCGCGGCGTGCTCGAACGGGCGGGCGTCAAGGAGATCGACGCGCTGCACCAGCCATTCGACCCGTCGATGCACGAGGCGGTGGCGACCGAGCCGGGCTCGCACGGGAGCCACGTCGTGGAGGTCTATCAGACGGGATACACGCTGGGGGACAGCCTGATGCGGCCGGCGATGGTCAAGACCGGCGATGTCGCTGGCCACCACGCGGCCGCCCACGACAAGGGGCACCGGAAGCAGCCACACGCCCAGGCCTGAACGACGCGGAAGACGCATGGCGCGGCCGGCTCTTCCGGCCGCGGGCAACGGATAGCACAACAGGAGTACAGGACTCATGGCTCGAACAATCGGCATTGACCTGGGAACGACCAACTCGGTCATCGCGACCATCGAAGGCGGCGAGCCGTCGGTGATCCCCAACGCGGAAGGCGAGCGACTCACGCCCTCCGTCGTGGCGGTCACGAACAACGGCGAGCGGCTGGTCGGCCGCTTCGCGCGCCGTCAGGCCGTCACCAACCCGGAAAACACGGTCTTCTCGATCAAGCGCTTCATGGGGCGCAAGTTCAACGATCCGTCGGTCGAGCGCGACAAGAAGCTGGTGCCCTACCAGCTCCGCGCCGCCAAGAACGGCGATGTCGAGGTCAAGATGGGCGACCGTTGGTACAGCCCGCAGGAGATCTCGGCGATGATCCTGCAGAAGCTGAAGGCCGACGCCGAAGCCTACCTCGGCGACAAGGTCGACAAGGCGGTCATCACCGTCCCGGCCTACTTCGACAACGCGCAGCGCGACGCGACCAAGGATGCCGGGCGCATAGCCGGGTTGACCGTCGAGCGGATCATCAACGAGCCGACCGCCTCCGCCCTCGCCTACGGGCTCGATAAGAAGGGTGACGAGCAGGTTGC
>JAICKJ010000242.1 GCA_025928015.1 Thermomicrobiales bacterium
ACGGCGTCCGCCACCGTCGCGAAGCTGTCGAGCACATATTGGCACCAGGCGCCGATGCTCATCGGCTTGCGGCGGTCGCCATCACGCAGCGCGCCGAAATCGGACTCGGCCAGATAGAGCAGATTGGCCACCAGGCCGCGCTCGTTGATCCCGTCACAGGTCGCACTCTCATACACGCTGGCCGTGACGCTGCCGTAGACCGATGTCCAGGTGAACGAATCGGGGCCGGCGTTGCCGTCACGCCGCAGGCCGGCCGGATAGACCCAGAGATTGGTGTCCATCGAGGCAAACCAATCCAGGGTCCGGGCCGTGATGACCGTATCCTCGAGCCCGAGATAGACCGCGCGAGTGCACATTTCCCCTCACGCCCTCACTGACGAATTCCACTGATCACAGGATCTCGCGGAAACTCTACCAGAAGATGGCGTGATCGGTAATGGCCGGCGCCCGCCGTCAATACCCGCTCTTGTGCTTGAAGTCCTCCAGCGTGAAGACCGAGCTGCGGATGTACTCCAGCGTCATGCTCTCCTTGATCTGGATGGTCTGGATGCCGTCTTCCAGGTCGTCAAACGCCTCTGGCGGGATGATCACGATGCCGTTCGCATCGCCGTGAAGCAGATCGCCGGTCCGCACCTGCTCGCCGTCGATCGTCACCGGCGAGCCGACGTCGATGATCTCGAAGTTCCCGTGCGAGACGACCGGGAACGGCATGAAGTAGTGGAATCTGAGGGCATGGACCTCGTTAAGGTCCCGCAGGCCGCCGTCGGTGACCATCCCCACCGCGCCGAGACGCTTGGCGAGCGTCGCCATGATCTCGCCGGCGAAGGCGCAGCGGTGCGGCGCGCCGCTCGCGTCGGCGATCACCAGCACGCTCGGCGACGGCAGCTTCTCCAGCGCCTCCCACATCTGCCAATACCCGTCGCGGTCCGGGACATCGCCCGGCTGGCTGGTCATCGTCACCGTGAGCGCCTGGCCGACCATCGGGCCGAGATCGGGGAAGCGACAACCGATCCGGCCGCCAATGAAACCGGAACAGCGATCGCGCAGATCGAGGGTCTCGATGGCGTTGGCGACGGTCGGGCTGTCGACCTTGTGGAGCATCTTGAGCAGGTGGGCGGGAACGACCGCCACCTCGGCCCGGGTCGGATCATTCACAGACGCTTCCTTTCGCGTGAACAGGGTGTGCCGAACCGGCAAATGAACCGCATTGCGCATGCCAATTCGCGTCTGACCGGGAGCGTGCCTGAATGTCCGGAAAAGTGCAACCGCGCGGGGGATGGCCCGCGCGGTTACCTACACCATTGGAGGGAAGGGGGAGATCACGAAGTGGCTGGCAACGTGATCAAATGGTGTTGTCTCAATGGTAGCTGTGCCAGCCGGACAAATCGGGTCCAAACGGATACAGTTTCGGGCACGATCGGCATGTGTCTGGATTGGCCATCTGGCCCGGCGCTGCTGCCCGGACACGCCCACGCATGTTGTGAGACGTCAACCAGAGTTGCTACCATACACCTGATCCCGGCCGGGGTCGAGGGCATGGTCGTCGCGCTTCCCATCCACGCTCATTGCATTGCCACCGGCGCCCGCGCCAGACCGGCTCGCGCATCAGTCTCCGGCCACCGGGGCCGGACTCCATCGGACCAGGAGGAGCGGACCACAAGTGCCTGTTTTTGGAGATAACTGGATCATCGTCGCGTTGATGACGATCGCGGCCTTCGCCATGGGCATGGCCCTCCTGTCGCTCAATCTCCTCGTGGGGCCCTCGAAACCGAACACAGTGAAGTCCCAACCGTACGAGAGCGGCGTGCCCGGCGTCGCGCCACCCCGCTCCCGCTTCACCCCCCGGTTCTACGTCGTCGCCATGCTCTTCGTCGTCTTCGATATCGAGGCGATCTTCATCTATCCCTGGGCGGTCCTCTTCGACCGACTCGGGCTCTTTGGCTTCATCGATATGCTGATCTTCATCGCCTTGCTTGTCGTCGGCTATATCTACGCCTGGAAGAAAGGTGCCCTCGAATGGGTCTGATCGACGATCGATTCGAAAAGAACGTCTTCACCACCTCGCTCGATTTCCTCTTCAACTGGGGCCGGCGGTCCTCCCTCTGGTGGCTGCAGTTCGGCCTCGCCTGCTGCGCGATCGAGATGATCTCCTCCTCCATGAACCGCTTCGACCTGGCCGAGCGGTTCGGTATGCTCTATCGCGCCTCGCCCCGGCAGGCGGACCTGATGTTCGTCGCCGGCACGGTGACGAAGAAGATGGCGCCGATTGTGCGCACGCTCTACGACCAGATGCCGGAGCCGAAGTGGGTCATCTCGATGGGGAGCTGCGCCAACGTCGGCGGGCCCTACGACACCTACGCGGTGGTGCAGGGCGTCGATCAGGTGATCCCGGTCGATGTCTACGTGCCCGGCTGCCCGCCGACGCCGGAGGCGCTCTACTACGGCGTGCTGCAACTGCAGAACAAGATCATCAAGTACGACACCATGGCGAAGAAGCATGGCACCGGCGCCGCCGAAGAGCAGCGCCGCAGCGAGCGCGTCGAGGCGATGGCCGGCATCCGCGGGTAAGGTGTCACATTTCCACCCGCTGATTCGTCACACCACCAGAAGCGGCGCCGGCCCGCGAGAGGAGCAATCGTGAGCGACAAACCGTCGGAATCCCGCGAAGAGAACGCGCCACCTCCCGGCGACCGGAAGGTGGAAGCGGCGGACGCCAAGGCATTCGCCCCGTCACCCTCCGACGCCAAGGCCGCGGCGACCGACATCGAGCGCAGCACCCCGCCGGAAACCGGGCTGGCCAGCCCGAGCCCGGAAGTCCGCGGCATGGTCAGCGCCGTGCCGGGCACCGGCGACCAGTGGGGCCGCGAGCTCTGGACCGACCCCGACATCAACAAGCACCCGGCGTTGCGCGCGCTGCGCGAGGCCTTTCCGGATGCGCTCGGCGATGTGATCCGCTTCCGTGACGAAACGACGATTCACGTCCAGCGCGAGTCGCTCCGCGATATCTGCGCCTATTTGCGCGACCACGAGAAGATCAGCCTCAACATGCTGACCGACATCACCGCGGTCGACATGCTGAGGCTGCGCACCGAGCCCCGCTTCGACGTCGCCGTCATGCTCTACTCGCTCAGAAACCGCACCCGGCTCCGCCTCAAGGCGGGCTGCAATGACGGCGAACCCGTCCCGTCCCTCGTGCCGCTCTGGAATGGCGCGAACTGGATGGAGCGCGAAGCCTACGACATGTTCGGGATCATCTTCGAGGGCCACCCGAACCTGCGCCGCATCCTGCTCGCCGACGATTGGGACGAGGGGCACCCGCTGCGCAAGGACTACCCGATCCGCGGCTGGAAGGAATATCCGGTCTACAACACCGAACGCACGGTTCCGCGTGTGCGCACGCGCTGGACCGGCAGGGGAGTCTAGCCCCGATGGCAACCATCCACGACAACGACACGACGACCACCGCCGGGGAACAGCCCTACGGCACGCCCGGCGCCGTCATCAACGAGAACGTCTCGCCGACCGGCACGTTGACGGTGACCGAGGATCACCTGCTCGAGACCGGCGATCGCGAGATGGTCCTGAACATGGGGCCCCAGCATCCCAGCACACACGGCGTGTTGCGCGTGATGCTGAAGATGGACGGCGAGGTCATCACCGACTGCGATCCGATCATCGGCTACCTCCACCGCGGCACCGAGAAGATCGGCGAGGCCAAGCGGTACGCGCAGTTCGTGCCCTGGACCGACCGGACCGACTACGTCGCCGCGCCGCTGAACAACCTCGGCTACGTCCTCGCCGTCGAGAAGCTCTGTGACGTCGAGGCGCCGGAGCGCGCGCAGTACTGGCGCGTCATCATGGCCGAGCTCTCCCGCATCGCCTCGCATCTCGTCTGGCTCGGCACCCACGCGCTCGACATCGGCGCGCTCTCCATGTCGCTCTACTGCTTCCGCGAGCGCGAGACGATCCTCGACATCTTCGAGAGCATGTGCGGCGCCCGCCTGACGACGAACATGATGGAGATCGGCGGCTTTTCCCGTGAGATCCCGGACGGGCTGGCGGCACAGGTCCGCAACTTCCTCCGCATCTTCCCGGGCCGGCAGCAGGAGTACTCCGACATCCTAACCGCCAACCCGATCTGGATGGCGCGCACCAAGGGCGTCGGCATCATCTCCCCGGAGGCCGCCGTCTCGTACTCGCTGACCGGCGCCTGCCTGCGCGGCTCGGGCATCAATTACGACGTGCGCAAGGCGCAGCCGTACCAGGTCTACGACCGGCTCGACTTCGAGGTGCCCTTGGGCCAGTACGGCGACACCTTCGACCGCTATCTCGTCCGCATGGAGGAGATGCGCCAGTCGTGCCGGATCGTCGAGCAGTGCCTCGACGCCTGCGAGACGATGGACACGCCGCTGATGGCCTATGAATCGGCCTACGTCATCCCGCCGCACAAGGGCGTGCTGACGACGGCCGAGGACATGCAGCGCCATTTCATCTGGGTCATCAAGGGCTTCAACCCGCCGGTGGGTGAGGTCTACTCCGCCATCGAGCAGTCGAAGGGCGAGCTGGGCTACTACCTCGTCTCCGACGGCGGCCCGATGCCCTACCGGCTGCGCATTCGCACTCCGGATTTCGTCAATCTCGCCGTGCTGCCGCACATGGTCCACGGCGCGATGCTCGCCGACGCCGTCGCCTGCATCGGCACGATCGACATCGTTCTCGGCTCCGTCGACCGTTAGCTCTCCAGGAGGTCAGCTTTGGCCACCACGACGCTGATTACGGCGGAAGAGTTCGAACAGATGCCGGGAAGCGAGCATCGCGAGCTTATTCGTGGGGTGTTGAGCAACGTATCGCCACCGGGAGTTCGTCATGGCTGGATACAGATCAAGCTTGGCGGACTCCTCTTCTCGTTCGTGGCAGCACATGGACTGGGCGAAGTTTATGGAGAGATCGGGATTCTCATTGAAGAGAACCCCGACACGGTGATGGCGCCCGATCTTGCATTTGTACGCAAGGCCAACCTGCCCGCGGAGGGAATGGAAACGAGCTATCTTCGCCACGCCCCCGACTTGGTGGTCGAAATCCTTTCACCGAGCGATCGAACCAGCCAATCGCTTGAGAAAGTGATGGCATATCTCAGCGCTGGCGTTGAGTCGGTCTGGGTAGTCGACTCGCAGCGTCAGCATGTCATGATTTGGCAGAGCGAGCGCGCGATCCTGGACTTGGAGCCTGGCGATACGCTTGATGGCGGCGACGTCCTTCCGGGATTCGCGCTCCCGATCAGCGATCTGTTCCCGGAATAAGCGTTCGGCACGGTGTTCGCGCGATCAACGCGGCGGCGGCCAGTGATGTTGCGCATGCTCGTCGCGATCGTCCTGACGGCGGCGGACACGCTCCCGCTCGAGGTCACGGAACTCGACTTTCCCGGACTCTTACATCTCGGCGCGCAGGGTCGTGTTCATCCGCACGCTGCGTTCTCCATCCAAGGGCACGGCGCTCAGCCACTTGCCCGACCCGCTGACGCAGTCGAGTCGCCCGTCGTTCCTCCGCCCGATCTGATCATCGAGATCACCGCCGCGGAGGCATCGCTCAACCATCTATCCAGCTATGCGAAACTCAGTGTGGCGGAAATCTGGCGCTACGACGATCGGACCGATCACGTCACGATCCTGCGGCTCCGCGATGGCACCTACCGCGAGAAGCGAGAAAGTGCGGCGCTCGTGCCGCTGACGAGCGAGCTGCTGACCACACTCGTGCACGAGAGTCGCACTACCCCCGAATGCATCTGGCGAGGCGAACTAGCGGCCTGGCTCCGGGCCTACGATTAGCCCGTAGGTCAGGCTGAGACCCGGTTCGCTGGCGTGAAACTTGCGTTGCGGATCGCCCCCGAGCGACGTTCCTTCCACCCGGTCAAATGCGGCAACAAAATCTCGAGCGGAAGCCTCGCCACTTGAATGGGCCCTCACGGATGGGCCCGCCGGTGTGCTTCCGTGATTTCCGCGCGTCGTGTCGGGGGAGTTTGTGGAATGGGGGCGGTACGCCGCCCCGGGAAAGGAGCGAACGATGCGTCGACCTTCCCACGTGTCGCTCTTCGCCTCGTTGATCATCGTCGCGTTATTCGGCTCGGCGCCGAGACTGATCGCCGCGCAGACACCGAGTCCTGTCGCCGCGACACCAACGGCGGCGCAGACAGCGCCCGTCGGCGAGCCCGCCGGCTCCACGTAGACCACCTACGGCGGAAATCTGTACAACCAGCGTTACTCAGGTCTCGATC
>JAICKJ010000324.1 GCA_025928015.1 Thermomicrobiales bacterium
ATCCAACGCCGCCTCGGCGCCGAGGTCTACCTGAACCTGATCGAGCCGCTGATGGCCGGCATCTACGCGGGCGATGGCCGGACGCTGAGCCTGCTGGCGACCTTCCCGCAGCTTCGTGAGGCCGAGCTGAAGCACGGTGGCCTGATCAGGGGCGTGCTGGCGGCGCGCAAGCAGGCACTTCCGCCGGTGCCCGGGCGGCCGCGCAGCTTCGTGACCTTTCCGGCCGGCCTCGCCGAGCTGGTCGAGGCGCTGGCGACGTCATTGGTGGAGCGTGGCGCGGCAATTCGGACCGGTGCCGCCGTCACCGCCTTGACCCCTTTAGGCGACGGCTCCCGGGTGACGCTGGATGATGGCGAAACGATCGAAGCTGATGCCGCGATCGTCGCGACCGAGGCGTGGGCCGCGCCGGTGTTGTTGGAGACGGTCGATCAGGACATCGCGGCGGCGTTGCGAGATGTGCCACACGTCTCCAGCGCGATCGTCGCCCTCGCCTTCCGCACCGCCGAGCTGCCGCGCCCGTTGACCGGGTACGGCTACGTCGTGCCGCGCACGGCCGACCGGCCGGTGATGGCGACGACCTGGCTCTCGTCGAAGTGGCCGGGTCGCGCGCCGGACGGCATGGGGCTGGTGCGTGGCTTTCTGGGCCGCGCCGGACAGGAGGCGGTGCTGGAACGGCCGGATGAGGGCCTGGTCGACCTCCTGCGGGGCGAGCTCTCGACCGTGCTCGGCATCGTCGCGGAGCCAGTCCTCAGCCGCGTCATCCGGTGGGACCGCGGCATGCCGCAGTACACCCTCGGCCACCACGATCGGATCGGGACGATCGAGCGCGCGCTGACTCGCCATCCCCGCCTGGCGATCGCCGGCAACGCCCTTCACGGCGTCGGCATCCCCGACTGCATCCTCACCGCCGAACGTGCCGCGGACCGCGTTGCGAGCGCCTTAACGTCTCGCCCATCCCCTAACCCCGCGGTCGCTCGCACAGCCGGTTGACGCAGGAGGGCGGCGATGTCCGACAAGCCTGACCACCTCGGACCGGAGTACGGCGCACAGTTCTCCGATTCGAGCGTCGCCGCGATGTACCATCTCCGACCGCCGTATCCGGACGCGGTCTTCGATGTCCTTGCGGGCCTGATCGTCGATGAGCCGCGCGTCGTGCTGGATGTGGGAACTGGCACCGGCGAGATCGCCCGAAATCTGATCGACCACGCAGAGCGGATCGACGCCGTCGATCCATCCGCCGCGATGCTCGCGCGGGCCAGAACGCGGCCGGGAGGAGACTCGCCGAAGATCGCCTGGATCCATGGGATGGCCGAGTCGGTTCCGCTCAATCCTCCGTATGCGCTGATCACCACCGCGAACAGCCTCCACTGGATGGAATGGAGTGTCGTGCTGCCCCGCTTTCGCGACCTGCTGACGGCCAACGGCGTGCTCGCGCTCGTCTCCAACCCGGAGGCGGAGACACCGTGGGCGAGCGCATTACAGGCGGTCATCGATCACTATTCCACCAACCGTCGCTATCGGCCCTACAACCTGCTCGCCGAGATCGAATCCCGGCGACTCTTCCGCGAGATCGGTCATGTCCAAACTCCGGCAATCTCATTCACGCAATCAGTGTCCGACTACATCGCGTCGTTTCACGCCCGGAATGGATTTTCACTCGACCGGATGACATCCGCCGACGCTGCCGCGTTCGACCATCAGGCGAGCGCAATTGTCAGCGCATACGCGGTGGATGGCCTGGTGACGCTCTACATCCATGGCGACGTCATTTGGGGCATTCCTGCGCCGAGTCACGCCTGAGCAACTCGCGGTTTGCTCGATCCAGTCTGGCGGCCCTTGTGTCACCCAACGATTCAGTTTTGCTGAACAAACGCGCGACATCCAGGGTGATTGGGGCCAGGAGGACGCACACCGTGCCAGGCGTGGCATGATTGGCTCGCCAGTCACTGATCCGTGGTGGCGGGGGCGCGGCCGCGGCCGGTGGCGAGGACGATCAGGCCCCAGAGCGAGATGAGCGCCCAGACGCCTTCCAGCAGCAGGAAGCCCCACTGGCTGCCGCGCCAGGCGTCGATCGCGAGGATGGCCGAGCCGAGCGCGTTGGCGATCAGGTAGGGCCAGGCGTGCTGCTTGACGAGCCCGAACTGGGCCAGCGCGAAGCCGGCGAGGACGCAGAGCGCCCCGAAGATCTGAAATGCCTGTGCCATGCGAATATGTCCCGCTTTCGGTCGTGATTCGTTGAGGACCGCGCCGCCGGTCCGTCCGGCGTCATTGGTTCACCGCGCAGCCGTCGCATTCGCCGGGTTGGTGGTCGCGCCACTCGGGACCGTAGTCCGGACCGCGGATCGGACCGACGATCTTCAGTGGCCAGTTGGCGAAGACCGCCTTGCCGATGATCGCCTCGTCCTTGACCGGGCCGAACGAGCGCGAGTCGGTGCTGTCGTCCCGGTTGTCTCCCAGCACGTACACGCTGTCCGGCGGCACCGTGACGCTGCACCACTGGCCGCGCGTGCACTCCGTGGCGACCATGGCGGCGATATACGGCTCGTCCAGCGGCTTGCCGTCGATGTAGACGCTACCCTCGTGGAACGTAACGGTCTCGCCGGGCAGGCCGATCACCCGCTTGATGTACGGATTCTGGGATGGGTAGGGCGGGTTGAGCACGACGATATCGCCCCGATCCGGCCGGCCGAAGAGGTAGAGCTCGTTGCCGCTCGCCCGGTCTTGTCCCGGCAGCAGGTTCCAGAGCGCGTTGAGGTCGATGTGCAGGTAGGAGGCGCGGCTGACGAAGAGGCGTTCGCTGTTGTGCAGGTTGGGCGTCATGCTGGAGCCATCGACCTGGTAGGGCTGG
Source organism: Thermomicrobiales bacterium (assembly GCA_025928015.1). Taxonomy (GTDB): domain Bacteria; phylum Chloroflexota; class Chloroflexia; order Thermomicrobiales; family UBA6265; genus JAICKJ01. Next base: position 2,849 of record JAICKJ010000324.1, read on the forward strand.
ATGAACGCGTGGATCGCGAAGTAGACGATGACAACGATCAGCACCGTCTCGACGATCTCCCGCAGGAACGATCGCCTTCTGGGCGCCTCGGACAATGGGCGTGGCGTCCCGTCGCTCGCGGGCTCTGGCTGGTCGCCGGTGGTGGGTGGCTCGGCGCTCATCGGGCTGGTCCTCGTCGAATCCCGGCGGCGGGATGCGAGCGGTTGCGTCACCCGTCCAGTATACGGAACAGATCACCGAAACTCGTCACGGCCGTGCGCCGCATCCCGTCGGATTCGTGATGCCACGCTTACCGATGACTGGCGGAACAGTGATTGACGACCTGCTCCGCGGGTTTGCCGATGAAGTCGAACCCGTTGTCAGTCTCCGGGCGGGCGGGCGGGTGTACGGTGGCGACCCACCAGAAGAGCCCGTCGCCCTGCGCGCCGTAGTACTGGCAGGCGGCCGCGAAGAACGTGCGTTGGGCGTCCAGATTGACCGGACCGTTCACGTTTTCTCCCCAGGTCCAGGGTGCGCCGTAGTAGCCGGCTTGCGAGACGATGCCGACCTCGGTGAAGTAGATGGGCTTGCCCGGGACGGCGCGGCGCAGGGCGGCGAGGACCCCGTCGTATGCGGTGAACGCGTTCGCCAGGTCCTGAACCGATGAGCTGGCACCGACATGGCGCAGCGGGAAGTAGGCGTCGATGCTCATGGCGTCGAGAAGGTTGAACCAGGGCGGGACGTCCGGCACCCGGTCCCAGTTCTGGGAGTAGGTGAGGAGCGTCGTGTTCCCGGGCGGCGTCGTCCGGAGCGTGGTGATGAGGTCGCTCCAGAGAGGCGTGTAGGCGGGCGCCTCCAGCGAGGAGAACTCGGTGCCGATGACGAGCCAGGCCGCGTGTTCCTGGCTGGCGAGCGTGGCCAGCGGCCGGAGGAAGGCCGTGTAGCTGGCGAACCACGCGGCGGGATCGACCGGCTGGATCGAGCCGCGCCACGCCCCCGCGGGACCAGTTTGGTGAAGTGTTGTCTCGTCCATCAGCGGCTTGAG
>JAICKJ010000271.1 GCA_025928015.1 Thermomicrobiales bacterium
TACGACGCGGTCCGCGCCGAGATGGCCACCAGGCTCGACCAGTGGATGCGCGAGACAGACGACCCGCTCCTCCGCGGCCCGGTCCCAGCCCCCTCCGGCGCCCGCCTCAACAACCCGGACGACCGCTCGACCGCGGATCCGATCATGACGGTGCCGTAGCGGCCCCAGAACTACCCTCACCCCCAACCCCTCTCCCAACGCTGGGAGAGGGGGCTTTGTCGCGCAATGAGTTGGCGTCCCGCACCACAATGCAGGGGCCGGGCTCGCTCTCGGCCCGTCGCTGCCCGCCCCCACCGTGATGGTCGGGCGGCGCGGGCGGATACAAGGTCCGCCTCTACGTGGTGGGACACACTCCGACATGCATTTCGGGGAAGAACTCCCTCTCCCCAGGTTGGGAGAGGGGTTGGAGGGGAGGGCCGCCTATCCCGTGATCCCCGACATGCGAACGCCCTGGACGATGTACCGCTGCATGATGAGGAAGACAATCACCAGCGGCGCGGCTGTCACAGCCGCGCCCATGAAGAGTTCCGGCAGGTTGATCGTCTGCGCCGTCAGGTAGGTCGAGATGACGATCTGCGCCGTCCATTTGCTCGGACTCTGACCGATGACCAGCGGCCAGAGGAACGCGTTCCAGCTGGCGATGAAACTGAGCACGCCGAGCGCGGCCATGATCCCCATCGAATTCGGCAGAAGCAATTTCCAGTAGATACCGAAATAGGTGTTGCCATCGAGCCGGCCAGCCTCCTCGATCTCGGCCGGGAATTCCAGGTAGAACTGCCGAAAGAGGAACGTCGCGAACGCGCTGAACAGCGTGGGCACGACGATGCCCCAGAGGGTATTCACGCCGTGCAACTTCGACACGACGGCATAGGTCGGCACGAACGTCACGGCACTCGGCACCATCAGCGTGAGCAAGATCAACGAAAAGACAACCTCTCGCCCCCGGAACGGAATGCGCGCCAATGCATATCCCGCCATGGATGCGAAAAGCGTCTGAAAGACGAAGGTGACGATCGCGATAATGGCCGAGTTGCGGAGTCCGGTGCCCATCGGCGCGGTCGGATCGTTGAAGAGGTCCTTGACGTTATGCCATTGAATCTGCGCCGGCCACCAACTCCAATTGAAGCTGGTGATCTCCGCTTGGGTCATCAACGCGCGACTGACGATCATGTAGAAGGGGAAGAGGAAGGTGAGCCCCAGAGCGATCAACAGAATGTATCGCCCGACTTCAAGCAGATAGAATCCGACGGGCCGGTGTCCGCGCCCAGGCTCGATCGACGTGGCGCTCGTTTGTTGGCCGGGAAGAGCCATTGGATCATTCCCTTTCTGGCGGCAATCGTCAGGAGCGCCGGCCGAAACCGAAAATCCGCCCCTGCACGATGGTGAAGATGATGATGGCGGCGACCAAGATGAAGGCGCCCGCCGAGCCACGGCCGTAGTCCTGCTGACCGATGGCTACTTGATAGAGGTAGACCAAAGGCGGCCGCGCCAGACCTACGTTGCCGCTAGTCGCCAATCCGCCGCCAAGGATGTTGTAGAACTCGTCAAACGCCTGGAACGCGGCGATGAAGTTGAGCAAGATGACGGCGACCGACGTATTGCGTAGCATTGGCAAGGTGATCGTCCGGAACGTCGTCCAGCCAGGCGTCGCGCCGTCGACCCACGATGCCTCGTAGAGCGACTGGTCGATCTCTTGCAAGCCGGCCAGGAACAGGATCATGTAGAACCCCACCTGGAGCCACAGGCGGCAGGTGACGAGCACCAGCCAGTAATATGGCGGATGGGCGGTGCCAATCCAATCCAACACCTTGCTGCTCCCAAACCAGTAGAGAACCATATTGGCGAAGCCATAGGGCAGCCCGTTGAAGAACCCCATGCGCCAGACCAGCGAGGCGACCACGTAGGAGATAGCGGTGGGAATGAAGAAGACCGTCCGAAAAATCGGCCGGCCGAAGCTCGCCGTATGGACGAGGACGGCCAGCACGAGGGAAAGGGCAAACGTCAACGGCACGATGAAGGCCGTGAAGATGACGATTGTGAGGAGTGACTTCCGGAAGGCGCTGTCGGAGAGCATGTCGGAGTAATTCCGCCAGCCAACCCAGTGCCCGATCGAGATCGAGTTACGGGCTTCGGAGAAGCTCAGCAGGAGGCCCCAGACGATTGGCCAGAAGACGAAGACCCCCAGGCCAATGAGCATTGGGGCGATCAGGACCCAGAACGCGATATTCGCCTCGACATTGGACCGACGCCAGAAAGGGACGCGCACGGTCATGACCCTGTCCGCACCAGGTCGCTCCGTTGATGCCTGAACGCTCACGGTCTCCCTCCTTCAGCGCGCCGCTCACTGGGAAAGAACCGGAAGATCGCCGCTGGACGGGCGATCTTCCGGTCCAATGCGCTCAGGCCATTTCGCGAGTGAGCTCTTCCTCACACTTCTTGGCCGCCGCCGCGACCTCAGTGGCGGCATCCTTGCCGTTCTTGACGATGTTACTAACAGCGTCGGTGAGGGCAGTGCCCATCGCCGTGTCCCATTCGGGCGGCGTCAGCTTGCCGTACTTGTTGAGGTTGTCGGCGGCCTCCTTGGCCGGACCGCTCTGCAACGGCGTCGCGGATTTAGCGGCGCTTATGCGCGGCGGCACATGGAACCCGTAGGAGAGAGCCCAGTCCTTCTGGTTGGTGGCATTGTCTATCCAGAGCCACTTGACGAAGGCCTTGGCCGCGTCGATGTTCTTGCTCTTGCCGTTGACCATCTCGGCCCAGCCGCCCCAGAAGGTGACTGGCGTGCCGTTCGCGTCGAACGCCGGCCAAGGCGTGATGTCGAAATCGTCGCCGATGGCCTTCTTGATGCCCGGCATCGCCCAGAGCCCGGTCCACTGCATCGCCGCCAGCCCCTGGGTGAAGGCGGATGGATCGAACCAGTCAGTCGGGGAGCCGGTCAGCAACGCACCGCTGTCGTTCAGCTTCTTCAACCCCTCGTACGTCGCTGCGGTCTGCGGCGTGTTGAAGACGATCTTGTTGTCAACCAGGAAGTCCTGCTTGGCCGACCACGGCAGCAGGGTCAACGTGGCGCTGATGCCGCCGTCGTTGCCGAGGAAGAGTCCCTTCGTCCGGCCGGAATTCAGTTCCTTCGCGAGGTTCATGAGGTCATCGAAGGTCGCGGGCGGCTTGAGTCCCTTGTCCGCGAACTGCTTTTTCCGGTAGTAGAGGCAGCCGGTGTCATCGATCATCTTGACCGCGTAGATGTGGCCGTTGATCGTCTCGCCCTTGAGGTTGGTCGGGTTGAAGTCGGCCTTGACTTCCGGCGTATAGAGATCGTCGAGCGGCACGCACTGACCAGCCTTGACCATGGCCACGGTGGGCGATCCTTCGTAGACATCCGGACCGGCAGCGGTCAGCAATGCGGCATTGAGGGCGGTTGTGTAGTCGCCAGCCTTCCAGACCATGTCGACTTCGACGTTCGGATTGGCCTTCGTGTATTCCTGAGCGTAGCGTTGCGCGGCCTGCTGGGTGCCTGCTTCACCGTACTGGTGATACCACTGGGTGAGCTTGATCTTGCCCTGGGCGGCAACGTAGTTGTAGTTCTCCGCGCCGGCGTAGACGACGGCGCCACCGGCGACGATCATGCGCTGCACGAACCCCCGCCGGCTCATCGGTCGCCGGAACAGTCCCTGTCCCATTCGGTTCCCGTGATCTCGCTGCATCGGGAGACTCCTTCCTGCCGCTGCCGCGGCCGTTGCTGGGGACGCGACCTCTTCACTTCCTTTGTCGCTCTCTGATTTAGGCACCAAATGCGCGGCCTGTCAATGCGCAACCCTTTTTGTCCTTCGCGCCGCCTGACCGGCGGTGCAATAATCGATTCAGGCGGCATGATCCTTGGCCGCCAACTGCCTCGCGGTGGTACGTTAGCTCCCCGCGGGTCGGCGAAATAGTGCCGGTATGGGTTGAGAAGGAGAGCGCGGGATGCGGCGAGTCGGGACAAGCGTCGGGACGGTTCTGCTGGTGATGCTGATGCTCGGCGCGCCGGCCGCGCTGGCGAAGCCCGGCCGCGGCGGCGGCAGTGCGACATGTCCGACTGGCAGCGCCGCCGTGGTCCTCGATCCCGGCCACGGCGGCGGTGACACCGGCGCGACCAACGGCGATCTGCTCGAAAAAGACCTGACCCTCGACATTGCGAATCAGACGGCGGCTATCCTCGAAAACCAGTACGGATTGACGGTGGCGCTGACCAGATATGACGACAGCGATCCAGGAAACAGCGAGCGCGGCGAGATCGCCAACGCCTGCGGCGCTGCCGTCTTCGTCGAGATCCATCTCAACGGCTCCGCCGATCCCTCGGTCGACTTCACCCAGACCTTCTGGGGCAAGAAGCGCAAGGATCTCGACTTCGCGACATGGATGGACGGCGCCATGGGCAACCTGACGGGTGAAGACGGCGGGCCAATCGCCAACAATGGCGTCGGCCAGTTCGCCAATGGCGGGCTGCTGGCGGCGACGATGCCCTCCACCCTGGTCGAGGCCGTCTTCCTCACCAACACGTGGGAAGGCGAGCAATTCCGGGCCGGCACGCGGCAGGGTGAGATCGCGCAGGCGCTCGCCGCCGGCATCGGGAGCTGGCTTTCTCAATAGGCAGCGGCGACCGGGCCGGTTCGTCTCTTCCGGCAGTGGGTTGCGCCGCTAGCTGCACGCCGGCAAGAGCACGCCGCTGGCGACACGCCCCGTGAAGAGGTGGGTCGCCGGAATCGCCTGGCCCGCGCTATCGCGGAGCGTGATGAAGACCTTGTAATCCGCGAAGGTCTTGACCGGCGGCAACGGCAGCCCGACTTGCGCCGCGCTCAGCATATTGCCCCCCGCCGCCGGCTCCAACCGGGTCTGGGCCGTCAGCGCCTCGCCCGGCCCGATGATCACCGGCGACAGCACGGTGACATCGACCGTGTAGGCCGGCTTCGCCGCCGGCTCGGTGATGAAGAAGAGCTGCAATTGCCGCTCATCCTGACCCCGGCGCAGGCCGTGGAACGACGCGCCCAAATCCCGGTAGGCGACGAGCTCCACTTGATCCCCGAAGCGAAA
>JAICKJ010000306.1 GCA_025928015.1 Thermomicrobiales bacterium
ACCTCTCGCGGGAACCGGTCGCGCAGGCGCCGGCGTAAGTCATCAATGGATGACATCATACCATGACATCGCGCGATGAGCTATCCCGGGAGTGCCGGTTCCCCGAGTAAGAGAACGAGTGCGACGACCTGCTCGGCCGGCCCAACGTCTCGGCTCCGCCCACCCGTCACGCTGTCATTCTGAGCTCCGCAGAGCGAAGAATCTCTCGCGTCGTTGCCAAAATGGACGTTCGTGGTGGCAATGCAAGCCGCTGCGGCGGGAGATTCTTCGTTCCTCAGAATGACAGGGAGGCCGGTTGGCACCAAAGACGAAATCGGCCCCGGAGCCGGGTCAGCCGGCGTTGTTCTCGGTTGGTGTCAGGACGAAGACCGGGATTTGGCGGGTCGTCTTCTGCTGGTAGTCGGCGTAGTCCGGGTAGGCGGCGACGGCGCGCTTCCACCAGGTCGCCCTCTCGTCGCCGGTCGCCTCGCGGGCGATGTAGTCGCGCTTGTCCGCGCCGTCCTGCAGCTCGACGTGCGGGTTCGCCTTCAGGTTGTAGTACCAGACCGGATTCTGCGGCGCGCCGCCGAGTGAGGCGACGACGGCGTACTCGTCGCCGTGCTTGACCCGCATCAGCGGCGTCTTGCGCAGCTTGCCGCTCTTCGCGCCGACCGAGGTCAGGACGATGATCGGCATCCCACGCATCGTGTTGGCCTGCTGGCCGTTCGAGGCCTCGAATTGCTCGACCTGGGTGCGTGAACGGTCGGACGCGCTCGGCTCGTAGGTTCCCGTCAGTGGCATGTGATTCAGAACTCCCCGTGATCGATCCGTGATGGAGATTACGTCTCCATCACCGCGCAAACTGTCGTCACCGGACCTCCGCACATTCCGCACCGGGACTTACTGATGACTACTGGCGGTCGCCGGCGAGACGAAGGTGGCCACATCGACCGTCTTGAGGAAGAGCGCCGCGGCGCCGATCGTGCCGGCGTCGTCATTGAGCGTCGAGGCGACGATCGCCACGCCGCGCAGCGCGTCCCAGAGCGCCCGCTGCCGCACCTCCTCGCGGACACGGTCCAGCAAGAGCTCGCCGAAGCCCATCACCGGCCCGCCGATGACGACGACCGAAGGGTTCATGATGTTGATCAGGTTGGCGATGGCGATGCCGAGGTACATGCCGGCGTCGCGGACGACCTCCTGGACGATGGCGTTGCCATCGTTGGCCACGTCGATCAGCGCCGGCAGGGTGAGCATGGCCAGTGAGGCGAGCGGCGACCCCTCGATCTGCGCGGGATCGGCGTAGCGCCGCGCGCCGGTACGGACGGCGCGGATGATGGCCGATTCCGAGGCGAGCATGTGCAGGCAGCCGCGATTGCCGCAGCCGCAGCGCGGCCCGTCGGGCAGGACGGTGACGTGGCCCAGCTCGCCGGCGGTGCCGGCGCTGCCGAAGTAGGGCTCGCCGTCGATGACGAAGCCAGCGACGATGCCGGCGCCAACGTAGACGTAGGCCAGGTGGTGCGTCGGCGCGACCGTGTCGTGATCGCCGCGCCAGGCTTCGCCCAGCGCCGCCGCCTTGGCCCGGTTGGCGACGACGGTCGGCAGACCGAGCCGGTCTTCCAGCATCTCCGCGATCGGCACCTGCTCCCAGCCGTAGGGGACGGAGACGGCGACGATCCGCCCGGTCGGATCGACCAGCCCCGGCACGCCGACGCCGAGCCCGAGGACCGGCACGTCCGCCTGGGGGCGCAGCTCGTCGACGCACTCGACCAGCGCCGCGACAAAGCTCTCCGGCGAGCCGCCGGCGAAGGGGCGCGCGGCGAAGGCGACAGGGCCGGCGCGGAGGTCGGCGAGCACGGCGTGGCAGCCGTGCTCAGTGAACTGGGCGCCGAGGACGAGCCGCGCGCGCGGCTTGAACTCCAGCACGACTTGGCTGCGGCCGCGGCCCGGTTGCCGCTTGCCGACCTCCTCCAGGAAGCCGTGCGCGATGAGCAGCCCGATGTTCTCGGAGACCGTCGCCTTGCTCAGCCCTGAGCGGTGGACCAGCTCCGTCCGCGTCGTGTCCGGGTGCTCGCGCAACAGCTCGTAGAGCACCGCCAGGCTGGCCTGTCCTCCGATCGCGACCATGCGTCTCTCCAGTCCCAGAGCGGTGAACGCCCTCGTTCACCCGGTATCGTCACACGAGCGTTTCGATCCGGAAAGTCACGGTGTCGCGAGCGCCTGTGGCACGCCACCGGCCCGGGCGGAGGCGAGCGCCGCCTCCTGGAAGGCGACCACCTCGACCAGCTCCGCCGGGGAGATCGGTGACGGCTCGCCGGCGAGCACCGGCACCACGACGCGCAGCAGGTCGCGGTAGATGTCATCGGTCGCGACCGGCATCGCCCGGATGGACTGCTCGCCGTAGACCGTGAAGCCGTAGCCGCTGGCGCCGCGTCGCAACCCGCGCATGACGCCGAGCCGGCCATCCCGCCAGCGGCCGGTGACGACGTCGCCGTCCTCATCGCTGATGCACGTCACCTGTTCGCAGCCGGGGCCGAGCAGCGCATAAAGCATCTCGACCCCGTGGACGCCGTAATGCAAGAGACCCGGATTCGCCTCGTGCAGGTGGGCCGGCGAGTGGACGTCGGCGCCGAGCACCGCGCCCAGGACCGGATCGTCGCGGACCGACGTGATCCCGGGCGTGAAGCGGAGCGACGAGGCGGAGAGGAGCGGTACGTTCTTGCGCGCGGCCAGCTCGACCAGCGCCCGGGCGTCCACGGCGGTCGCCGCGAAGGGCTTGTCGATGAAGACCGGCAGGCCGGCGTCGAGGAACGGGGTCGCGCGCTCCCGATGCACGCCGCCCTCGTTCGACTCGACCAGCACGGCATCGACGCGTCCAAGCAACTCCTCCGGCCGCTCGACCAGCTCGACGCCGGCGTCCTTTAGCGCCGCGACGTACTCCGCGATACGCTCCGGCGGCGTGATGCGCGAGGTCCCGACGAAGGCCGCCACGACGTTGGCGCCATCGACCCATTGCTCCGGCTCAATGTCCTTGTGGTTCAGCCGGCGGGCGAACTGGTAGACGTGACTCGTGTCGCAATCGACGATGCCGAGACGGAGCATGCGCGATCCCTCCCCTACTCAATGCGCGGCAGCGTGCTGCCGAAAACAGGTCCGTTCGATTCGCTCGATCTGGTAGCCGAACCCCGGGCCACTGAGTGACGCGGTTGCAATCTCGCCATCGTGAATCGTGGTGATGGCCGGATGCACCTTCGCTTCGGGCGCCGAGGCGGACGGGTAGAACTGACGGGCGTTCGCCTCCAGTGGTGAGAGGTCCGGCAGATGCGCCGCGAGCCCGACCGCCTGGAGCAGCGCGAGGCCCGGATTCGAGAGGTCCTGGACCGTGACCAGCATCCCGGCGGGCGCCGCCCGGGCGAGCGCGAGGAGCATCAGGCTCTGGCACTTGCAGGTCTTGAGGGCGATCCCGGTCCAGCCGAGCGTCCGGGCGCGGTCGAGCGTCGCCAGGCTCGTCAGTCCCTCGTCCAGCACGACCGGTTTGAGCGCGGCGACGGGCGAGAGATCGACCGGCGCGGCCTCCAGACCGCGCGGCGCGGGTTGCTCGACATACTGCAGGGCGGCGAAGGTCGCGGGCGCCTCGCGTTGCAGGTGCTGGAGCAAGGCCAGCGGATATGCGGCATTGTCGCATTGCTCGTTCAGGTCGATCGAGAGGTGGATCTGCTCCGGCGCGACGCCCAGCGTCTCCGTCGCCACCCGGTGGACATCCCGCGTCCGCGCCAGATCGCCATCGAGGTCGTGACCGTGGAGCTTGATCTTGAACGCCCGCACGCCATCGCGCGCGATCCATCCGCTCAGCGATTGCGGCAGCTCGTCGGCGATGGCGTCCGGCCCGACGTCCTCCGGCCGCAGCGGATCGAGGCCGCCGACCGTGTGCGCGACCGGCACCGCCGGCGCCGGGCTGGTTCGGAGATAATCGGCGACATACCGGCCGCGGAACTCCGGGCCGAGGTAGCTCGCCAGATCGTGGGCGCAGAAATCCGAGCCGTAGCCGGCCCAGGTCGGGATGCCGTTGACGCGGCCGAAGGCGTCGTGGAGCGCCGCGTCGAGCGGCGAGGCGCAGACCAGCGCGCCGAGCGCCGGCAGGGGCACGGCCGCCTCCAGTTCGCGACTGACGTGCGCGCCGATCGGCGTCAGCTCCGGCTCCAGCGACCTGAAGTGGTCGATCGGATGGGCATGGTCGCGGAGATCGGTGGCGCGACGGGCGATGGCGGCCGCAGTCCGCCGCATGATCTCGTCCTTGACCGCGGCCGGGACGCCGTCGCCGGGGTAGGCCCAGGGGTACGAGAGCAGGATCGCGCCCCAGCCGTCGGCGACCTGGCCGCGCCGGTTCTCGACCCGCACCCGCGCGTGGCAGAAGGTCAGCTCCCCGGCGATGAC
>JAICKJ010000162.1 GCA_025928015.1 Thermomicrobiales bacterium
AGGTTCTGGCAGAAGGTCGGTAGATCTCGGGTTGCGCCGGTGAGGAAGCCGCCGAAATAGACCGTCTGCCGGCCGTCCGGCGCCGCGACCGGCCCGGCCGCTCGCAGGTTCACGAACCGGACCTCGTCCCCGAGCATGATCTCCAATGCGCTGACGGTGAGGCCCTCACCCACCAAATCCGCCTGGCTCTTCGCCAGCGCGAGGACGATGCCCGCGCCATCCGGGACCGGCTCAGCGGGGGTGCTCAACAATCGCGCGATTCGCGCCGTTTCGCCTGCGCGCGGCGCGACCCGGTAATCCGTCCAGGTCGCGTTTCCGACGGTCAGGAGCGCGACAAGGAGAGCGGCGGTTGCGCCAACGCGCCACACGGCAGGATGAGGGAGCCGTCCGAGCCGGCCAGTAACGCGGCCCGCGCCCCGCTGCAGGAACTGCGCTGACGAGACCATGCCGAGGGCGACGAAGAGCATCAACAACGGCACGATGTAGATCAGCCGGCCGATGTGAACCCGGGAGGTCAGCAGCATCGGCAGCGCGAAACCCCAGAAAAGGACGAGCCACGCGCGGGCTTCCGCCTGCGAGAACGCGCGGCGAAGGGTCAGCAGGCTACCAAAGACGAAGAACGGGACGAGGAACCAGGGGTAGAGGCGGCCGTGCGGATTCCAGTAGTCGGTAATCGCGGGGAGCGTCTGCCGGTCGGTGAGGAGCCGGTCGAGATCGACCGCGTTCTGGCGCACCAACTCGACCGCCAGCCCCGTTGCCGACCCTGCCGCGGGGCCCGTTGACGGTTCCCGGATGTATCGCTGGATTCCCTTCGGATCGTCGCGCAGGTTGGCCAGTTGCTCACCGTGACCGGAGTAGTAGCTGACGATCGCCGGATCCTCCTTGTCCCAGCCGCCGTAGCCGATGAAGCGATAGGCACCGGTGATGCCCAGCGGCAGGACGAGCGCGGTGACGACCAGCGCAACGAGGAACCAGCGGCGCTCGCCGCGCCGCCAGAGCAGCTCGCCACCGAAGAGGATGAGACTGAGCGGCCAGAGGAAGCGGATGGGCGAGTAGGCGTAGGCGCCGAGCAGCAGCAGGAGTTGAACCGCAAGGAGCCAGCGCCAATTTTGGGGGTGTTCAAGCACGCGGAGCAACGCGTAGATGGTCGCCAGCGCCGGCACGAGCGAGGGGCCAACGAGCGTCGCCGTGCGCCCGTAGAGCAGGAAGACCGGCGAGAGGGCGAGCAGTGCCGCGCCGAGGGCGCCCGTGCCGGGGCCGGCGAGCCGGCGGCCGACCAGCCAGGTCAGCGGCACGGCGAGCGCCGCGAGGAGCACGATCGGCAGGCGCATCGCCGTCAGGCTGATGCCGAAGAGATGGAAGCTGAGCCAGATCGGCAACGCGATCAACGGGGAAAGGCCGCTGTCGGTCATCACCCCGTCAGTCAGGTGGACAATCGACCACGACGGGTGGGTCCAGAAGACGAGCACGTCGCGCGCCGTGTAGGTCTCCCAGTTGTAGGGGAACGCCGGGTGCGAGCCGAGCCGCGCGGTCAGCAGCGCCAGCGCCACAAGATAGAGTGCGACCGGGACCAGCGGTCCGTCCCTCGGGATCGCTGCCGCCCACAGGCGGGCCGGTGCCGTGGGGACCAATCGGGCCTGCCGGGCCGGTTCGGTCGGGACGGTGTCCTGCGCCATGCGCGAACGATACCCGATCGTCCGGCCGGCCGCGACGCGCTACGCCTCCTGCAGATGGAGCAAGAACTCCCGGTTCGCCCTCTGCAGCGCCTGAGGATCGTCGATCGCCTCTTCGATCGAGCCGATCAACTCGGTCAGATCGAGCTGCGCCAGCGCCGTCGCGGTCGATTTGAAGATGTCCAGCAGCTCCTTCGTGAGCGCGGGATAGTCACCGATCGTCGACTGCCGGTTCCCGAATGAGGCCGCGAACTCGGCGCAGCGTTCGACGAGCCGGTTCGCGTCCGGGACCGTCCGCAGCCGCTCGTTCTTGAGATAGAGATCGCGCTGCCAGAGGACGGTCTGGAGCACATCCGCGAGATCTCCTCGCGCCTTGAGGGCCATCGAGATGTGCGCGTCGAGCGCGTTCAGGAACGACTGGTGCAGCGGTAGCACCGCGCCGGCGTCGCCGCGTTCGACCGCCGCGGTGAGCTGCCGCGCGGCCGTGCCCAGGCGGAAGGGATCGCCGCCGCCGAGCGCGGCCACCGTCTCCTTGGCGATCCGACCGATCTCCTCCGCGCCACCGGCCAGGAACTTGACGTAGGCGGACGGGCTGATCTTCTCCGACTTCGCCAGGTCGAGGGCCCGTTCGCCCTGTTCCTTCGCGCCGTCGATCTCCAGCGCGGCGGCGAGGCGGGAGAAGGCCGCGCCGTGCTCGACCAGCGCGAAATGGATGACGTCGGCGACGGGCGACGGCTGGAGCGCGATCGCGAAGCCGTTGACGACCAGCTCTTCGACCACCTCCTGGAAATGCACGGGCAGCAGCGCCCCGTCCTGCCCTTTCGGCACCTCGCCGCAGAACTGGACCCACCGGTTCTCGCCCGGCTCCATGTTCGCCAATCGGATCACGCGGCCGGGCCGGAGGTGACTCATGCGGCCGCGCTTGCGATCGTCGCCGATCACGCGGATTTGCAGGTCGCCCAGCCGTTTCTCCGTCGCCTCGTCCACGACGGTCCGCAGCGTCATCGAGCGACGGAAGGTCGCCGCGTTGTGGACCACGGCGTAGGCGCAGAGGGTGCCGGTCCCGCTGACCGGGTAGACGCCCATGTTGCGCTGCGCCTTGTTGTTGTCGTTGAGCAGCGCCAGGTCGGTCGTCGGCCAGCCGGGCGCGCGGCCGACGAGCCCCGGCGGGATGAAGGGGTCGTCCGGCGCGGTGATCTGGACCGCCAGGCAGAGGTGGGTCGAAGTGGTCGGCGGCAGTTGCCAGTGGTAGCCATTGGACATCGTCTGGACCGTGTCACCGGCCGCGAAGCTGACCGTCGGATCCGGGCCGGTATTGGCGTCCTGGTAATTGCTGCCGGCGCCGAACTCGGAATAAAGGAAATGGGCGGTCACGTCCGCCGGCGCGCCGGCGGCGTTTCGCCGGATGCGGGCGAAGGCGAAGTTGTCGCCGAGCGTGAAGGGCTGCGGATTCTCGTTCTGCGGCTGGTCGCTGGCGTTGAACCCGCCCGGATTGTCGCTCCGCCGGTTCCAGACGTCGCTCGTAGCGTAGAAGACCGGATTGGTCGAAGGCTGCGCGCCGTCATCGCCGCTCGTCGGACTGTCGGTCCAGTCTCGGACATAGAAGTCGGAGGTGCCCGTCGTGCCGGCCGCCTTGAAGAAGAACGGATCGATCGAGATATCGACCGGCGTCGTGTTGTCCACGCCGAGGAGCTGGTGGGTCGTGAAATTGGCGTTCCGCTGGTAGGTGACATCCTGCGGGAAGTTCGCCTTGTCCGCCGTGTTGTTGGCACAGAAGACGCCGTAGAAGTCCCGGCCGACCGCGGTCATGCCGAGATAGTCGCCGAGATAGGGTGAGAAGGTCGCGGCCGGTGTGTCCGCCGGCGCGGTCGAGAGGACCTTGTCGTCGATCTTGCCGAAGGCGTTGTCGGTCCGCTCGAAATGGGTCTCCCAGCGCTGCGCGCCCGCCGCGCCGGTCAATTGTTGGTAGAGGAAGCCGATCTGGCCGAGGCTGCTGATCGCCAGCGCGCAGTTCGTCGCCGTGGCGACCGTTCGCAGATCGGGCGACCAGGTGACGCCGCGATCGGTCGAGCGCGTGACGTGGATCGTGCTGCCGGTGCTCGGCCGCACATCGGCCCAGGCGAGATAGACGGTCGCGCTGTCGCGCGGATCGACCGCGATCGACGCATTGCCACCCAGCCGTTCCTGCCCGATGACCTGATTGAACTGGAAGGTGATGCCGGTGACGACCCGACGGCCGGGCAGGTTGTCGGATGGATCGGTCAGCGCCGTGTACGGGTTCGTGCCGCTGGCCCAATTGTCGTCGCGTACAACAACAATATCACTTGTCACATCGCCGCCATTGAACGCGGTCCAGTGGTAGAAGACCGAGTAGATGGTGCCGTCCGCGTGGATGGCTGTGCGGACCTGCGGTCCATCCTGCCCCGCCGTGCCGGTGTCGCGCGTCTCGATGACGAAGGAGCCGAACCCGGCCGGGGGCGGGGCGGTGGCGGCGTTCAGCGAGCGATCGACCGTCGCCGTGCGGCCGGCCGGCCCACCGCTGGCGAAGTTGTTGTTGCCGACGTAGACCCGCTCCTGATTGCTGTCCGGCCCGCTGAGGACCGTCGCCGCCTCGACCCACGGCTGATCGACCTGATCGCGCGAGACGAGGACGGTCATCGGCGTCGCCGCGGCGTAGTCGTCGGCGCGGAGGATATTCAACCGCAATGAAATATCACCACGGAGGATGCCGGCGTAGATGCGCCGGTTACGGCCGGAGAAGCGCAACGTGATGTCACCCGTGCCGAACTGGCCACTGCCCGGCACGATGGAATTGAGGCTCCAGGTCGCGCCGCCATCGCTGGAGATGTAGATCGGCGCGTTCGGGCCGCCCATCGGATCCGGCGTGAAGGCCGTGGCGGCGATCTGGTTCGGATTGGTCGGATCGACCGAGATGTTCGGCTCGCTGTCCTGGTTGGTCTCGCCGCTGAGCGCCTTCGGGACCATATTGATGACGGTGATCACCGCGTTGCCTCCCATCACCCCGGACGATTGCGCGACGTCACGCAGCGAAGTCGCGCGGCGCCTACTGGTTCACGAGCGCCTGGATGCGGCCTCGTTCATCGATCGGCTGGACATCCAGGGG
The DNA here is from genome assembly GCA_025928015.1 of Thermomicrobiales bacterium. Classification (GTDB taxonomy): domain Bacteria; phylum Chloroflexota; class Chloroflexia; order Thermomicrobiales; family UBA6265; genus JAICKJ01. The sequence goes on from JAICKJ010000162.1 coordinate 4,798, forward strand.
ATCAACGACGACGAAATCGTCGGTCGCGATCGCGTCGGCGTGCGGGCCGGATTCCACCACCTGGTCGCCGCGGTGGAGCAGAAAGACGCGTTGATCGCCCTCGTGGAGCTTCGGCGCGCGATACCAGGCGACATCATCGCTGGCGGCGTATTTGACCCGGACCTGGCCGGGCGCCTGCTCGCCTTTCTCGACGCCCTCCACATCGACCATGGCCAGGTGCCAATCGGGGTAGTGCTCGCTGATTGGCGGATTCGGCCCGCGCGGCACCGGCGCGGTTGAGGTCACCCGGCCAGTGACGACGAGATCGGCGGAGTCGACCCGGCGTTTCAGGCGTCGCTCTGGCTCTGCGGCGACGACCTGGTCCAATTGAGCGCGGGCGCGCGCCGACGTCGCGCTGACGCGCTGCCAGCCGAGTTCACGCACCGCGAGCCCTTCGCCGTACATCAGCCCTTCGGCATAGCAGATCGCCTGCTCGTTCTCATTTGTCGTCGTGCGCGGCCGGAGCTCGACGGTGATCTCCTGCCCGGCGTAACCGCGCAGGGCATCGGGCACGCGGATGAACGTATCGACCCGCATGACGATCGTCCGGTCGGTCGCCGCCAGCGCCGCCAGCGTGCTGGCCGCGAGTCGGACGACGGTGCCCTCGAAGACGAGCGGCGCCTGCTCCATCAAGTCATCGGTCCGCGCCATGGAACGCTCCTTCCACCGGTCGCGCCGCATTGCCTCTGCATGGGGATGCGATTTCGTAAAAGCGTGGCCCTTTGGCTCATCGTAGCAGCCGTGTCAATGATCGCGACGCGACCGAATAGCATTGACGAGGGCGATCAGCGCCAGCGCGCGAGCAGACGGCGGTACGCCGCTTCGTCGTCGATATCGGCCGGCGCGTTTCCGTCGATTCGAGCGGTGGCGACATGCTCCTGGTGGCGGCGGATCACGGCGCGGGCGCCCTGGTCGCCCCCGATCTTCACCAGTTCCGGGAAGAGCTCGCGGGCAAGGAGGACGGGATGCGCGTGCCGGTCGCGGTACGCGGCCATGACGACCGGCGCGCCGGTCTCGCGCCAGCGGGCGATGACGGCGTCGATCGCGGCCGGATCGAGCTCCGGCTGGTCGCCGAGGAGCATCACGGCGGCTCCGATTTCATCAGGGAGGGCCGCGATGCCGGCGCGGAGTGACGATGCCTGCCCGGTCCCGTATGCCGGGTTCTCGACCAGGCGCACCGGGAGCGAACCGAGCGCGTCGCGCACCCGGTCGGCCTCGCTGCCGATGACCACGAGGACGCTGGACAGGCACGAATCGAGGGCGTGGCGAGCCGTCCACCACAGAACTGTCTGGCCACCAAGAGGGAGAAGCTGCTTGGGGCGGCCGAGACGCGTGGACATGCCCGCCGCGAGGATGATCCCCGCGACGGGCGTGTCACCATCCGCGGCCATGCCGCTTACGTCACCGGGGCCGTCTCGCGGCCGCGGATATGCCCCCTGGCGTCGGCGAGGAAGCCGCCCGGACGACCGTAGCGGGTGGCGATGATCTCGCCGAGGATGCTCAGCGCCATCTCCTCGGGCGAGTTGCCGCCGATGTTCAACCCCATCGGCGCGTGCAGCCGGTCGAGGTCTTCGTCGGAGACACCCTGATTGCGCAGCCGCTCGCGCCGCTCGATGCTCGTCTTGCGGCTGCCGACCGCGCCGATGTAGCGCGCCGGGGTCTTGAAGGAGCCGAGGATCGCCGGCTCGTCGAACTTCGGATCGTGGGTCAGAATGGCGATCGCCGTGTTCTCCGGGATGTCCAGCTTCGCCAGCGTGTCATCCGGCCAGCCGATCAGGACTTGATCGGCGAGCGGGAAGCGCTCCCGGGTGGCGAGTGTGCGCCGGGCGTCGGAGACGATGACGCGGTAGCCGAGGTCCTTGGCGAAGCGGGTCATCGCCTGCGCGACGTGGACCGCGCCGAAGACGAGCAGCAGCGGCGCCGGCGGGAAAGTCTCGATGAAGACGCGCACGTCCTTGCCGTCAGGCAACGCGTATTCCCGGGTCTCCGACTCCTCGGCCCGCAACAGCTCGCGCGCCTCGTCCGCGATCCGCGCCGAGAAATCGGCGTCGATCAGCTCGCCGTCGGTCGCGTCGGGCAACACCAGCAGCCGGGCGCCAAGCGACGGCCCCTGGACGACCGTGGCCAGTGCCACCGGCACGCCTTGATTGACATTTTCCCAGACATGGTCGTAGAGGGACGCCATGCCTACGACCGTTTCGCGGCGGCGCCGTCCTCGTCCACCGAATCGGTCACCGGCTCGACGAAGACGTCGATCGTGCCGCCGCAGGCGAGCCCGACATCCCACGCCATCTCATCGGTGATGCCGAAGTGGAGCAGACGCGGCTCGCCGGTCTTGAGGACCTGCTGCGCTTCCATGAAGACGGAGCTCTCGACGCAGCCGCCACTGACGGAGCCGGCCATCTTGCCGTCCGAGGAGACGGCCATGCGGCCCCCCACCGGCCGCGGCGCGGACCCTTCGACCTTGATCACCGTGGCGATCGCGACGCCCTTGCCTTCCTTGCGCCAGGCATCGATCTCCGGCAGCCATTCGTTCATCTCTACACTCCCTTGCGCGCGTCCGGCACGGCATGGATTTGCCGCCGGACCGGCGGTTGGTCGCCGACCGCGCTCAGTAGCTCGGCCAGCGCCTCCAGACTCTTCAGATTATGGACCGGCAAGAAGTGATCCACGTACGGCAGCGCGGCACGGATGCCCTGTGTCAGCGGCTGGTACCCCGGCGCGCCGAGCAGCGGATTGAGCCAGATCAGGCGCCGGCAGGAGCGTTGCAGCTTCGCCATCTCCTGCCCGAGCTGGACCGGATCCCCCCGATCCCAGCCGTCGCTGATGACGACGACCGTCGCGCCCGACCGCAGCACGCGCCGGCTCCACTTGTAGTTGAACGTCTTGATCGCCTCGCCGATCCGCGTGCCGCCGGACCAGTCATCGACCGAGGCGACGACCTCCTGGATCGCCGTGTCGACGTCGCGCTTCCGCAGCTCGCGGGTGATCCGCGTCAGCCGGGTGCCGAAGACGAAGACCTCGACGCCGTCCAGCCCGTGCTCCAGCGCGTGGACGAAGCGCAATAGCAGACGCGAGTAGCGGTCCATGGAGCCGGAGATATCGCAGATGAGCACGAGCGGACGCGTCCGCTCCTTCGGCTTGCGCCAGCGCAGCTCGACCGGCACGCCACCGTGCTTCATCGAGCCGCGCAGCGTCTTGCGCTGGTCGATGAAGGCGCCGTGGATCGCCCGTTCCTTGCGGCGCGTCTTGCGCATGCCGAGCTGCCAGTTCATGCCGTCGATCAGCCGCCGGGCCTCGGCGATCTCCTCCGGGCTGAACTGCGAGAAGTCCTTCTTCCGCAACGCCTCGCGCGCGCTGAAGATCAGGACGTCCTCCGGTGGCACCTCAAACTCCTCGTTCTCGGCCGCGTCGTCCGGAGCGTCGGTCCCCTCGATGACGAGGATGTCACGCTGCTTCTCCGTCTCGCCGCCCTCCTGACCGTTCTTGTTCTCCTTCGAGGAGGGTGGTTGCGGCAGGCCGAGCGACTCCTGGTCCGCCGGCGGCTGGAACTCCTCCAGCGGCCGGGGGCCGCGCCGCGTCAGATCGCGCCAGAAGCGACCAAACTCGGCGTCGAAGATGGGGATGTGCTCGGGCCGGTTGACGAGCGTCGCCTTGCAGGCCGCGTAGAAGTCGTCCTTGCGCCGGACGTCGATCGCGCCGACTGCCTCGACCATGTCGAGGATTTGGCCGGAGCCGACCGGCAGCCCGGCGGCGCGCAACCGGCGACCAAAGTGCAGGAGGTTCTCCGCCACGTGCGCGGCGGTGACGTCCTCGGGCCGCGACGGCGCGGCTTGTTCGCGGATCGGACGGGTGAACCCGTCATTAGCTCGATGCGGCTGCGGTTGCATTGATCGCTCGCTGGACGAGCCGCCGGGCGACATCGCCCCGCAGCTTGTCCACGTCCTCCTGGTACTTGAGAATCACGCCCAGCGTCTCATCGACCACCTCGTCGCTCAGCTCGACCGTGCCGAGCGCGAGCAGCGCCGCGGCCCAGTCGAGCGTCTCGGCCATGCCGGGCGACTTGAAGAGGTCGATCTCGCGCAGCCCCTGCGTGAAGGCGCAAATCTGGCGCGACAGCGTCTCGGAGACCTCCGGCACCTTCGCCGTCAGGATCTTGAGCTCCTTGGCGTAGTTCGGGAAGTCGATCCAGTAGTAGAGGCAGCGGCGCTTGAGCGCGTCGTGGATCTCGCGGGTGCGGTTCGAGGTCAGGATGACGATGGGCACGTGCTCGGCGCGGATCGTGCCCAGTTCGGGCACTGTCACCTGGAAGTCGGAGAGCAGCTCCAGCAGAAACGCCTCCAGCTCCTGGTCGGCGCGGTCGACCTCGTCGATCAGCAGGACCGGCGCGCGGTCGTGCGCGGCGTCAATCGCCTGCAAGAGCGGCCGCTTGAGCAGGAACTCCTCGCTGAAGAGATCGCGCCGGACCTCCTCGCGCTTCACGTCGACCGCGCCTTCGAGCGAGCGCAAGTAGAGCATCTGACGCGGGTAGTCCCACTCGTAGATGGCGGAGCTGGCGTCGAGCCCCTCATAGCACTGGAGACGGATCAGCGGCGCATCGAGCGCCTCGGCCAGCACCTTGGCGATCTCGGTCTTGCCGACGCCCGCCTCGCCTTCGAGCAGGAGCGGTTTCTGGAGGTGCAAGGTCAGAAAGAGCGTCGTCGCCAGGCCGCGGTCGGCGATGTAACGGTGATTGCGCAGCTCGGCGGCGAGCGTTTCGACGGATTCGACCGCCCGGTTCATCGGCGCGGCGGGTTGTGTGGTACTCAACAGGGAA
>JAICKJ010000336.1 GCA_025928015.1 Thermomicrobiales bacterium
CGGCACCACTGGCAGGTCCTTCAGCCAGATCGCCATTGCCTCATGGTAGAGCGGAGTCAGCTTCGCCGTGTCGTCCGGCGCGATCTGGAACATCTTCGCGACCACGGCGTCGAGCGCCGGGTTCTTGTAGCGGAAGGAATCCCGCTCGAAGAACGGCGCCAGCTGGCCGAGCGGGAGGTAGTTCTTGCTCGTGAACAGGTCCAGGTTCTCGGTGATATAGCCCGGGCAGAAGGCGTTCATCGCGATGTCGTAGTCGCCCCGCCGGATCGCATCATCGTGCGTCGGACCGCTCAGCGGCTGTACGTTGACCTTGATACCAGCCGCCGTGAGCTGGTCGGCCAGGACCGTCGAGACCTTCATGTCCTCGTGGTCGTCCGGATTGACGACGTATTTCAGCGTAATGTCTCCCGGCTTCACGCCGGCCTGGGCGAGCAGTTCCTTGGCCTTGGCCGGGTCGTACGCGTCCGACGGGTACTGCTTGCGCAGGTCGCTGATCGCCTCGAAGTAGGGCTTGTTGGCGTCGTAGTTCGGCCAGATGCCCCAGGCGGTCGTCGTGACCCCTTCATAGGCCAGATTGACGATCTTCTGCCGATCGATCAGGTACGAGAGCGCCCAGCGGACCGCCGGCTTGTCGAGCGGCGGATGGGCGTTCTGGACCATCAGCGCGCGCGGGCATGGATCGAGCCAGGCGTACGGCTTCGCCGTCGTCCAGGCACGCACCTTGGCGTTGCGCCGCGCCACTTCCAGGAACGAACCCGGCGAAAGGACGCCGATCGGCGCCACGTCGATCTCATTCGATGACAGCGCCAGCGCAATGTTGGTCTCCGGACCGACGTAGACGAACTGGATCTCCTTCGGCCCCGGCTTGGCGCCAAAGGCCTTGGTGCCCCACCAGTCGTCGCGGCGCTGATAGGTCATCGCGTTCTGGGTGGCGTTCACGAGCTTGTAGGGACCGGTGCCGATCGGATTCGAGCTCTTGAAGGTCACCGGGTCCTTCCCTTCCCAGATGTGCTTGGGAAGGATGGTGATGCCGCCCCAGATCCCCACCGCCGGGAATGCCTCCCGGATCAGGTGGAAGTGCGGGTTGGGCGAAACCAGATTGAAGCGGACGTTCAGGTTGTCGATCTTGTCGACCGACTTGACGTTCTGCTTGACGATGTCCGCCCAGGTCATGCCCTGGTTCTTGAGCAGCGTGTCGTAGGTGAAAACCACGTCGTCGGCCGTGAAGGGTTGGCCGTCGCTCCAGGTCACACCGTCACGCAGCTTCACCGACAGGCTGGAGTAGTCCGGGCTGTACTTGTAGCTCTCGGCCAGCCAGGGGGTGAATTCCCCGGTTTGGAGGTTGTAGTAGAAGAAGTACTCGTAAATGAGCTGGTGAATGCCGGTATCCGACCGGCTCACACCGGGAGCGTAGATGTTCAGGTTGGTGGGATCCTGGATCGGGCCGCCGATCGCGATCTTGAAGGTCTCCGCCCGCGTCGGCTGTGTCTGTGCCGCCTGGATCGGAGTGGCCATTCCGGCCATGAGTAAACCGACGATCACGAGAATGGACCACCACGGTTTTTGTTTCATGCGTCACCTCTCCGTGCTGCATGTGTTCACGCCATTCATCGGACCCGGCTGGGTACCCTCCTTTCCGCTCTGACCGGTCGTCAACCGTCCTTGACCAACTGCGCCACATCCAGCGCGGCCCAATCATCCGGGCCTTCTTCCCCCCAGGGGTGCGCGGGATCGGGCTGCGGGATGGAGCTGATCAACAACCGGGTGTAGGGGTGCTCCGGCCGCTTCACGATCTGCTCCGGATCACCCGTCTCCACGACCTGGCCACCATGCAGGACAATGATGCGATCGCTGATCTGATAGGCGGTCGCCAGATCGTGCGTGATGTAGATCAACGAAATGCCGAACTGCTCCTTCAACTGGAGCAGATTGGCGAGAACCGTCACCCGCAACGAGGCATCGACCATTGAGACCGGCTCGTCGGCGACGATGATCTTCGGGCGCAACAGCAAGGTGCGCGCGACCATCGTCCGCTGGCGCTGGCCGCCGCTGAGCTGATGCGGGTAGCGGCCCAGCGTCTCCTCCGGTCGCAGACCGACCGACCGCAACGCGTGCTCAATCAACTGCCGGCCCTCCTCGCGGGTGCGCGCCAGATGGAACTTGGCGACCGGCGTGGTCAGCACGTGATCGACCTTGTAGAACGAGTTGTAGACCTCGAACGGGTCCTGGAAGATCGCCTGCACCTCTCGCCGGAACGCGCGGCGTTCCGACCGGGAGGCGCGGGCGAGGTCGGTTCCCTTGTAGAGCACCTGACCACTCGACGGCCGCTCCAGGCCGAGCACCAGGCGGGCCATGGTGCTCTTACCGCTGCCGCTCTCACCGACGACGGCGATGATCACCGGCGGCTCGCTGGCGATCGCCAGCGAAAAGTCCTTGAGCGCCACGACCTGCCGTTTCCGCAGCGAGCCGCCACCAAAGATCTTGGTCACGTTCCGCAGCTCGAGCAGGGGAGGTGACGGGCGCTCAGTCGTGGACCTCGCACGAGTAGGCACGGCTCACGTCCCCTCGACCGCCGGCCCCGTAAGGGTCGTCAGCAACGGTTCCCGCCGCTCGAGCGACGGCAGGCTTTCCATCAGCAACCGGGTATAGGGATGGCGCGGGCGCGTGAAGATCTCCATCGCCGAGTTCACCTCTACCAACTGACCGGCGCGCATCACCGCGACCCGCTGGGCGAACTGCGCCATCAGACCCATGTCGTGCCCGATCAGCACCACGGCGGCGCCGATCCGGTCCTGGGCGCGCCGCAATGTCTGCATGACCCGGCGCTGGACGACGACGTCAAGCGCGCTGGTCGGCTCGTCAGCGATGATGACGCGCGGCTTGAGGCTGATGGCGGTCGCGATGCACACGCGCTGCTTCATGCCGCCGCTCAGCTCGTGCGGGAAGAGATCGGCGACCTCCGGCCGCAAGTCGACCGATTCCAGGAGCGCGTTCAGTCGCTCATCGAACTCGCGAGTGGACAGCCGGACGCCATGCGCCCGCATGGCGTCGATGAGCTGCGGGCGGATGCGAATGACCGGGTTGAGGGAGTTCATCGCGCCCTGCGTGACCAGGGCGATCTCGGCCAGCCGCCGCGTGCGCATCTCCTCTTCCGGCAGGCGGAGCAGGTCGACACCATTGAGGAGGATCTCGCCGCTGACGATCCGCGCGGGTGGTTTGAGCAGCCGCATCACGGCGAGGGCGATGGTGGATTTGCCCGATCCGGATTCACCGATAAGACCCAGACGTTCGCCCGGCTGCAGCGTGAAGCTGACGCCATCGACCGCCTTGATCGGTCCCCACGACGTCGGGAACTGGACCCGGAGATCGCGAACCTCGAGGACAGGTTCCACGGTGCACCGTCGCTGACTAGGGTAGGAGAGCGCTGGGTGCGCCCATCCGCGCCGGAGAGACCCCGAACACATGTCTCGAAAGTGCCGACTGTTTGACCGTAGGTCGCAGTCTAGGCGGCAGCCGGACCGTTGTCAACGGCGCACGCCGCATCGCAATCAGGAAAATAGCACAATGAGAGATAATGCAGGGC
>JAICKJ010000373.1 GCA_025928015.1 Thermomicrobiales bacterium
CGGCTTGGGCGCGGCGCGCGTGCGCGACCTGTTTCGGGAGGCCAAGAAGAACTCGCCCGCCATCCTGTTCATCGACGAGATCGACGCCGTGGGGCGGGCGCGGGGCGCCGGCCTGGGGGGCGGCAACGACGAGCGCGAGCAGACGCTGAACCAGATCCTGGTCGAGATGGACGGGTTCGACAGCAGCACGAACGTCATCGTCATCGCCGCGACCAACCGGCCGGACGTGCTCGACCCCGCGTTGCTCCGGCCGGGTCGCTTCGACCGCCAGGTCGTGCTCGACCGCCCGGACATCCATGGCCGGGTCGAAATCCTCGAGGTCCACACCCGCGGCAAGCCGATCGAGAAGTCCGTCTCGATCGAGAACCTCGCCCGCCAGACGTCCGGCTTCTCCGGCGCCGATCTGGAGAACCTCGTCAACGAGGCCGCGATCCTCGCCGCGCGACGGAACAAGAAGACCGTCGGGCGCGACGAGATGACCGAGGCGATCGATCGGGTCATCGCCGGCCCGCAGCGCAAGAGCCGCGTCATCTCGGAGCGTGAGCGGTTGATGACCGCCTTCCACGAGTCCGGCCACGCGCTGGTGGCGCGGATGCTGCCCAATGCCGATCCGGTGCGGAAGGTCTCGATCGTCGCGCGGGGCATGGCCGGTGGCTACACGCGGACCGTGCCCGACGAGGACCGTCTCTTCAAGACGAAGGCGCAGTTCCTCGACGACATCGCCGTCTTCATGGCCGGGCAGGTGGCCGAGAAGCTCGTCTTCGATGAAATCTCGACGGGAGCATCGAATGACATCGAGCGGGCGACCGCGATCGCTCGCCGGATGGTGACCGAGTTCGGCATGAGCGATCTCGGTCCGCTGGCGTATGGCAAGAAGGACGAGCTCGTCTTCCTCGGCCGTGAGATCAGCGAGCAGCGCAACTACAGCGATCAGATCGCGTTTGCGATCGACGAGGAGATCAAGAAGTTCATCGATCACGCGCACGACGTGGCGTATACGGTCATCACCGAGCACTTCGACAAGCTGGAGCGGATCTCCGAGCTGCTGGTGCGTGAGGAGACGATCGAGGGCGAGGAGCTGGAGGCGCTCTTCGACGCGCCGCGGCCGAAGCCGCACCTGGTCGGCCCGCCGTTCGGACGACCATCGGTTCACGCCAAGGCGCCGGAGCCGCCGGCGCAACCGCCGCGTCCCGCGCCGGAGCAGCGCGACCCGGAGCCGCCGGGCTTCGGCCGGCTCACGCCGCAGCCCGCGGGCTGAGCGCGCATATCCGGTTGCAGCAACAACGAATCACGCCGGCCATTGCGGCCGGCGTGATGCGCTTTGGGTGGAGGCAGGGGGATTCGAACCCCCGACCTCTACAGTGCGATTGTAGCGCTCTCCCAGCTGAGCTATGCCCCCCGAAAAGCGATGGGATTATAGGCGGTTTCCGCTCGAAGCGTCAACGCGCCCGGCCAGGTTTGTGTGTCGGGTGCTGGCCAGCAGTCGCGCGATCCAGGTCGCGCGACAGGGAACCGGTATACGATCAACCGAACACGGCGCGTCGTTGACCGTGCCGCCGCTAACGATGCTGCGGTACTCGTCGGACACAGGCATCCTATGTTGAGGGGCACGAGCCGGTGCGTGTGATGACCTACAACATCCGGCACGGTCTGGGGAATCCGTGTCCGGGGCAGATGGGGGCAACGTCGATCTGTCCCGGACCGCGGGCGTCATCCGCCGGCAACAGCCGGACATCGTCGCGCTGCAGGAGGTTGACCGGTTCTGGGCACGGAGCGGATCCGAGGATCAACCGGCGAGATTGGCGGAACTGCTGGGCATGAACGTGTGTTTCGCCGCAAACGTCGAGCTGGCGCCCGACCATCCGCATCCTCGGGCGCGCGAATACGGTGTCGCCGTGCTGAGCCGTTGGCCGATGACCGATCATCGTATCGTGCCGTTGCCCGTCGCGGCCGGTTGGGAGCCACGCGGGATGCTGGTTGCCCGCGTCGACCTCGGATCGCGTGAGATCGTCGTCATCAACACGCACCTTCAGGTCGATCAGCCGGGCCATGAAGACGAGGGCCGGTGGCAGCGGACCGTGCAGGCCGGCGAGGTTGTCCGGGCGGCGAGGGACGCGGCGTTGCCGACGGTCGTCGTGGGCGACTTCAACGCGCGACCGGACGATCCGGAGCTGGCCGCGCTCGTCGCATTTCGAAGCGGGTTGCTGGATGTCTGGCGGGTCGCGGGAGCAGGAACAGGCGCCACGATCCCCGCGAACCTGCACGAAGCGCCACGCGACCGCATCGACTACATCTTCGCCAGCCGCGATTTCAGGATTGGCGGTGTTCGCGTTGTCGACGGTCCTGTCGCGCGCCAGGCGTCCGACCACCTGCCGGTCGTCGCCGATCTGATCCTCGGGGATGGCGATTGCGGCGGCGCGTGACGAGTCCGGACATGGACGTACACTCTGGCCCGGTGCTATACTCACGCCGCGAGAAAACGCGCGGGTGTAACTCAGTTGGTAGAGTGTCTGCTTCCCAAGCAGAATGTCGTGGGTTCGAGTCCCATC
>JAICKJ010000267.1 GCA_025928015.1 Thermomicrobiales bacterium
CTGGCAGGAGGGCACGCCATTGCTGGGCGGTCGCCGTTGGCAGAAAGTCGCCCTCAATACCGAGCGTTGCGCGCAGCAAGCCCCGCTCCGCGAGGATGCCGCCGAGCGCCGTCAGCCAGTCCGGCCCCATCGTCACTTTCGTTGACCAGGCACCATAGAGACGGATGTCGTTGACCCAGGCGGATTGCCGGGCGTGGTCATCGCGCAGCGCATGTACCAGGAGCACCGGCTCGCCGCCGAGGGGGAGGATCGCCACCACCGGATGACTGTAGAGGATCGGGTTGAATCCGCTCAGATAGAAGCTATTCTGTGGCTTCACACAGACCAGCGCGTCGATCCCCTGCGCATCCATGCTCTGTCGCAGCCGTTCGAGGCGTTCTTCGCCCACCGATCGCACCACCGCTTTGTTCCTCCACGAAGTACATGCTCGGCTCCTCAGCTACCCCCTCCTCCTTGCCGCTGCGGGTCGAGGTAATCCCGCAACCAATCCCCCACCAGGTTGACGCTCAGGACGAGCAGCACGAGCGCGAGCCCCGGAAACGTGGCCAGCCACCAGGCGGTTGCCATGTAATCACGGCCCTCGGCCAGCATCCGCCCCCAATCAGGGGTGGGCGGGGGCACCCCCAAGCCGAGGAAACTGAGCGCTCCCGCCTGGATGACCACGCCACCGATCTGGAGGCTGGCCAGGACGATGATGGTCGGCATGATGTTGGGCAAGAGATGGCGGACGAGGATACGACCACTCCGCGCGCCCATCACGCGCGCCGCGACCACGTATTCGCGCTCACGCAATGACAGGACCTCACCACGGGCAACACGGGCATAGTTGACCCAACCCGTGAACGCCAGCACTAGGATCAGGTTCGTGAGACTGGCGCCGAGGACGGCGATGACGATCAAGGCGAGAAGAATGAAGGGGAAGGCCAGGTAGATGTCGACGACTCGCATCGCGATGCGTTCCACCCAGCCGCGAAAATAGCCAGCGGCGATGCCAACGCCGCACCCGATGACGCCACCGCTGATGACCACCGTAAACCCGATCAGGAGCGAAATGCGACTGCCATAGATGACACGGCTGAAGATGTCCCGCCCCAGTTGATCGGTCCCCATAGGATGGAAGTGATCGGCGCCGAGGCGGAAGGAAGGCGCACGCAGCCGCAGCAGCAACTGTTGCTGGGTCGGATCGTGCGGCGCGAGGGATGGACCGATCGCGGCCATGAGCACAAACGCGATCAGCAGGAGCCAGCCCACCGTCGCCGGGCGACTGTGCAGGATCGCCCGCAGCACCGGAAAGCGCCGGCGGCGACGTAGCACACCGGCCTCGGCCCCGGCCAAACCCATCGTGGCAGCACCACCGCGCATCGCCACCTAGGCCGTCCGATCGAGACGAATGCGAGGGTCAAGCACCACATAGGTCAGATCCACGAGCAGGTTGACACCAATGATGGTGATCGCGAGCACGATGGCCGCGGCCTGGACCAGGGGAAAGTCCTGGTTGTTGATGGCTTGGACGATGAGTCGTCCGACACCTGGCCAGGCGAAAATCGTCTCGGTGATGACCGCTCCGCCGAGCAGCTGCCCGGTCTGAATGCCCACGATGGTAACGACCGGGATGAGTGCGCCCCTGAGCTCATGGCCGAAGAAGACCTGTTGTTCGGACAGCCCCTTGGCCCGCGCCGTCCGGACGTAATCTTGGGTGCGCATGTCCAACAGTGAGGAGCGGAGTAACCGGGAGATACTCGCCGTCGAAAAGGCGGCGAGTGTGATCACGGGCAGAATCAGGTGACTCAATCCACCCCGTCCACCGCTCGGCAACCAGTGAAGATCAGCCGCGAAGATGAGGACCAGCATGATGCCGAGCCAGAAGACGGGTGTGGCCTGACCGATGAGCGCGCCGACCATGGCGATCAGTTCGAAGACGCTGCCTTGCCGCGTGGCCGCGACCGTGCCGGCGATGCCGCCGATGATCACGGCAACCAGCATCGAGAGGAGCGCCAACTCGGCTGTGGCCGGCAGGCGCTCGAGGACGAGCGACAGCGCGGGTTGATTGAACCGCAGTGAGTCGCCAAAGTCGCCGCGGAGGAGATGTCCCCAATAATCAACGTACTGCACGAGCAGGGGGCGATCAAACCCTAGGGCGTGCCGTAGTTGGGCGATCTGATCCGGGGGTGTCCCAAACGGGACCATCAGCAGCACCGGGTCGCCCGTCAGCCGCAGGGCGAAAAAGACGATGGTCACCACGCCCCAGACGGTGACCACCGATTCCAACAGACGGGTGAGCAGAAACCCGCGCATCGGCCACCAGCTTTCATTACCCGGCTGGTTTCATTTCCCACACCCGGACCCAGTCGTCGGGGCGTGCCTTCCAGGAGATTGTGTTGACAACGGCGTAGGTAGCCGGTTGGGGGAAGAGGAAGATGACGGGCGCGGCTTCCCGCATGACGGCCGTTGCCTGTTGGTAGAGCGCGAGCCGCTGCTTCGCGTCCAGCGTGGATCGCGCCTGCTCCAGCAGCTTCGAGAACTGGGCGTCATCCCAATAGGCGTACTGATTGCCGGATTCGAAGAGCGTCAGCAGGCCGTCCGCGTCGAGGGTCGGCCACGCCTGCGTGATGTACGCCATGGGGGCCAGGTTGCGCTGCGGTAGGTACTTGTTCATGTAGGTGGAGAAGGGCATTGCGCTGACCTTCGCATTGACGCCCACCTCCGCCAGTCCGCCCGCGATGGCTTGCGTGATCTCTTCCGCCAGGAGGTACGTTCCCGTCGGCAGATCGAATTCGACATCGATGGAATCAGGCGCGCCCGCGCTCTTCATCAGGTCCTTGGCCTTGGCCACGTCAAAGGGGTAGGGCTTCAGCGCCGAGTTGTAGCCAAAGTATGCCGGCGTGAGGACTTGCCCTTGACTGGGCTGGACATCCAGCCCGGGGAAAAACGCTTCGATCAACCCCTGCTTGTCCACCGCGTAATTGAGCGCCTGGCGCAATTGCTGATTCGCGAAGGGCGCCTTCAACGTGTTGAACTTCACCATCGCCGTGCGCGCGCTGGCAACGGCCCCGGCGGTGGCGTGCTTGCTGTCCGTGATCCGCTTGATGTCGGTCGGGTTGATGCCGGTCACCACATCATAGTCGCCGGCCAGCAACCCGGAGACCCGGCTCGACACCTCCGGCACGGCGTGGAATGTCGCGCTTTGGAACGGCGGCTTGGTGCCCCAGTACGTCGTTTTCGCCTTGAGGGAGACGTGGTCGTCTTTGACCCACTCGACGATGTCGTATGGACCCGTGCCCATCGCCTCACTGGCCGGTTGGTGCTGGCTGGCCCATTTCGGGGCCAGCAAGAAGAACATCGAAAGTTGGTCGACGAGCGCAGGGTACGGCGCGGATGTAATGAACTCTACCGTCGTGGCATCGACGGCCCGCGCCTCTTTGACGAGGTCAAACCAGGACCGAATTCGGGCCTTGCTGGCGGGATTGAGCACCCGATCGACATTCCACTTGACGGCGCTCGCGTCGAGCTTTTCACCGTCGGGAAAGACAACATCGTCTCGGAGCTTAAATGTCCAGGTGGTCGCTGAGGTGGCCTGCCACAATGTGGCTAGGGCGGGCTGGAGTTTCAGATCCGGGCCGCGTAGCACCAAGCTCGTATAGAGATGGCTAATGACGCTGAGGTCCGTCCCGACCGTGGCGGTCTGGTGAGGGTCTAGCGTATTGATATCCGTACTGAGGGCGATCGACACCTTGCTGGCTGATTGCGCTTGGGCCGCGGCCGTGATGAGCCCCACACCGGGTCTGGTCACGGATACCAGCGCGCTGGGGGCAACGACGCCAGCGGCGGCCGCCCGGCGGAGAAGATGCCGCCGGGAGATGGAGCGAGATCGTGCCAGTCGGTTCGGGTCGTTTTGCGTCGGGGTGCTCATCGCAACATCATCCTCCGGAGCAGTAAAATCCCCCGCTCAATCACCGGCCTGATGCGAAAGGACGCTCTCGCCGTGCGAGGCGTGGCACGGGTAATCCAAAATCGTCCAAAGCTCACCATTGGGGATGGTGGCGATGGACGCATAGACGGTGTCGGCGCCAACCCCTCCGTCCGCGTGACGGCAGAGGGAGTTCTGAGGATAGCCCTCGTGATCGCACAACAGAGCGAGCAAGGACGCAAAGTCCCACTCACCATGGCGCGCCGCGATCTTGGCGCGGGTAGTTTGGTGCCGGTGGTGCGATGACGGATGCTCTGCTGGGGTGGGGCCGAGGTGGGTGATGTGTGGCGCGCAGTAGTGGTTGGTGCGGATGACGACGCCGTCGGTGGCATCGTGGCGGACGATCTCATCCGCAGTTGCTTCGAACGCCGCGCCATGCTGTCCGTCGGTCGCCACAATGTTGAGGCCCGTTACCCGCGGCTGCGCTTGGAGGTGTGTCTCGACGTCGTCCAAGGATGAACTGTCGCGCAGGAGCAGATGAGTATTGATCAAGAACCAGGCATTTGCGGTCCGGTCGAGATCGATGGTTTGTCGTCGAGACCACACGCCACTGGTGGAGATACTGACACCGTCGTCATTCAGGCCACTCCCGGGCCAGGTGATCGTGCCAGCGGTATTGACCTCGATCATTTGCCGGCCGTTGGGATAGTGGCGATGGAGAACTGCTTGCCGCAGCGTGCCAGCGCGATTGAAATCCCGCGTCTTGGCGTGGTACGACCGACCATCGCGCGTCGCCGGCGGCATGAGCAAAATCTGACTGCACTCGTGAGGCAGGAACTGGGCCGCCAGATAGACCGGCACATTGAGCAACAGGATATCGTGAAACGGAATGGCCGCTCCGTCGGCGATCCCGTGGAGCTCGTCGAGCAGCTCAGGAGCGACGCGGGCCATGAATGCTTCGTTCCACGTCAGCGCCGCGGTGTAGTCGCGGCGAGATGCCGCATCGGCCGCGATGGTCCGCCGAACGGTGATCACATTGGTCAAGATCTCCTCGCGCGCGCACTGACCATGGATATACCCTTGTTCTCGCGGCGTCCCTCGCAACTGAATGATGGGCGCTGGTCCGGTCGCCTTGAGCGGAGGCGCATCGGTTGATACGACGCTTGATGCCACTATTGAGTCTCCTCGTTGCGTGCATTGGGCGGTCAGCTGTTTGGCCTGGAAGCGCTGCGAGCAACGGCCGTTCCGTGTCCTCCGCATGAAGGATACCTTGGCTCGCCCGCGCGGGCGAGC
>JAICKJ010000202.1 GCA_025928015.1 Thermomicrobiales bacterium
GTAGGGGCGCTCGGCGCGCACCCGCATCTCGCAATCCATCCATTTCGCTCTTCCCCATGCGCTTCCCTGTCATTCCGAGCGCACGAGGAATCTCTCTGACGAGCGCAAGCGAGTGCCTGCCACGCCGGGCTCGCGTGGCAGGGGAGGGAGCACATCGCGGGATCGATCCCCAACGAGGACGCCACGGCGGCGGGAGATCCCTCGCCAGCGCTCGGGATGACGGCGAGGCGGGTTGGCAAGGACGATCTGGATTGGCCGCGGCATTACGGACGCTCGCCGTGCGCCCTACGAATCTGCCAACGCGTCGACCGCTCCGGCGATCGCGGCGATGGTCGCCGCAGCGTCCCGGCCAAGGCGCGCCTGGTCGCCGGCGGTCCAGCCGAGGACGATCGCCTGATAGAGCCGCATCCGCCATCGAGTCGCATAGTCGTCCGGGATGGGCCCATAGCCGGCGAAGAAGGGCTCGGCTTCCGTCGGCCGGTCCAGAGCGAGGGAGAGCAGCAGGCTCTCCGAGAGCGGGTCGGCGAAGCGGCCGAATTCGTAGTCGATGAATCCGCTGATCCGCGGGCTGCCGTCCGGACCGAACGTGACGAAGACGTGACGCCGATCGAGGTCGCTGTGGATTAGCCGCGGCGGTCCGGCTCCGTCCAGCGTGACCACGTGCGCAGAAGCCAACGTCCGCAACCGGCGCACAGGAGCGACAGGCAATCCGAATCGCTCGAAATCAGCGACAATCCCGTCACAGTCGTGGGCAAGCAGATTCGACCAGCGCGCGAACGACCGTCCCGGTGACAACGGCCCGAACGACGTCCCCGCAACCGAATGGATCTCCCGGGTTATGGCGCCGAGCTGTTGCCACAGTGACGCGTCTTGTTCATCCGTCAGGCTCCCGGCAAGCTCCGACCACGGCTGCCCGGGCATGAGCGTCTGGATCACCCAGTCCCGGTCGATGAGCTGATGGGTGAAGTCGGCGGCGACCGTTTTCGGCAGCAACGGCGCGACCGGCGCCAGCCAGGGCGACAGCGCGTGTTCCCGTTGCAAGGTATCGGCGGGCAACCACGATGGACCGGCTGTCGCGGCCTCATTCGTTGGCCCCAGCCGAAGGATGAGCGGCGGCTCGCCGGGCACCGTCAGCCGCCAGGTCGAATTGACGGTTCCCGTCGCGATTTCCTCCGCGCCGCGCAGCGCCATACCGCGGCCAAACGCGCGCCGCGCGATGGCGGCGAACTCTTCGTCCGTCACCGTATGCATACTACCGGCACCACCCGTTCGTTGGTATGAATAGTGCGATTCTCTGGCGTCTGGTTCCCCGAAAGGACCGCTCGGCCATGACCAACCGCGATCCCGCACTGTCTGCCACGCAACCGCTCAGCGGGTGCGTTCCCGTCCTCTGCACGCCCTTTCACGACGACGGCACCTGCGACCTGACCAGTCTCCAACGTGAGGTCGACTGGCTGATCGGCGAGGGGGCGAACGGGCTCGCCTGCCTGGCGGTCACCGGCGAAGGCTACACGCTGACCGAATCCGAACGCGAGGCGGTGATTACGACCGTCGTCGATACGGTCAACCGACGGCGGCCGGTCATCGTCAGCATCGATAGCCAGAGCGACATCATGGCCGCCGAACGCGCCCGCCGCGCCCGCACCCTCGGCGCTGATGCCGTGATGGCCACGCCGCCCTTCTTCATCAAGCCGGATTTGGCCGGCATCATCGGCTACTACGCCGCCATCGGCGAGACCGGCCTGCCGGTCATCCTCCAGGATATCCCCCAGGTGACCGGCCTCACGACCGGGCCTGACGTCTGGAATGCCGTGGCGGAGGCGGTGCCGGCACTCGTCGCCTTAAAGCTGGAAGCGATGCCCCAGGGACCGGCGATTACCGCCGCCCGGGAGATCGTCAATGGCCGCCTCCGCGTCTTCTCCGGCTGGGGCGGCCTGGGCGTGCTCGATGCGCTCGATCGCGGCGCGGACGGCACGATGCCGGCGCCGAACTTCACCCGGCTCTTCGCCGATATCCACCATCTTTGGGAGACCGGCAGCCGAGAGGAAGCGGCCGTGCGCTTTTCCGCGACGCTCCCCTTCCTCCTCTGGTCCATGCAGAGCATCGGCCATTCAGTGACCGCCGCCAAGGAAGAGCTGGTGCGCATCGGCATCATCGCGACCGCCACCCGCCGCGCCCCGGCCGTCGCCCTCGATGAGGTCGCCCGCTTCCAGCTTCAGCACTACATCGTCGCCCGCCACGGCTGAGCGTCGCGCGCGTCGCCGGCCCTATGGCGTCGTCGCCAGACGGTCACGCGCTGCCTCCATCACCGGCACGATCGCATCCAAATCGAGCAAGGCCTTTGGATTGACGAACCCGATCGTGTACACGAAGTGCCGCTGGTCCGCTCGCTCCAGCAACCAGGTCCCGCTCAGCAGCCCGGCCTCGGAGCCGCCCTTGAAACCGACATAGGGCCAGACTTTGGCGTCGAACATCAGTTGCGTCTCCAGCGAGATCACCTCCGTCACCGGCCGCAACTCCGGTTGGCGCGCCGCCGTTTGCAGGTACAGCATCGCCCGGGCGAGATCCTCGCGCGTGGCGAACCATTCGACGCGCTCGACCTCAACCGGGCCCGTCTGGTTCTCCACGGTATCGAGCGCGCTGTCCGGCATCTGGTCGATCACCGTTGCCAGGATCACACGCCGTTCGGCCACCGACGCGGTGAGGTAAGCATCCCGCTTGTCGGCGGGATAGGCGAGTTTGAGCAGCGCGAACTCCCGCGTGGAGAGGAGCGGGATGTTCGCCGCCGAATCGTTCATGCCCATCGTCGTCATCATCCGCTCGACGTTTTCCCGGCCCAGATGAAAGAGCAAGTGGTCGGTCGCCGTGTTGTCGCTCTTCTGCATCATCCGCTCGGCAAAGTAGCGGACGGTAAAGATCGTGCCGTCCGGCACGAAACGCATGTCGCCACCAGGCACGCTCTTGTATCGCGCCTCAATTCTCAATGGCTCTTCCCAGGCGACCTGCTTCGCGGCCACCTGGCGCGACAGCTCGCCGAGGATGTAGAGCTTGAATGAAGAGCCAACCCCTAGGCGGACGTCGGCGTGGATGGCATGGATTGGCCGGATTTCTTGACCGACAAGCTCCGCGGTCAGCAGGGCAGTCTGGGGAGCGAGCGCCGCCAGCCGCCGATCAATCTCGTCCCACGCCGGAACGGCAGCGGGCGACGCGGCCGGTGAACCAGCCGGCGCCAGGAGATCAGGCGTCGGGCTTCCCGTTTGGGCCGCGACTCCAGCAACGGCGGTCACTGCGGCAATCATGGCGGCTGACACGCTCATCCCGCCAGCCCGCAATGCGCGGCGCCGAGAATAGGGGCGATTGATGACCCTGGAAACATGGCTCTCGTCCATAATGCTCCCCGCGCGCTCATCCAAGCGCGAGTCTGTGGCGGCACTTCGGCCTCCGCACCCGCGAATCAACATACGACAGGTTATGCCGGACCCCTTGTACCGTACACCATCGTGTCGAGTTGCGATAGGGGTTGAGACGGATGAGAAGCCACAAACGGGTCGACAACATTCCGCGCGCTCTCTATGCTGGAATGGCGTGACACCAGGGCGCCGCGCCGCGCGTTGAAATCTAGAGAACGCATCCACGCGGCCAAAGGAGCATGTCAGCATGTCGAACGATCACCCAACCGGAGCCGGAACACCCCAGCGCCACTCCCGGCGGCGCGTGCTCGGGCTGCTCGGCGTCGCCGGGGCGGCCGGCGCGGTCGCGACGGCCGGAGCGATCACACACCGTGCGGCGAGCGCCGCCGATCCGACGCCAACACCGGCGATCCAGTCGATCCAGACCACAAGCGTCGGCGAGATGCCCTCGACCGGCGCCTTGCGGCCGGGCCCGGTCGGTCAACAGCCGGCGCAGGTCACCTCGCACATCGCGACCACGCCAGTCACCATCCGGATCACCGCCGCCCAGGTCGACGCGGAGGTCGAGTCGCTCGACATCACCAATGGCGTCATGGCGAACCCCACCGGCCCCTGGGTCGTGTCCTGGTACCGGCAAACGTCCGAGCTGGGCGAAGGCGGCAACGTCGTCATGGCCGGCCACGTCGACTACTGGGGCGTCGGACCGTCGGTCTTCTATCACCTCCGCGACGTGAAGAAGGGCGACCGCATCCAGATCACCGGCGCGAACAAAGACGTCTTCACCTATGCGGTCGATTGGTATCAGGTCATCGGCATGGCCGAGCTGACCGGCGGCAAGATCCAGGAGCTGGTCGGTCGGACGAACAACAGCGTCCTCACGCTCATCACCTGCGGCGGGGATTTCGACTACGCCACGGGCGAATACCTCTCCCGCTCCGTCGTCCGCGCAACCCTGACCCGGGGCTGATGCGATCCTCCCCGCCGGGATGCCAGCGGGGCAACGTCACTGGAAGGGGTGGCAATGCAGGCAGGCGTGTCACACCCGGTCAGTGACGTGACGATCCGGCCGGCAACGGCGGCAGATGCCGCCGCCGGCGCGTCGGTCTACATCGCGGCCGAAGAGGCGCTCGCCACATCGCGGCGAGCGCGACCACGTTGGCCCTCGGACGCTGCTCGCGAGGCGGAGCGCGCCGACGCCGAGGCGGATCTCGCCGCGCTCGCCCGACATCCCTCGGATTTGGCGCTCGTTGCCCTGCGCGACGGCGCAGTGCGCGGCGTCGGCGGCATCGTCGTGCGCGAGCGCCACGCCCACATCACCTACCTCTTCGTCCAGCCGGACTGGCAGGGGCAGGGCATCGGCCGGGCGCTGCTGAATCACCTCGCGGCCCACGCCGCCGGCTGCGACCTGCTCTCCCTCCACGCCTCGCCCGATCCCCGCGCCCTGACCCGCTACCTGACCCTCGGCCTGCGGCCGATGCCGCCGACCGTGCGCATGGCGTCCGCCGCGCCCCGTTTTCCCGCGCTCAACCTCCACGACCAATTGGAATCCCAACCGCTGCATGCAGACGACGCGGCGATGCTGGCGACCGTCAGCGACATCGACCGGGGCGTGCGCGGCATCCGTCGGCTGGATGACCTGCGATCGTGGCTCGCTGCCGACGCGACCGGTGCGCTGCTCCTCCAGCGCGGCACATCGATCCCGGTCGGCTACTACGTGATCGATCCGGGTGGGCACCAGGCGGGCATGGGTGCGACCGCGTCGATCGGACCGGTCGCCGCGATGGACGTGGACCGGCTGCCGGATGTGCTGGCGCGAGCGCTCCACGCCGCTGGCGAGATTTCCGGCGAGGAGACGTCCTGGCGCCTCGATTTCCCGGCCGAGAACCATGCGGCCGTCGCGCCGCTGCTCGCCGCCGGCTTCCGGCCGCAGCGGCTCATCTCATATCTCGCGACGGGAACCATCGGGCGGTGGGATCGGTATATCTTTCATGACGACGATCTGCTCTGACCGGGTCCGCGGCGGCATGACGACTGCGGATACGTGATCGGGATCGTGAGAACGGGCATCCGCCCGCGAAGAGAAGAGGATACGTCCATGCTCGACAACATCGGTCTCTACCGGTCCAGGCATGACCGGTGGATCTTCGGCGTCTGCGGCGGCATCGCCAGGAAGTTCCAGATCAACACCACGCTCGTACGGCTGGCCGTCGTGCTCCTCGCGCTGGTCGTGCCCGGCGTCAGCTTCGTCATGGTCGCCATCGCCTACCTCGCCCTCGGCCTGCTCCTGCCGGAGAGCGACACGTACTGATCGTCCGGCCCGACCGCCCGATCGTGGTATCCTGACGACGTGATCAGGCGCGCCGTCGCGCTCCGCGCGGCGCGTCCTTTTGTGCGCGTCATAGGGATCGGCCGCTCATGGCAAGCAATCGAACCGGGCAGACGCCCGCGACGCTGGACCAGCTCGTGGTCCGGTGCATGGATTGTGGCCGGGACTATCCCGGCGATCAGGCCATAACCCGCTGTCCCGCCTGCGGCGGCCTGCTCGACGCCATCATCCCGCTCGACCGGACACTCACTCCCCAGGATTTCATCGATCCGGCCGCCGTCCCCGGCCTGACCTCCGGCGTCTGGCGCTACCGCGCGTTGCTGCCAACGTTCCCGAACGACGCGATCGTCACCCGCTACGAGGGCAACACGCCGCTCTACTGGAGCGAGCGCCTCGCGAACTACGCCGGCCTGACCGGCGGCCGCTTCGGCGCCAAGCACGAGGGCCACAACCCGACCGGCTCCTTCAAGGACCGGGGCATGACCGTCGCGCTCACCCACGCGAAGGCGATTGGCGCATCCGTTGTCGCCTGCGCCTCGACCGGCAACACCTCCGCCTCGCTCGCGTCCTACGCCGCCACCGCCGGCATCCCGGCCATCGTGCTCATTCCGGAGGGCAAGGTCAGCGCGAGCAAGCTGGGGCAGACGGTCGCGCTCGGCGCCCGCGTCGTCCAGGTCGAGGGAGATTTCGACGACGCGTTGGCGATCCTGCGCGAGTTGACCGTCACCCACAACGTCTACCTGGCGAATTCAGTCAACCCATACCGCCCGGAGGGGCAGAAAACGATCGTCTTCGAGCTGCTGGAACAGCTCGGTTGGCGGGCACCGGACGTCATCGCGCTCCCCGGCGGCAACCTCGGCAACACCGCCGCGTTCGGCAAGGCGCTCAGCGAGGCATATGCCGTCGGACTGATCGACCGCGTGCCGCGGCTGGTCACCGTGCAGGCCGAGGGGGCCGCGCCCTTCGCCGCCTACTACGACTCCGGCTTCGACCACTACGCCCCGGTCCACGCCGAGACGATCGCCAGCGCGATCAAGATCGGCAACCCGGCCAGCGTCGAGCGCGCCCGTCGCTCGATCCAGACGACGGGCGGCATCGTCACCGCCGTCCCGGACACCGATCTGCTCGATGCCAAGGCGGTCATCGACGCGGCCGGCATCGGCGCCGAGCCCGCCTCCGCCGCTTCGCTCGCCGGCGTGCGCAAGCTGGTGCGCGAGGGACACATCTCGGCGGACGCGACGGTCGTCGGCGTGCTCACCGCCAATATCCTCAAGGACACGGACGCGATCGCCCGCTACCACCTCGGCGATGAGCCGGGCGAGCGGGCGAACCGACCGGTCCGCATCCCCGCCGAGATGGCCGCGCTGGAGAAGGTGCTGGACGATGCGCTTCACGCTTAGGGCGCCGGCATCGTCGGCCAACCTCGGTCCCGGCTTCGATGCCATCGGCCTCGCGCTCGACCTGTGGAACGAGGTCACGATCGACACTGAGGGTGAGCCGGGCGCGATCGTCAACCAGGGCAGCGAGGCCGCGTTGCTCGACGGCCGCGAGAACCTGACCGTCCGCGCGATGCGCGCGCTGGCCGATGAGGTCGGCCGCGAATTGCCGCCGTTCGCGCTTTGCGCCCGCACCGAAATCCCGGTCGCGCGGGGCCTCGGCTCCTCCGCCGCGGCGCTCGTCGCCGGCCTGGTCGCCGCCAACCGGTTGCTCGATCTGGGACTGAGCGACGACGACCTCTACGCCATCGCCTGGCGGATCGAGGGCCACGGCGACAACGTCGGGGCGGCGCTCTACGGAGGCGCGGTCCTGGCCGTGCCGAATCTGCGTCGGGCGGTCCAGCTCTGGCCGAAAATGGGTTGCGGGCTGACCGCGGTGGCCTTCATCCCGAACGCGACCGGCGCTACCTGGGCGGCCCGCGCGGCGCTGCCCGCGACTGTCCCGCACGCCGACGCGACCTTCAAC
>JAICKJ010000362.1 GCA_025928015.1 Thermomicrobiales bacterium
CCGCTCATCGGCAACGCCGGGCTGGCGCTGGCGCAATCGCAGGCAGCGCCGCGCGTCACCATCCTCCACCTCGACAACACGGTCACCCCGATCATGGCCCAATACCTCGGACGCGGCATCTCCGACGCCGGAAAGCGCAACGACGCCGCGGTCGTGATCGTGATGGACACCCCCGGCGGGCTCAGCTCGGCGATGGACGACATCATCCGCGACATCCTTCAGAGCGACGTGCCGGTCATCGTCTACGTCAGCCCGCGCGGCGCCCGCGCCGCCTCCGCCGGCGTCTACATCACCTACGCCGCCCACATCGCCGCGATGGCGCCCGGCACCAACATCGGCTCCGCCTCGCCGGTCCTGCTCAGCCCGACCGGCCAGACCTCCAGCGGCCAGACGACCGAGGACCGCAAGGTGACGAACGATGCCGTCGCCCAAATCCGCAACCTCGCCGCGCTGCGCGGCCGCAACGCCGACTGGGCCGAGCAGGCGGTCCGCCAGGCGGTCAACATCACCGCTGACCAGGCACTGCAAGAGCACGTCATCGACGTCGTCGCGCCCGACCTGCCGACCCTGCTCAACGATATCGACGGCCGGCAGGTGACGATGGCCAACGGGCAGAAGGTCACGCTCCACACAGCCGCCGCGACGACCAGCGACGAGAAGATGTCCGTGCTGGAATCGTTCCTCCAGCTCATCTCCGACCCGACGATCGCCTACCTGCTGATGTCGTTCGGCGCGCTCGGCATCTTCCTCGAGCTGACACACCCCGGCGCGATCGTGCCCGGCGTCGTCGGCGCGCTCGGCTTGCTGCTCGGGCTCTACGCGCTTGGCACGATGCCGGTCAACTGGACCGGCGCCCTGCTCATCCTGCTCGCCGTCATCCTCTTCGCCGCCGAGCTCTTCGTGACCTCGTTTGGCGTGCTCATGATCGGCGGCCTGATCAGCTTCATCATCGGCTCCTACCTGCTGATCAACTCCAACCAGCCGGGCTACACCGGCATCTCCCGCTACGCCATCTGGGCGATCGCCGCCTGTATCGTCGCCTTCGCCTTCATCCTGAGCACCTTCGTGCTGAAGGTCCGCTTCCGCAAACCGGAAACCGGCAAACCGGCGCTGATCGACGCGATTGGCGTCGTCCGGGTACCCTTGCGCCCGACCGGCATGGTCTTCCTCCAGGGGGAGCTCTGGACCGCGACCGCGCCGGATCTGCCCGCCGGCCAGGAGATCCCCAAGGGCAGCGACGTCGTCGTAACCGAGGTGGAGGGGCTGCGCCTCATCGTCCGGCCGGCGACCGCGATGGAAGCGAGCGCCGAGGCCCGGGTCGAGGCGGCGGAACGCGCCCAGCCGCGCGGCGCGAGCGTCATTCCGGTCCGGGGTGGCGTCAATGCGCCGGTGGATACGCCGCCAGCCTCCGCGCCGCATCGATGAGCATGTCCTGTGTGAACCGAGTGTGGTGATGCAATCGCCGGTCGCCTGTCGACCGGCCCGTCGAAAGGAATGTCCGGCTCCATGGAAGGTCTCGGAATTGTCATCGCGATCATTGTCATCTTTCTGCTCATCATCCTCTTCTCGGCCGTCAAGGTCGTGCAGGAGTACGAACGGGGCGTCGTCTTCCGGCTGGGCCGGCTGCTGGGCCCGCGTGGACCGGGCCTGATCCTGCTCATCCCCTTCATCGAGCGGATGACCAAGGTCGATCTGCGCACCGTCACGATGGACGTCCCGGCGCAGGAGGTCATCACCCGGGACAACGTGACGGTCAGGGTGAACGCCGTCGCCTACTTCCGCGTCCTCGACCCGAACGCGGCCGTCGTCAACATCGCCGACTACATCCGGGCGACCTCGCAGATCGCGCAGACGACGCTGCGGAGCGTGCTCGGCCAGTCGATGCTCGACGAATTGCTCTCGGAGCGGGAGAAGATCAACGAGGAGCTGGCGACGATCATCGACCAGCAGACCGAACCGTGGGGGATCAAGGTCAGCATCGTCGAGGTGAAAGACGTCGAGCTGCCGCAGTCGATGCAACGGGCGATGGCACGGCAGGCCGAGGCCGAGCGCGACAAGCGGGCGAAGATCATCAACGCCGAGGGCGAGCTGCTGGCCAGCCAGCAGCTCTTCGAAGCGGCCGAAGTGCTGGCGGGCAGTCCGCTCTCGATTCAGCTTCGCTATCTCCAGACGCTCATCGACATTGGCGCGGAGAACTCGACGACCGTCGTCTTCCCGGTTCCCGTGGACATGCTGAGCAGCCTGCTGAATGGCGTGACGCCCAACGGCAGCCACGCTCCAGCCTCGCCGCCGCCGTCACGTCCCACGCCGCTGACGACGCCGCCTCAACCATCCCGCTCACCGGAGCCGGAAAAACCGCGTACAGAGCCACGCCAGTTCCCGAAACCGGAGCCGACGTAACGGACCGGCAGGGTTTGGCAGCGAGCAGTGCGAAGGTAGGGGCGCTCGGCGCGCACCCGCATCTCGCAATCCATCCGTTTCGCTCTTCCCCATGCGCTTCCCTGTCATTCCGAGCGCACGAGGAACCTCTCTGACGAGCGCAAGCGAGTGCCTGCCACGCGGGGCTCGCGTGGCAGGGGAGGGAGCACATCGCGGGATCGATCCCCAACGAGGACGCCACAGCGGCGGGAGATCCCTCGCCTGCGCTCGGGATGACGGCGAGGCGGGTTGGCAAGGATGATCTGGATTGGCCGCGGCATTACGGACGCTCGCCGTGCGCCCTACGAATCTGCCAACGCGTCGACCGCTCCGGCGATCGCGGCGATGGTCGCCGCAGCGTCCCGGCCAAGGCGCGCCTGGTCGCCGGCGGACCAGCCGAGGACGATCGCCTGATAGAGCCGCATCCG
>JAICKJ010000022.1 GCA_025928015.1 Thermomicrobiales bacterium
GACCAAGTCGATGACCGGCCACCTGCTCGGCGCGGCCGGCGGGCTGGAATCGGTCGTCTGCGTCCAGGCGCTGCAGACCGGCATGCTGCCGCCGACGATCAACCAGGAGACGTCCGACCCGGAGTGCGACCTCGACTACATCCCCAACACCGCGCGCCAGCGGCAGATTCGCTACGCGATGACCAACTCAATGGGCTTCGGTGGACATAACGTCTCACTGATCCTGGCGCAACCGGACGCGACGGGGTAAGGGCGCTCGGCGTGCGTCCGCGTCTCGCTGCTACTTGTGTCGCGTTCCGCCAACCCGCCTCCCTGTCATTCTGACGAAGGAAGAATCTCCCGCCGCAGCGGCCAGCGCCGCCACCAGATCCGTTGATGCTGGACACGAACGAAAGAGAGATTCTTCGCTCTGCGGAGCTCAGAATGACAGCGTTGCGAACTGGCGAAAGGAAACGATTTGGCCCGTGAACAACGACGAGGGCGGCCAAAAGGGCCGCCCTCGTGAACGTGCTTGCGATGTCTGGTCAGTCCAGGTAGCCCTGCAATCGCGTGCTCTGGCTCGGGTGGCGCAGCTTCCGCAGCGCCTTCGCCTCGATCTGGCGGATGCGCTCGCGGGTGATGCCGAAGTCGCGACCGACCTCCTCCAACGTGCGGAAGCGGCCGTCCTCCAGGCCGTAGCGCAGGACAATGATCCGGCGCTCGCGCTCGGTCAGCTTCTGGAGCGCGTCGCCGATCTGCGCCTTCAGCAATTGCTGCGAGGCCAGCTCCAGCGGCGGCGGCATCGTCTCGTCCTCGATGAAATCGCCGAGGAAGGCGTCGCCCTCGCTGCCGACCGGCGCCTCCAAGGAGACGGGGTGGCGGGAGACGTCGAGCACCTGCCGGACCTTCTCGTCCGGGATGATCATCGCCCGGGCGATCTCCTCCTGCGTCGGCTCGCGCTCGAGGATTTGCTGCAGACGGTGCGAGGTCTTCTTGACCCGATTGATCGTCTCGCCGACGTGGACCGGCAGGCGGATGGTGCGGGACTGGTCGGAGATGGCGCGGGTGATCGCCTGGCGGATCCACCACGTCGCGTAGGTGCTGAATTTGAACCCGCGATGGTAGTCGAACTTGTCGGTGGCCTTCATCAGGCCGATATTGCCCTCCTGGATCAGGTCGAGCAACGAGAGGCCGCGGCCGACGTACTTCTTGGCGACCGAGACGACGAGGCGGAGGTTGGCCTTGATCAGGTGGGCGCGGGCGGCGTCGCCATCATCCTTGTCCGCCTGCAGGGAGGCGATCTCGTCCGCCGTCAGCCCCGTGGCGGTGAGGCGCTCGGCGGCCATCTTGCCGCGCTCCATGCGGCGCGAGAGCCAGACCTCCTCCTGCATTGTCAGCAGGTCGGTCTCGCCGATCTCCTGAAGGTAGAGGCGGACGGAATCGCCGACGCCGCCGGCGAGGGACTCTTCCAGCTCGGTGCGCTGCTGGGCGTGCTCTCTCGCGCGCGCGCGCGGCTCGGGCGCCGGGATGTGGACCCTCGGGGAGGGGGCTGGCGGCTGATCGAGGACCTCGATGCCCTCCGCGACGAGCGCGGAGTAGAACTCCTCGAGGGTGTCCATCTCGTCTTCAGCATTCGGGAAGGCGGCGATGATCTCGTCGGAGAGGAGATAGCCCCGGTCTTTTCCCTTGGTGATCAGGCTCGTATCCATTGAAGCGTTTCCACCTCTCGGTCGAGCGCAGCGCGGGGCGTGGTTGAGCGGGATGGGCGTTGCGCGGACAGGCGCGTCGAACCGGCGCGCCGCTGACGTCGCGATACAGAAAGACCCGACGCACGGACGTGCGTGGGCCTCGCTCAGGCTATTTCATCGCGATATGCCGCTGAGTGCATACATCTCCCCACTTTGTGCGGACAACGAACCAGATATGCCCAAGATTGTATACGGTTCGCCCTGCCCTTTCAAGGCGCGGCCGCGCCGCGTGACAAGCGCTCTAGTCGCCCGAGGGACGGAAGATGAGCACCAGCACGCGCATCGCCAGGATCAGCGACGCGACCAGCAACGCATAGCCGATGAACTGGTACATGCTGACCGTCGAGGTCAGGCGCGGGCCGCCGTCCTGCCCTATCACGATCACCGCCATGATGCCGGCGGTCGAGGCGAGGATCGTCAGCAGCGCCTCGTGGAGCAGGTCGCGGACCGTGCGCCGGTCGCCGGCGTCGGAGAAGGACCGGACATTCACCGTCAGCCGGCCCTCCTCCAGCGCGGTGGCGATGCGATCGAGCCGGCGTGGCATCCGGCGCAGCAGCGGCAGCAGCGAGGTGAGCTCGTCGGTCAGCGTCTTCTGCACCGCGCGGGGCCGCATCCGCTCGCCCAGGTAGGCCGCCGCGAAGACGCGGGCCTCGCCGACCATGTTGAACCCCGGCGCGATCTGGGTCAGCGTCCCTTCGAGCGTGGCGATCGTCCGGAAGACCGCCGCGACCTCCGGCGGCACCGCGAGGCCGAACTGGGCGATGATCCGGAAGAGGTCGGTGAACATCCGGACGTCCGGTTGCATGCCGGGCGCGAGATAGCGGGCGATGAACTGGCCCAGCGCCCGTTCCAGCCGGTACTCGTCGAGATCGGCGGGCCGCTCGGTCAGGCCGAGCAACGCGTCGCTGGCGGCGATCGGATCGCCCTGCTCGAAGGCGAGCAGCAGCCGCACGAGCGCGCCGCGCAGCACGCTGTCGATCCGGCCCACCGAGCCGAAATCGAGCAGCGTGAGCTCATCGTTCGGCAGCAGCATGACATTGCCGGGGTGCGGGTCGGCGTGGAAGGTTCCGTCGATCACGATCTGGCGCAACAGCGCGTTCAGCAGCGTCCGCGCCAGCTCGGTCGTGTCGAGCGCTCGCTCGGCCGCGATGGCCGGCGCCCGCTCCAGCGGCACGCCGCTGATCCGCTCCATCACCAGGACTTGTTCGGAGCTGAGTTCGGGATAAAGCATCGGGATGTGGAGGCCGGAGCAATCCCCGCGCCGCGCGACGCCGGCGGCCACCACCGCGATGTTGCGCGCCTCCACCCGCAGGTCCAGCTCCTCGCGCAACGCGACGGCGAAGCCATGCGCCAGATCGACAATGCCGATCCGACGGCCCCATTCGGTATTGCGTCGCAGCATCTGCGCGAGCCGGTTGATGATGTCCAGATCCCGCTCCACCTGCACCGTGATGCCCGGTCGCCGGACCTTGACAACGACCTCCTCACCGGTGAGCAGCCGCGCCGCGTGGACCTGCGCGATCGAGGCGGCCGCGAGCGGGGCGCGGTCGAAGCAGGCGAAGACGTGATCGACCTCGCCGCCGAGGCTTGAGGTCAGAATCGCCTCGACCTCGTCCCACGCCACCGGCGCCGCCTGGTGCTGGAGCTGGCTCAGCTCGTCGATGAACTCCCGCGGGAGGAGGTCGCGGCGGGTCGAGAGGATTTGCCCCAGCTTGACGAAGGTGACGCCGCCGTCGTTGAGCGCGAAGCGGAGCGACCAGGCCAGCCCGGCGCGCCCTTCGGCCGAGCGCAGCTCGGCGCGGCGGCCGCCACGGAGGTAGGCCCAGAGACCGTGCCGGACGATGATCCTGGTGATCTGCCAGTAGCGCGCCTCACGGCTGAGCGATCGCTTAAGGGCTTTCCAGGAATAGATCGGGCCGGGCAGTGTGTCGCTCGGTACCAGCGCCTCGGCGATGACGAGGAAGACCATGCCGGCCAGCAACGACAGCGCCGTGCTGAGCATGATGAACCAGAGCGTGGGAAAGAGGTCGCCGGAGTCGAGCAGCTCGCGCCCGATCAGCGCCTTGCTGATCGGCTGGTCGACGGCGAAAGCGATGGCGCCGGCGATGAGCAGCCGCGCCAGCGAGAACCGGACCCCCAGCAAGCCGCGCACCGTGTACGCGAAGGCGGCGATCGTCAGGACCGTAAAGAGGATGATGACCAGAACCAGCGCGAACGACATCGACTCCCCGGATTTCTCGTGCGAATGCGGATACGAACCCCGCACCCGGCGGCGGGCAACCCCTAACCCTAGCGGCCTTCGCCTGAAGGAACAATGTTCCCCGCGAATCGTGAGAGGGCGCGCGTTTGCGGGTTCCGGGTGATAATGGCGGCCGTGACCGCACCGGAGAGCTACGCAACGGGGAGAAGTCAGACGTGACAGGTGAACGGCCGAACATCCTGCTCATCACGAGCGACCAGCAGCACTGGGATACGATCGGGACGACCAATCCGCGTATCCAGACACCGGCGCTCGACCGGCTGGCGAACGAGGGCACGCGCTTCAACCGCGCCTACTGCCCGAACCCGGTCTGCTCGCCGTCGCGCGCGTCGATCATCACCGGCCTCTACCCCTCGGTCCACGGCTGCTGGACGATCGGCGTCAAGCTGCCGGAGGACGTGCCGACCGTCGGCGATGCGTTCATGGCCAACGGCTACGCGACCAACCTGATCGGCAAGGCCCACTTCCAGCCGCTCGCCTCGACGCCGGAGCAGACCTCGCTCGAGTCCCAGCCGACGCTGCGCGACCTCGATTTCTGGCGCGGCTTCATCGGCCCCTGGTACGGCTTCGAGCACATCGAGGTCGCCCGCAACCACGCCGATGAGGCGCACGCCGGGCAGCACTACGGCATCTGGCTGGAGGACAAGGGGCTCACGAACTGGCGAGACTACTTCGTCAAGTGGCCGGTCGATCCGAACGATCCGATCCGCCACGGCGCCTGGGAGTTGCCGGCGGAATTCCACTACACGACCTGGACCGCCGAACGGACGATCGCCGCGATCGAGCGGAACCTGGCCGAGGACCGTCCGTTCTTCACCTGGGCGTCCTTCCACGATCCGCACCCGCCTTACCTCGTCTCCGAGCCGTGGGCATCGATGTACTCGCCGGCGGACATGGAGCCGGGCCACCTCGACCCGCGCGAGCTGGCGGCGATGCCGACCTGGACGCGCATGACGCAGGAGGAGCACCCGGACTTCTCGCCCTGGAAGGAGACCTACGCCAACCACGGCTTCCACTCGCACCTCCACACCGACGACCAGTTGCGGCAGGACATGGCGATCTACTACGGCATGATCTCCTTCATGGATCAGCAGATCGGCCGCATCCTCGATGCGCTCGACCGGCTCGGCATCGCCGAGAACACGATCGTCGTCTTCACGACCGATCATGGTCACTTCCTGGGTCAGCACGGGCTCATCGCCAAGGGGCCGTTCCACTACGAGGACATGCTGCGGCTGCCGTTCCTCGTCCGCGCGCCCGGCCGCGTGCCGGCCGGGCAGACGACCGACGCGCTGCAGAGCCTGGTCGATCTGGCGCCGACCTTCCTCACCGCGGCCGGCATCCCGGTGCCGGGGATGATGCAGGGCGTCTCCCAGCTCGACGTCTGGCAGGGCGAGGCGGAGCGGGCACGCGACTCCGTCTTCGTCGAGAACCGCCACCAGCCGACCGCCGTCCACCTGCGGAGCTACCTTGACCAGCGGTACAAGATGACGGTCTACCGCGGCCGGGACGAGGGCGAGCTCTACGACCTCCAGGAGGACCCGGCGGAGCTGCGCAACCGCTTCGCCGAGCCCGGCTGCGAACACCTGCGTGCCTCGCTCTACCACGACTGGGCGCAAGCGGAGATCGCGCGTGAGCCGACCCGCTACCCGCGCATCAGCCACGCCTGAGGCAGCATCGGGAAGCATGCAACGTGGCGGCGGTACCTGCGCCCGCCTTTCGTCGGGGCATGTAGGGGCGACCCCATGTGGTCGCCCCTACAATTGTTCGCGAATGGGGCCGTACCGCCGGATGCTATACTCGCCTCGGTATAGTCGATTAAGGTGAAGTATCGTTCCAGGAGTTCATCCCCATATGTCCGGACATTCCAAATGGTCCACGATCAAGCGCAAGAAGGGCGCGGCTGACGCCAGGCGCGGCCAGCTCTTCACCAAGCTGGCGCGGGAGATCACCGTCGCCGCCCGCCAGGGCATCCCCGATCCGGAGTCCAATTTCCGCCTCCGTCTCGCGGTCCAGAAGGCGCGCACCGAGAACATGCCCAAGGACAACATCGACCGCGCGATCCAGCGCGCGGCCGGTTCCGACGGCGGCGCGCAATTCGACGAGGTCTACTACGAGGGGTACGGCCCCGGCGGCATCGCGCTGATGATCCTGACGTACACCGACAACCGCAACCGGACGGTCGGTGAGCTGCGCGCCGCGCTCACCCGCGCCGGCGGCACCCTCGGCGAGAACGGCAGCGTCGGCTGGATGTTCGACAATGTCGGGCTGATCGCGATGCCGGTCGGCGACCACGACCCGGAGGAGGTCGCGCTGGTCGCGATCGACGCCGGCGCCAGTGATGTGCAGGTCGAGGACGGCACGGTCGAGGTCTACACCGAGCCGCAGGATCTGCACAAGATCCAGGAGGAACTGACGGCCGGCGGCTACGAGATCGAGTCGGCCGATCTGATCATGAAGCCGAAGACGATGATGACGCTCGATCAGGATCAGGCGGTCAAGACGGTCCGGCTGCTCGAAAAGCTCGACGATCTGGACGACGTCCAGCAGGTCTACTCCAATCTCGAGATGACCGACGAGGTCCTCGCGGAGGTCGGTTAGGCGACGCCACAGGTGTCGCCTCAGGCGATGCCGGAAAGGGACAGCAGGTCATGGGCGCGGTGATCACGCTCGGCATCGATCCTGGCACCGCGCGTCTCGGCTACGGCGTCATCCAGGGTGAGGGCGACCCGGCATCGTTGGACTTTGGCGTCCTCGAAACCGGCCCGAAGATGGCCATGCCCGACCGGCTGAACATCCTCTTCGAGGGCGTCACCGCGCTCATCGACCAGTACGCGCCATCGCACCTCGCGATCGAGCAACTGATCTTTGCCCAGAACAAGACGACGGCGATCGCCGTCGGGCAGGCGCGGGGCGTCGTGCTGCTCGCGGCCGCCCGCGCCGGCGTGCCGGTCACCGAGTACAGCCCGTCGCAGGTGAAGACGGCATTGGTCGGCTACGGCAAGGCCGAGAAGGCGCAAATCCAGGAGATGGTGCGCCTCATCCTCAACCTGAGCGACATCCCGCGTCCGGACGACGCCGCCGACGCGCTGGCGATCGCCCTCTGTCACGTGCAGACCGCGCCCTACCTCGCGCGCGTTCAGCAGCAGCTCGATGCCGCCGGCGCCGGCGAATAAGGCCATAAAGTCGCTCCGGCTCGACCTCGCGCTGGTCGAACGCGGGTTGGCCGAGACGCGCTCCCGTGCCCGGGCGCTGATCCTGGCCGGCGACGTGCTGGTCAACGGCCAGAAGGAGGTCCGCGCGGGACATAACGTTTATCCCGATGACGAAGTGGCGCTCAAGGCGCGGCCGCGATTCGTCAGCCGGGGCGGAGAGAAGCTGGCGCACGCGCTTGAGGTTTTCCCGGTGCCGGTCGATGGGGCAGTCGCCGCCGACCTTGGCGCGAGCACCGGCGGATT
Organism: Thermomicrobiales bacterium; assembly: GCA_025928015.1. GTDB lineage: Bacteria > Chloroflexota > Chloroflexia > Thermomicrobiales > UBA6265 > JAICKJ01. Next base: position 7,446 of record JAICKJ010000022.1, read on the forward strand.
CACCGATTGTCTCGTGCAGCTCGGCGCGGCGAAGGTCTACGCCGTCGATGTCGGCTATGGGCAGATCGACGAACGGCTGCGGCACGATCCGCGCGTCGTCGTTATGGAGCGGACGAACGCGCGCTATCTGGCGGACTTGCCCGAGCCGGTCGATCTGGTCGTGATCGACGTCTCGTTCATCTCGCTCCAATTGATCTTTCCGGTCGTGATGCGCGTGTTGAAACCGGATGGCTGGTGCGTGCCGTTGATCAAGCCGCAGTTCGAGGCTGGGCGCGAGGAGGTCGGCAAGGGCGGCGTCGTTCGCGACCCGGCGACGCATCGCGCCGTGCTGGAGCGGGTGACGGCCGACGCGACCGCGAACGGATTGACGACAATTGGATTGACGGCGTCGCCGCTGCTCGGTCCGGCCGGGAACGTCGAGTTCCTCGCCGCGTTGCGCAACGGCGGCGAGCCGGGCGACATCGATGCGATGATAAATGATGCGATGGACGAGGCCCACGCGCTGAAGGAGCGAAAAGGTGAGTGACGGAACGGCGCGTCCGGACCCGTTCGCGGCGGTCCGCCGCGCCCTCCACGACATATCCCAAGAAGAGAACAGAGCGGAGATTGCCCGGACGGTCGACGGGACCGAAGCGAGCGAGATCGTGGCGCTGAGCGGGACCGAGCTCGTTGCGTCGGATGGAACGCATCAGCTCCGGCTCGATCCCGGCCGCATGGCACGCACGGGTATCCCGGAGGTCGTGCTGGCCCAGCACAAGAGCGCCGGGGACGTCGTCGTCTCGCTGCGTCGCCTGGCCGGGCGGCAGGGCCGCGCGCTCGCCAGCCGGTTGCGCCCCGATCAATACGACGCGCTGGCGGTCCTGGACGCCGCGCCCTTTTCGCTCACACTCCATCCCGTCGCACGGGTCGCAATCGTTGCTCATGACAACGCGCAACCGGTCCCGACCGGTGGCCGCGTCGGCATTATTTCAGCCGGCGCCTCGGACCGGCCGGTGGCGCTGGAAGCGGCGCTGATGGCTGGGGAGATGGGCTGCGATGTGACGCAAGTCGAGGATGTCGGCGTGGCGGGATTGCACCGGCTCGTCGAGCCGCTGACGTCGCTGCTGAAGGATGGCGTGGATGCGATCGTGGTGGCCGCCGGCATGGACGGCGCGTTGCCGTCGGTCGTCGCCGGCCTCGTTCCGGTCCCGGTCATCGGCTTGCCGGTCAGCGTCGGCTACGGCTACGGCGGTGACGGTACCGGCGCGTTGATGTCCATGCTCCAGTCCTGCGCCCCCGGCCTCGCCGTCGTGAACATCGACAACGGCATCGGCGCCGGCTCGACGGCCGCATTGATCGCGAACACCGTCGCGAAGAGCCGGGGACGACGGGGTTTGTAAGGGCGTGCGTCCGAGTCGCTGGCAATCGCTTCGCCTCCTGCCAACCCGCCGCGCTGTCATGCCGACGCAGGAGGCATCTCCCGCCGCAGCGGCGCCTGAAGCCAACAAGACTGCCCGTCCCGTATCACAGTCGCCAGTGCGTCTGCAAATGGGAAAGCCGACCGGAGGTTCCCGTGATTGAGGTACTGGCGACCCCCAGGAACCAGAAGCACTTCAGCAGTCTCATTGGATTCGCGCGTGAGGTGCTCGAAGTATGCGACGAGGTCGGCATCGAACCGGTCTTGAGCGCCAGCCTCGCGGTGTTTGCGTATTCGCAAAGTCCAAATATGGAAGTCCGCGACGTCGATTTGTCGTGTTCCGAGTCGCAGTTCCCTCGACTCCGCCAGGCGCTGAGGGCGAGAGGGATCGACTGTAGGATCACGACGTGGCACGTCCTTCAGGCTCGGAGAGGCGACCTGAAGGTTGAGTTCGACGCGACCGAATACTGGATGGGGGATATTGTCGAATGTTATGAACTAGCGAAGTTCGGAGACGTGCAATTTCGGATGGTAGGCATTGATGGCCTGCGGGTACTGTACAGGCGAGGGCTGATCGATACAGCGGACAAGGCCGACGATAATAGCAAAGTCAAACATCAAGCCATCAGGGAAAAGCTTCGGTCCCTGGATTCGCTCGCTGACAGGTGACCATCGTGGAGCGAAGCAGGGGCTCCTGCGCTCGGAGAGAGATTGCTCCTGCGCTCGCAATGACCGCGGTGGGAAATGGGAAGAGCGCAACTACGCAGCAGCGGACGCGTATTACGCACCGAAACTCTTCTCGGGAACCGCTCCGAGCTCACGCCAGGCGCGCTCCGCGAGCTCCTGCCCGGATGCAATGAAGTGTATCTCCCCGGTTTCGTCTTCGACATCGAGGGCGAGCGTCTCGGCAATGGCCGGACCGTTGTGCTTGATGTTCTCCCATACCAACGTGAGCGAGTCGTGTTCGTTGTCGACGCCGTCGACCAGGCTGCGCGTATGGATTTCCCACAGTGTGTAGACCAAGTCGCTCATGTTTCGCGTTCCAATCTGCCCTCTTGAGCAAGATGCTCGCGGAATCTACACAGGTCCTCGCGAGCATAGTCAGCGAGATCTGGCAGGGATAGGGCCTCATCGCGTGAGAACCAAGCGTAGCGCTGTCCCTCGGTGAGATCAAACGCATCGTCAATCGACGGCCATTCGTAGTAGAAGTCGTGCCACTGAGTGCCGTCATCATAGTTTCCAGACCTCAGTGACAAGACGAGATCCGGACTGAGCATGACGCCCAGTTCCGCGTGCATCTCTCTGCACCAGGTGGTGAGAAGGTTGCCACCGTCCTCAGGTTCCCTGTGTCCACCGAAGAACGCCCACTTGCCAGCATTCGGAGGTGCTGCTGCGCTCCGCAATTGCAGCAGCACCTTTCCTGAGGTGGGTTGGAAAAGAAATCCAACAGCAACACCAATTGGATATTTCATGTTCACCCTTTGCGTCTTCTCTGGCGTCGGGAAATCGTCTTCCGGTGAGCGCCGCACCTTCAGCGAGCCGGCTTCGTCAATTGCTCGAGGATATCTGAGGCCGCTTGGCGCGGACTGACTTCTCGATCAGCGACGCGACCAATAAAGGCCGCCAGCTCCGCGCCAGCCTCCGATCCCTCCGCCCAGCGCCGCCACTCGCTCCGGACCCGCGCGGCGACCTCCTCGCCGGCGATCGTGCGCAGCCGCTCGGCCAGCTCGCCGCTCGATTCCAGCCAGGCGCGGTGCTTTGCGATGGCGTGAATGAGGTTGTCGATGCCTTCGCCCTTCAATGCGCTCGTCTTGACCACCGGTGGGTCCCAGCCGCCTTCCGGATGCGATTCGGCGAGGGCTTTCATGTGGTGCAGGTCGCGGATCAGGCCGATCGCCTCGGGGCGGTCGGCCTTGTTGACGACGAGGATGTCGCCGATCTCGAGCGAGCCGGCCTTTAGCGTCTGGATGCTGTCCCCGAGCCCCGGCACCTGGATCAGCAGTGTCGTCAGGGCCAGGCGGGCGATCTCGACCTCGTCCTGGCCGGTGCCGACCGTCTCGACGATCACCGGGTCGAAGCCGGTCGCGTCGAGGATGTGCGCGACGGCGAGCGTGTTTTCGGCCAGGCCGCCGCCGAAGCGGCGCGAGGCCATGCTGCGGATGAAGACGTCCGGGTCGGCGTGCCACTCGTTCATGCGGATGCGGTCGCCGAGCGTCGCGCCGCCGGTGAGCGGGCTGGAGGGGTCGACGGCGACAACCGCGACCCGCTGCCCCCGCGCCCGGTACGCGCGGATCAGCTCGTTGACGAGCGTCGATTTGCCGCCGCCGGGCGGGCCCGTGACGCCGATCAGGTGAGCCTCGCCGGAGTCGGGGTAGAGCGCGTCGAAAGCGGCGCGGCCGACCGGCGTGTCGTTCTCGATGTGGGTCAGCAGCCGGGCGAGCGCCGGGATGCGGCCGGCGCGGACCTGCGCGACCAGCCCCGGTTTGGACGTCGTCATGCCTCAGGCCGTGTCCTCGCGGACCGGCGCGTGGGCGCGTACGAACTCGATCGCGTCCTGCAAGCGCGTGCCGGGGCCGAAGACCTCGGCCACGCCGAGGGCCTTGATCGCCGGCTGGTCCGTGGCCGGGATGGTGCCGCCGGCGATGACGAGCGCGTCGTCGCGCCCGACCGCTTTCAGCGCGTCCATGATCGCCGGGAAGAGCGTCATGTGCGCGCCGGAGAGGATGGAGAGACCGATGACATCGACGTCCTCCTGCAGCGCGGCGCTGGCGATCATCTCCGGCGTCTGGAAGAGACCGGTGTAGATGACCTCGAAGCCGGCGTCGCGGAAGGCGCGGGCCATCACCTTGGCGCCGCGGTCGTGCCCGTCGAGCCCCGGCTTGGCGACGAGGATCCGGATCGGGTGGCCGGCAGGTCGGTCGGTCACGTCACTTTCCCTGCTCATAGGAGAAGAACCCCTGGCCGGACTTGCGGCCAAGGCGGCCGGCGGCGACCATCCGCCGCAGGAGCGGCGCCGGCCGGTACTTGTCCTCGCCGAGGTCGTGGTGCAGCACCTCCATGATCCCGAGACAGACGTCGAGGCCGATCAGGTCGGCCAGTGCGAGCGGACCCATCGGGTGCGCCATGCCGAGCCTCATCACCTCGTCGATCGCCTCCGCCGTCGCGACCCCTTCACTGAGGCAGAAGATCGCCTCGTTGATCATCGGCATCACGATCCGGTTGGCGACGAAGCCAGGGTGATCGGCCACGTCGACCGGCGTCTTGCCCAGCGCCACGGCGATCTCGCGCACCGTCGCCGCCGTCTCGTCGGACGTCTGCAACCCGCGCACGACCTCGACCAGCTTCAGCACCGGCACCGGGTTGAAGAAGTGCATACCGATGACCCGGTCGGGATCCGGCACCAGCGCGGCGAGCGCCGTGATCGAGATGGAGGAGGTGTTGCTGGCGATGACCGCGTCCTCAGCGACAACGGCCGCGACTTGCTGCAGCACGCCGGACTTGATCCCCAGGTCCTCGTTCACCGCCTCGACGACGAGCGCGCAACCCGCGAGCTTGCCGTAGTCGGTCGTGCCGGTCATCCGGCCGGTGACGGCGTCGCGCTCCGCCGCGGTCATTCGCTCCTTGCTCACGGACCGGTCTAGATGGGCGCGGATCGTCTTCAGGCCGCGCCGCACCCACTCGTCCGCCTGATCGACCAGCACGACATCGTAGCCGCTCTGGGCGGCGACCTGCGCGATGCCCGCGCCCATCGTGCCGGCGCCGATCACCCCGATCGTCTCATTCGCCACGGTTGTCTCGCTCCTTGCCGCTCCCGCTGGTCGCCGTCGCTCGCGTCGCTTTCTCCTTGTCTTTCGCGCGGCCATTGACCAGGTTCATCGCCTCGTAGATGCCCTGGCGCGCCCACAGCTCGGCCGCGTCCGCCGCCTCGTCGATCACATCCGGCAAGGCCGCCTGCTCCGCGGGCGAGAATCGCGCGAGGACGTGCGAGATCGCCTGCGACGAGCTACGCCCGATGCCGATCCGCAACCGTGGCACCTCGGTCGTGCCGAGCTGGGCGAAGATCGACTTCAGCCCGTTGTGCCCGCCGGCGCTGCCCTTCGCCCGCAACCGGATCTGGCCGAAGGGCTGGTCGAGGTCGTCGACGACGACGAGGATGCGCTCGACCGGCACCCGGTACCACTGGGCGACCTCGCGCACCGCGTGGCCGCTGAGGTTCATGTAGGTCTGCGGCTTGACGAGGACCAGCTTGCGGCCATCCAGCCGTCCCTCGGCGATCTCCGCCTTGAACCGGTGTTTTGTTCCGCCGGCCTGCGCGCGGCGGCCCAGCTCGTCGGCGACCATGAAGCCGAAGTTGTGGCGGGTGGCGGCGTATTCCCGGCCGGGGTTCCCCAGTCCGACGATGACGATGGTTTCAGTCGTGCTCATGCGAGCGGCGTTTCTCCATTCCTGAACTATACTTTCAGTGGTCATTCTGCCACGTCGCCCGGACGACGGCGCCTGGCCGGCATCCGAGGCAGATGTCCGGGAATTGTCGCAACGAGGAATCGAGCAATGAACTTTCTAGGCATCGGGGCCCCGGAGATGGCGATTATCGCCGTCGTTGCGCTGCTCGTCTTTGGTCCCGGCAAGCTGCCGGAGGTCATGGGGCAGGTCGGCCGCGCCATTCGGCAGTTCCGGGAGATGACGTCGCAGCTCTCCGGTGAATTCGAGAAGACGATCGCCGAGGCGCAGGAGATGGGCAAGGCGTACGCCGACGAGCTCGGTCTGGGCGACATGCAGAAGCAGGTCAACTCGATGACCGAGAGCGTCCGCAAGGAGCTGAGCGGCACCACCTCCCCGAGCAGCACATCATCGTCATCTTCGTCCACGAGCACGACGACCGAAGAGAGCAAGCCATTGGTGCTCGGCCGCTCGCGCGCGCTCTCGGCCATGGCTTCCAACACCACGGCCACGCACAGCGACGTGCCGTCCGCGTCTGAACCGATCGTCGTCGCTTCGAAGGCCGATCCGGTCTCCGATCTCTCGCTCTTCGCGCCCGAGCCGGAGGAGAAGCCGCGCCGCGTCCGTCACCTGATGGCCACCACGGCGCCGTACACGGTCACGGCGAGCGAGCCCGCCGCGACGAATGGCGACGGTGACGGCGCCAATCACGACCCCGACGACACGAGTCGCCAGGATGCGCTGGAGCGCGCGCGCAAGCGGCGGTTGGCGGCGGGCTACAACCGGCACATCGCCTGATGGGCGAGCCGGCGCTGACAGCCCCGCCCCGCCCCGACGGCCAGGACCTCCTCGCCAGCAGCACCGCGCTCGGCGGCCGCTTCCGCTTCGACCTGCTCGGCCGCGACCCGGCCTCGTTCGCCCGGCGCGGCCGGATCACGACGACCCGGGGGCGGATCGAGACGCCCGACTTCATGCCGGTCGGCACCCAGGCGGCGGTGAAGTGCGTGACCCCCGACCAGGTCGCGGCGACCGGCGCCCAGGTGGTGCTCGCCAACACCTACCACCTGATGCTCCGACCCGGCGTCGAGCTGCTGCGGGATGCCGGCGGCGTCCAGCGCTTCATGGGCTGGCCGGGGCCGATGCTGACCGACAGCGGCGGCTTCCAGATCTTCAGCCTCGCCGCCAACGCCAGGGTCACCGAGGAGGGCGTCACCTTCCGCTCGCACATCGACGGCGCGCCGAAGCAGATGACGCCCGAGTCGATCGTTGCGTTGCAGATGAGCTATGGCTCGGACATCATGATGCAGCTCGACCATCTCGTCGGCCTGCCCGCCGAGCGGAGCGCGATCAAGGACGCGACCGACCGCAGCCTGCGCTGGCTCGAACGCGCCATCGCCGCCTATAACGCCGCGGAGGGCCCCGCCAGCCGCTCGGTCCTCTTCGGTATCCAGCAAGGCGGGATGGAGGAGGACCTCCGGATCGAGAGCGCCCAGCGGGTCGGTGAGTGCGACGTCGCCGGGTGCGCGGTCGGCGGGCTCAGCGTTGGCGAGCCGAAAGAGGTCATGGCGGCGATGCTGGAAATCTCCACGCCGCACCTGCCGGCGGACAAGCCGCGCTACCTGATGGGCGTCGGCTCGCCGGAGGATTTGTGGGACGGCGTCGCCCGGGGCATCGACATGTTCGATTGCGTGCTGCCGACCCGCGCCGCCCGCAACGGCGGCCTCTACACGCCCGAGGGGCGCATCACGATCACCAACGCGAGGTTCCGGCGCCATTTCGGCCCGGTCGATCCGACCTGCGATTGCCTCGCCTGCACACAATTCACCGCCGCCTACATCCATCATCTGTTCCGGGCCGGTGAGCTGCTGGGGCTCCGCCTGGCCTCGATCCACAACCTGCGCTTCCTCGCCCGGATCATGGCGGACATCAGGGCCCATCTCGACGCCGGCGCCTTCGCCGCTGGCTATCGCTCCTTCCGCGCGACCTACCGCCCGGTCGGGGACCACGTTCCGGAATGGCGAGGCGCCGCATGAGCGAGGACACATCCCGCCGCCGCTGGCGCTACGTCGAGCCGGAGCTGGAGCAGCGTTCCGGCGACGGCTGGTACGTCCCCATCTTTCATCCCGAACGGGAGGGGACGATCGCCGTCGGCGTCGACCTGATCGAGATCGGCCGCATCAAGCGCTCGCTGGACGACTTCGGGGAACGCTTCCTGCGCCGGGTCTACACCGAGCGGGAACGCGAACGCTACCGGGACCGCGTGTCGGAGCTGGCCGCGCGCTTCGCCGCCAAGGAGGCGACCTCCAAGGCACTCGGCACCGGCATCATCGGCATCCGCTGGCGCGAGATGGAGGTCCTGCCGAACCGGCGCGGCAAGCCGGTGCTGATCCTGCATGGCCGCGCCGCCGAGCGCGCCCGCGCCCTCGGCCTGACCCATTTCAGCGTCTCCCTCACCCATTCGCGCACCGACGCGATGGCTTTCGTTGTCGCCAGCGGTCCCGGCTCGAGCCCGGACCCGGCCGACGATTGACCAGACAGATCCAGGAGGAACCGTGCCCCTTCAGAATGCAACCGAATCGTCACACCCGCGCCCCGAGCTGGGGCCGAATCAGGAGTTCGCTGACCGCGATTTCGCGACCAGGGTGCTGCCGCACCGGTCATACGGCGCCCACAAGTGGGGCGTCGGCGGGCTGCTCGTCGTCGCCGGGTCGCCGCAGTACACCGGCGCGGCCGTGATGACCTGCCGGGCGGCCTGCCGCGCCGGCGCGGGCATCGTCGTCCTCGCCTCTGGCCGCAGCGTCGTCTCCGTCTCTGCCCACCTCATCCCGGACGTGCCGCACATTGCGTTGCCGGAGGCCGATTCGACGACCGCGGCCAAGCGGGCCGTCGACGCATTGACCGAAACCCTCGGGAAATCCAAAGCCGTGCTCGTCGGGCCGGGCCTCGGTCAGGACGACACGACCGATACGCTACTCGGCGCGCTCTTCGGCTTCGGCCCGCAGGGCCATCCCGCGCGGGCCTCGATCGGCTTCTCCGACGGGCCGCGCGATGTCACAAAGGCGGAGGTCGAGCAGGCACCGCTCTTCGCGTCCGAGCTGCCGGTCGTGCTCGACGCCGACGCGCTCAACTGGCTGGCTGGCCAGCAGGAATGGTGGACCAAGCTGCCGAACGGCCGCGCGATCCTCACGCCGCACCCTGGCGAGATGGGGCGGCTGCTCTCCCGTTCGCCGAAGGAGATCATCGCCGACCCGCTGAAGACGGTGACCGACGCCGCCCGCGAGTGGGGGCAGACCGTCGTGCTGAAGTACGGCTACACGGCCGTCTCCGACGGCACGCGGACGATCATCGCCGAGGACGCGCCGGTTTCACTGGCAACGGCCGGCAGCGGCGATGTCTTCGCCGGCCTGATCGGCGGCTTCGTCGCCCAGGGACTGGCGCCGCTCGACGCGGTCGGCCTGGCGCTCCACGTCGGCCCGCGGGCCGCGCGGAAGGTCGAGCAGCGCTTCGGCACGCTCGGTCTCATCGCCAGCGATCTGCCGGACGCCATCGCCGAGGTTCTGGGCGAGCTCCAGGGCGAACAGCCACAATCGCAACTCGTCTAGGAGAGAGACGCGCACGGTCCATGCGGCCCGCCTGCGCGGTGGCGTGGGGAGATGATGCAATGACGCAGAACGACGAACGACACAAGCACCTGACGACGCCCGCGGAAGACGCGGCCGCCACGCCGGAGCCGCTGGTGCGGGAGATCATGCGGACCGACGTCCAGATCGTGCCGCCGGACGCGACGATCGCCACGATCGCCCGGCTGATGGCCGACAACCGCCTGGCCGGCGTGCCGGTGGTCGAGAACGACCAGGTGATCGGCATCGTCACCGAGGCGGATATCATCGCCCGGCAGATCGATATCACCGTGCCGCTTGCCTACCCGTTCTGGGACGCCATCTTCATTGCCGACGCGGGACCCGATTTCGGCGATGAGCTGCGCAAGGTCCTCGCGGTCACCGCCCGCGACCTCATGTCCTCGCCGGTCATCAACATTCGCCAGCGCGCGACGCTCTCCCAGCTCGCGACCCTGATCCTCGATGAGAAGGTCAACCCGGTCCCCGTCCTCGACGACGACTACCACCTCGTCGGCATCGTCTCCCGCGCCGACCTGGTCCGCATCATCGCCTCGCTGGAGAACCGGGAGGCGACGCCATGAGCGCGATCGAGGCGCCCGCGCCGCCGGACAGCGCGATCCGGCGCATCTTCCGCCAGCTCGCCGGCCGCCCGACGATCGCCGTGATTGACCTCGATGCCCTCGCGAACAACATCGCCGAGCTGCGCCGCCTGATCGGACCACGAGTCCGGCTGATGACGGTCGTGAAGGCCAACGCCTACGGCCACGGCGCCGTGATGATCGGCACGTATGCGCTGAAGTACGGAGCGGACGAGCTGGCCGTCGCGACCGTCGATGAGGCGGCCGAGCTGCGGGATGGTGGCGTCACGGCTCCGATCCTCATCATGGGTCCGATCGGCGACGGGGAGCTGGAACGCGCGATCCGCATCAATGCGCAGCTCGTCGTCAGCTCGGCGGCGTTCGCGCGGGCCCTCGCGGCGGAAATCCGCCGCCTGAATGTCGAGCCGGTGCCGATCCATCTCAAGGTCGACACCGGCATGCGCCGCTTCGGCTGCGCCCCGTCGGACGCAGTGCCACTCGCCCGACAGATTGTCGACATGCCGGAACTGCGCTTCGCTGGGCTGATGACGCATTTCGCCGCCGCTGACGACGCTGACCCCGCCTTCACCTTCGCCCAGGCGGCGGAGTTCGACGCGGTTGTCGACGAGCTTCGCGCGAACGGCATCTCGGTGCCCACCCAGCACCTGGCGAACAGCGCCGCGACGTTGCGCTTCCCGTCGCTCCACCGCGACATGGTCCGGACCGGCATCGCCACGCGTGGCCTGCCGCCCGATCCCGGCATGCCGCTCCCGGACAGCTACCGGCCGATCCTGTCACTCTACAGCCGCGTGGCGCGGATCATCCCCCTGGCGGCCGGTGATGCCGTCAGCTATGGGCGGACCTACGTGAGCCAGGGGGGAGAGCAGGGCGCGCTCGTGCCCATCGGCTACGGCGACGGCTATCCGCGCGCGCTTTCTTCGGCCGGCTGGATGGTGCTCGGCGGCGAGCGCGCGCCGGTGCTCGGTCGCGTCTGCATGGACCAGACCGTCATCCGCGTGCCGGATCGAGTCGATGTCCAAACGCTCGATATCGTCAAGATCGCCGGCGACGGCACGGCCGGCGAGCCGACCCTGAATGACCTGGCCGTGATGAGCGGCACCATCGCGCACGAGATCGTCTGCGGCATCGCCCCTCGCGTGCCGAAGGTCTACCTGGAGCTCGGCGAGATCGTCGCCATCGAGGACCTGCGCGGCGCCCGCCAGATCACGAACGAAGAACAGTCTTAATAGGGACGCACGGCGTGCGTCCGCGTGCTGCCGTTGATTCGTTTTGCCCTTCTCAATCCCAAAACGCTGTCTTTCCGAGCGCACGAGGAATCTCACTCCGAGCGCAGCGAGTGCCTGCTGCGCCGGACGATCGCAGCCCTGTTGGCCACCCACCCCGCCGTCATGCTGAGCGGCGCAGCCCGGAGCATCCCCGCGCGAAGCGCTTGCCCGAAGGCAACATGCGCCCTGCGGAATGCCGATGTCCGCTGCGGCGGACCGGCTTCGCCGGCGGATGCTTCCCGTTGGTCAGCATGATGGGTACAGGACTGGCAAGAGCGAACGATCCGGGCTCCCACGGCGAGAGCTTTCCTTCGGCTCCTCGGACGGAACCCGGATCCGAGCGCGGTGGTCATCGACAGTCAGAGCGCCAAGACGACGGAAAAGGAGGCCCGGGACCAGGAGGGTGGTAAGAAGGAGTGGGTGCAAGAGCCACATCCTGGTCGACATGCTGGGCCTGCTGACGCGGGTCCTCGTTCATCCGGCTGGTATTGCCGATCAGGATGCGGACAGACAAGGAGTCGTTGGCACCCTTGCTTGGCCACTATCCGTGCCCGGCCAAATTCTGGGCCGATGCCGGCTACCAGGGACCGTTCCCCGGGCGGGTGCAGGCAACGTTGGAGTGGGAGGTGGAGAGCGTGCGCAGACCGCTGATCTTGGGAAGGAGTTCGGCGCTTTTCGGGGCTTGCATCTTGGTGAGATTGAGTCACGCTCTACTGGGGATATAGAAACATTAAATCAGAATTGAACTAACCATCATTGGAGAGACGGAAGATTTCATTTTGCACGTCGGCTTTGTAGCTCAACGTCTGTTGCACGGTTTCCTTGGCCAGAGAGAAAAACCACTGATAGAGGTGTTGAATCGCAACGGTATATTCTTGCATAGCCTCACGCAACACAATGGACTCTTTGTCCGCCATGTAGGCCTTCGCCTGCGAACTCCATTTGCTCCATTCGGCCAGCATTGCGCAGTTGAACTGAACTGTAAATGGAATCGACCCACCCTCAAGCGTGAGCGACAGATTATGCGTGAGCGACGGTAGTCGGTAATGGAGCATGTAGTTGCGCAGGTCCTGGACAAAATGTGCGACAGCCTGCTGAACCACTACATTCTTGCGTCGCTCGTACTCGCCCACCAGATCAGGAAAGATACTCTCGTAGCGGCGGATGAATCGCCTTGAATGATCCACCAGTGTAGAGGCGGTTGCGCAGTAATTGAGAAGGAGGCGAAAGATGGCTTGTCGGTATGACCGCTTCTCTTCAGATGTAAGATCGGGATCCATAAGCTTGATTGCTATTCGAGGATCCTGTTGTGGGTAGTCTAGAAGCTGCTCTAACTCATGAGCGTTCTGAAGATAGGCCACGTACACGTTGTGCAACAGCTCCCATTCTCGATAGCTTGGGGCTCTGTCGATCGCCTCCTGCATGGAGCGGAGTTCACCAATCCGATCCTCCTGCGACCCGTCCGTCATCACACCCCCGTCCGCCTGTCAATGAATTCCCTCCAAGTATATGTGATGACCCTTCGGCTTGACCCGACTACTCACCTTCAATCGTCTCGATGGGATTGAGCTCGGGGGACTAGGAAGGCAGGAAGTCCATCTGACAGGCGGCCGGCCCGGACTGTTCCGGGGCACGAGCGACTGGCCGACCCGCTGTCGGACCTTCCACCGAAAGAGGGTGCGTTGGTTGACGCCGAGTAAAGCTTCGCCCTCGGCGCCGCGTGCCTGACGTCAAGGGCACGCGGCCACCGCTCACGGAGGTCGAGGGATGAGGCGCCGGGCATGGGACGATTCCGTTACCGCGACCCTGCTCCGTCAACCTCTCCTGTAACCGCTGTCGGGACATGCTCCGCTCGGGATGATGAGGCGGATTGGCAAGAACGAGGACGGCGTTCTCCTTGCGACAATTGGAGAAAGCCGGACAGCAAAAGGGCCGGCCCTGACGACCAGCCCCTTTGCTCCATCCGCATTGTGAATTGCCGAAACGCTTCGGCGAGGCTCCCTCAAGCCCCGCCCGACCGGGATCAGAACCCCTGCGCGTCCTCGGCGACTTCCTTCAGATTGTCGATGTCGCGCCGGACCACGAAGGTGCGGCCGCTCATGTCGTCGCGCACGTAGTTGAGCGAGCGGTCGTCCATCCAGCGGTAGATCGTCGGCCGGGTGACGCCGAGCTGCGCGGCGGCGTTGCCGATGCTGACCAGCTCATTCGGCTCGTAGGCGCGGTACTTCGCCAGCGCCATCATCCGTCCGAGGTCGGTGTCCCAGAACGAGCGCGGGACCGAATAGTCGTCGGCGGCGATGGGCCAGAAGAGGAGCTCGAGAACGGAGTCGATCGCTTCGAGCACCCGTTCCTTCGGCTCACGCATCTGTCCCCGCGCCAACCGGGCGAGGCGAATGAGGTCCTGACCGAGGGGGCCGTTGCGAAGCTGGTCCAGCGACAGGGACCGGAGCGTTTCAGGCGCGAGCTGCTGAACGAGCCGGTAGTGATGGCTGTACACCAGTTGCAACGCCTGGTCGATGACCTCCTGGTAATCTCGGGACTCGGCCTCCACGCTGGCTCCTTTCCGGACCTGACCCGCACAGGCGATGTGACACGGAATACGCACATTGTATGCCGGGCGTCTGCTCTGTACGCCCAAACTGTACGGTCGGATTGTACGCTCACAGCGGATACGTGTCAACGATGCCCGTACAGCGTCAGCGCATCGCGATGCCCCGCATGGCCGCGCCGCTCGAGGGGCATCCGAACGCCTGGAGCGTTACCGGCGCAGGCGCGGATTGCCGACCTCATCGAGGCCGAGGTGGACCAGATAGAGCGAGAGGAAGAGGACGATCAGGCTCAGCACCGGCGTCAGCCACCACCACCAGAGGTTCTGGAACAGCGCGCCGAAGCTCAATGCCCAATAGATCATCACGCCCAGCGTCATGTCACGCTGCGGGCCCAGGCCGAGAACGGAGAGTCCGGATTCGGCCAGAATGGCCGAGATGAAGGCATTGAGGAAGTTAGCGCCCAGCCAGGTCAGCATGTGGGGCAAGATCTCGCGCACCACGATCTCGATATCCGACATGCCGGACAGGCGCGCGATGTTGACGAAGGGGCGCTCTTTCAAGGTCAGCGCCTGGGAGCGGACGGCGCGCGCCGGCCACGACCACGCGAAGAGCCCGATGATCAATGCCATCGACAGGACGCTCGTCTGCTTGAGGAGCGAGGCGATGAGGATCAGAAAGAGCAGGGAAGGCACGGAGAGAAAGACGTCGATCAGCACCCGCAGCACGGCATCGACCTTGCCGCCGAAGAAACCGCTGACCAGCCCGAGCAGGCCGCCAACGACGGTGCCGATCGTGGCGGCGATCAAGCCGACCTGCATCGAATTGGGCAGCGCCTGCGTCCACTGGGCGGCGACGCTCTGCCCGAGCGACGTCGTGCCGAGCAACGTCTTGTCGCCCGGTGACAGATTCGGCAGGTAGGCGCCGGTCCGCCGTGCACCGGCGCCGATCACCAGATTTCCGACGATCGCCAGGACCAGCAGCCCCAGGAAGACCGTCGCGCCCAGGATGAACTTGCGGTTGCGGAGGAGGACGGCCCAGAAGCGCGGCGGCGCGCCGACCGGGGGCCGAATGGTCGCTTCGATCTCTTCGACGGGGAGGATCGCCATGGCTACGACCTTCCGCTATCGGCGCGGATGCGCGGATCGATCAACGGGTAGGCCAGATCGAGCACGAAGTTGATCGTCGCCACGGAGACCACGAGCAGCAGGATCGTTCCCTGGATCACCGGAAAATCGAGCCCTTTGATCGCGTTGTAGATCAGGAAGCCGAGACCCGGGTAGGCGAAGATGACCTCCGTGATCAGCGCACCGCCGATGATGTGCCCGAAGGAGAGCGCGAGACCGGTCGTCTGTGGCAGGAGCGCATTGCGGACGGCATAGGCCCAGAAGATGCGGCGCCGCGTGAGCCCTTTGGCCTCGGCCCAGAGGATGTAGTCCTGCCCTTGCTCGGAGATGATGAGACTGCGCATGCTCAGGAACCACCAGCCGAGCGAGACCAGGATGATGCTGAGGCCGGGCAACGCGCCGTGTTTGAGGACATCGGCGGCGAAGCTCCAGGTGAACGATGGGGTCGCGCCGGCCGAGTAGGCGCCGGAGAGCGGGAAGATCGTCCAGTGGAAGGCAAAGAGGAAGACGAGGACGATGGCCAGAATGTAGTAGGGCGTCGTGTAGAGGAGGAGGGCGATTGGCACGATCCCCCGCAGGAGCCGGGATCGTTCGCCTGACCAGCCGACGACGGCGCCCAACAGGGAACCGAGCAGCCAGCTGATGATGGTCGTGACGCCGAGGAGCCCGACCGTCCACGGCAGGGCCGGCCGGATCAGCTCCGAAACACGGGTCGGGAAGATGGCGATCGAGTAGCCGAGATCGCCCTGCGCCAGCTGACGCAGGTAGGAGACATATTGCGCGCCCAGACTCCGGTCGAGCCCGAAGCGCTGCTTATAGGCCTCCACCAGCGCCGCGTTGCCCGAGCTACCACCGCCGGCGGCGGCCATCTTCGCCAGAACGCCGCTGATCGGGTCACCCGGCACCATCCGGGGGATGAAGAAGACGATCGTCACCGAGATGAGCACGGTGGCGAAGAAGATGAGCACTCGCTCACTGAGGTAGCGGATGGTCACGGCGCTGCTCCGCTGGAAGGAGGAGGCCGGGGAACGGCGCTGGTCCCCGGCCTCCTCCTTGCCTAGGTGGCGGGTTTGAGACCGCCGATCAACTTCCCGGTCTTCGGATCCGGGTAGCCGTTCAGGACCAGGTTGAACGTGGCCCACCAGGTCACCGGCATGTTCCAGGCGTTCTCCTGCGTCGGGAAGCCCGTCCAGTACGTGGAGTTGAAGGGCACCAGCGCGGGCGCCTGCACGAGCGGCACCACCGGCAGGTCCTTCAGCCAGATCGCCATCGCCTCGTGGTAGAGGGGGGTGAGCTTGGCGGTGTCGTCCGGCGCGATCTTGAACATCTTCTCGACCACGGCGTCCAGAGCCGGGTTCTTGTAACGGAAGGAGTTCCGCTCGAAGAACGGCGCCAGCTGCCCGAGCGGGACGTAGTACTTGCTCGTGAACAGGTCCAGGTTCTCGGTGATGTAGCCGGGGCAGAAGGCGTTCATCGCGATGTCGTAGTCGCCCCGCCGGATGGTGTCATCCAGGGTCGGGCCGCTCAGCGGCTGCACGTTGACCTTGATCCCAGCCGTCGTGAGCTGATCCGCGAGGACGGTCGCGACCTTCATGTCCTCGGCGGCGTCGGAGTTGACGACGTATTTTAACGTCAGGTCGCCGGGCTTCAGGCCGGCCTGGGCGAGAAGCTCCTTGGCCTTGGTCGGGTCATAGGCGTCCGACGGATACTGCTTGCGCAGGTCGCTGATAGCCTCGAAGTAGGGCGTGTTCGCGTCGTAGTTCGGCCAGATGCCCCAGGCGGTCGTCGTGACCCCTTCGTAGGCCAGATTGACGATCTTCTGCCGGTCGATCAAGTACGAGAGGGCCCAGCGGACCTCCGGCTTGTCGAGCGGCGGATGGGCATTCTGCACCATCAATGCGCGCGGGCACGGATCGAGCCAGGAGTAGGGCGCCTTGGTCGACCAGGCGCGGACCTTTGCGTAGCGCCGCCACACAACCAGGAACGAAACCCGCGAAAGGACGCCGATCGGCTCCACGTCGATCTCATTCGATGACAGCGCCCGCGCAAACTTA
>JAICKJ010000111.1 GCA_025928015.1 Thermomicrobiales bacterium
ACCGCCTCCGACGTCGTCGACATACACGAGTTCCTCGACGGCTTCGACGGCGATTTCCAGCAGCTCTTCCGCGCCGGATAACCGGCCGGCGCGGGGGCGCGCGCCCTCCCACGTTTCGCCCACGCCGGCTCCTGTCATGCCGGCGTGGGCGTCGCCTTTCCCGGTACGTGCGTTTTTCCCGGCAGCATGGCGCAATGCGCGGTCGCCGGCCCTTGAGCCCCTGCTATACTTCCCACGGAAATGTGACCGTGATTTCGCTCACGTTGCCGCTCCGTTTCCTCCATACGAGCATAACGACGGCACGAGCGGCAGGGAGGATGACCCGAGTGGCGCAAGCGGAAACCAGGCACCCCGCGCATCCCGTGCCGGCCCCGTACACAGGCCGGACAGCGATCGATCTCGATGTCGTACGCGAGATCATGTCGCACTTTCATTATGACGACTTCGAGGAGGCGCAAGAGCTCATCCTCTCGGCCCTGCAGGAGGTCAACGAGCATTTCGGCTGGGTCTCCTACGAGGCTGCCGAGATCGTCGCCGAGGCCCTCGGCACCACGGTCAACCGCGTCTACGCGCTACTGACGTTCTATGCCGACTTCCGGACCGAGCCGCGTGGCGTCCACCACCTCCTCGTCTGCCACGGCGTCTCCTGCTACGTCCTCGGCTCTCAGGCCCTCGTCCAGCATATTCGCGATCACTATGGCATCGGCGACGGCGAGACAACGGCCGACGAGCAGCTCTCGTTGCAGGTCGTCAATGGCTGTCTCGGCGTGTGCGACTGGTCGCCGGTGGTCAAGCTCGACGATTCCTACTCGGGCCACCAAACGCCGGAGAGTTTGACGGCGCTCATCAACCGCGCGATTGCCGGCAAGCAGGCGAAAGAGGAGAGCAATGGTGCACACAGCGCCGACTGATCAACTGCCCCGCCTTCAGTCGAAGGACGATTTTCTCGCCTTCCAGAAGCAAGCCCAGGAGCAGTGGGATGGACTGTGGAATGGCGATAGGACGGTCGTGAGCGTTGGCATCGGCAGCAGCTCGATCGCCAAGGGCGCGCTCGACGTCCTCGCTGCCTGCCGGAATGAGTTGGGCGACTCCGCCATCGTGCGGGAGACCAGCGGCAATGGTGCCTTCTGGATGGAGCCGTGGATCGAGGTCAAGCGGCCCAATGAGCCGCCTGTGCTCTACGGCCCGCTGAGCACCGATGATGTGCCCGGCGTCCTCGCCGGCGCGCGCGACGATC
Source organism: Thermomicrobiales bacterium (assembly GCA_025928015.1). Lineage (GTDB taxonomy): Bacteria > Chloroflexota > Chloroflexia > Thermomicrobiales > UBA6265 > JAICKJ01. The sequence goes on from JAICKJ010000111.1 coordinate 1,238, forward strand.
TCACCGTCGGCGTGCGGGGGGACGAGCCCTACAAGTCTGCGCGCCCCCTCAAGGAACACCCCTTCTTCAAGGACCAGCATCCAATCCTGACCCGCAATGCCGGCTTGATCGACCCGAACTCGATCGAAGAAGCGATTGCCCAAGGCGCCTACCAGGGCTACTTCAAGGTCCTCTTCGAGATGACCGAGGACGAGGCGATCCAGGAGGTCACGACCGCCAACGTGCGCGGCCGGGGCGGGGGAGGCTTCCCCGCGGGCATCAAGTGGGCGAGCGGCCGCAAGGCGAAGGCGACGCCCAAGTTCGTCATCTGCAACAGTCACGAAGGCGAGCCGAACGTCTACAAGGACCGCCAGCTCCACGAGTGCGACCCGCACCGTATCCTCGAAGGCATTCTCATCGCCTGTATCGCGTGCGGCGCCGAGCGAGGCTACAACTACATCGGCGGCGAGTATCCGTTGGCCATCGCCCGCTTCCGCAAGGCGGTCGAAGACGCCGAGCGGATCGGACTGATCGGCCACAACATCCTCGGCACCGGCAAGAACGTCGCCTTCCGCCTCCGCACCGGCGGCGGTGCCTACATTTGCGGCGAAGCCTCGGCGCTGATGTACTCCGTCATGGGCGTCCGCGGGCAGCCGCGCACCAAGCCGCCCCGCTCCGTCGAGGAAGGCGTCTGGAAGCGGCCTACCGTCGCCAACAACACCGAGACCCTCGCGTGCGTGCCGGACATCATCACCCGCGGCGGCGAGTGGTTCGCCAGCATCGGCACCGAAAAGAGCAAGGGCACCAAGCTGATGACGGTCCAGGGTCCGATGGCCCGCTGCGGCGTCGTCGAAGTCGACATGGGCATGACCCTGCGGAAGCTGCTCTTCGACATCTTCGGCGGCATGAAGGAAGGCTACAAGTTCAAGGGCGTCCAGACCGGCGGCGTCTCCTCCGGCCCTGTGACCGAAAAGGAACTGGACATCCCGGTCGATTTCGACTCGCTGACGCCCGTCGGCGGCATGCTCGGCTCCGGCGGTTGGGTGATCTTTGACGAGACGACCTGCGTCGTCGATTTCGCCCGCTATCTGACCGAGTTCAGTCGCTACGAGTCCTGCTCCAAGTGCGTGCCCTGTCGCCTCGGCAATCCGGCGCTGGTCGAGATCGTCGACCGCATCCGGCTCGGCCGCGGCTCGGAGGACGACATCACGCTGATCAAGCGCACGGCCAAGCACGTCATCGAGCTCTCGCTCTGCGGCCTCGGCCAGGTCGCGCCGGTCCCGCTCGAAGGCATGATCAACGTCTTCGAGGACGAGTTCCGGGCGCATGTCGTCGATCACGTCTGCCCGACCGGTCATTGCCCGATCGCGGCGCGGGAACCGGCCTTGGCAGCCGCCGACTGACCCAAATCTCGGGAAATCCGTAGGTAGGTTGAAGCGCCCCTCGCCAGTGCTGGCGAGGGGCGCTTCTAGCTCTCCGGCAGTGACGCACTTCATCACGTGATCATCTCGTAGTTCCGGATCGCGTCACGGCGACAGTGGTTCCGGCAAGGGTTTGATCCGACCTCGCGTCCGTCCGCGCACGGCCAACAGCACGACACTCGAAAGCACGAGCAATGCGCCGAACAGTTGCGGCCAGCTCAACCGTTCGCCGAGGATCGCCGTCGCCCAGCCCATCGCCAGCACCGGCTCGACCATCGCCACGATGCTCGCGTCGCTCGAATGCAGGCCGCTCAGCCCCCTCGCATAGAAGAGGGCGGGCAGCGCCGTCATGAAGAGTCCGCAGGAGAGGGCGATAATGAAGCCACCGGAGAGTGACGGCCAGGCCGCCCCGGCGATGACCAACCTGACCCCCAGCAACCCGATCGCGCCGACCATCAGATACCAAACGGTGACCGTTGCCACGGGATAACGGCCGACCAGCGGCTTGCCAATCAGGCTCAGGCAGGCATAGCAGATGGCCGAGCCGATCCCGAGGGCGAGACCCAACTCGTTGGCGCTGACCGCGGACGGCTCATAGATGCGCACGACCAGCGCGCAGCCCGTCAGCGCGGTCGCCAGCGCGACGACTTTCCGCACGGAGAGCGCCTCGCCGAGCAGGAGCACGGCGCCGCCGGCGACAATCGCCGGCGCCAGATAGAGCAGCAGTGTGCCGACCGCGACGCTCGTGTACCGAAATGCGTAAATGAGCATAGGATAGAAGATGGTGACGCTGACCAGCCCGTAGACGACGAAGCGGGGCAGATCGGTCCGCGCGATGCGCATGGCCCGCCGATTGGTGAACGCCAGCCAGCCGAGCACCATGACCGCTGCCGAGAGCGCCCGGATCGTGACGATCGTGAGCGCATCGACCGCGAGGTGGCGCTCGAAGAGCGCGTAGGCGGTACCGAGCATGCTCCAGAGCATGGCGGCGACCACCACCGAGAGAAGCGAGCGGGCACGTGGGCTCACGCGACGATCCCGAGCCGGCTAGCCGAGGTCGATCGAGGATCCCAGGCCGGTCTTGCGCGCCTCCGAGGCCGCCCACTGGGCCACGGTGACGTCCTGCACCGCGTTTCCGACCGACTTGAACAGCGTGATCTGGCCGTCGTTCTCTCGCCCACTGATCTCGCCAGCGACGAGCTGGCCGAGCTCCCGCCGCACATGGTCGCGATCGATCTGCCCGGCCGCGAGCGGCTTGATAAGGTCGCCCGCCTCGGCCAGGGCCGCGTCAACCTGATCGACCACGACCGACGCCCGCGCGACCGTTTCCGCCGGCAACTCCTGCATCTCGGGCGTGAAGGCGCCGATGCCGTTGATATGTGTACCCGGCTTGACATCCGCATCGTCGAAGACCGGCGACTTCGCGGTCGTCGCCGTGCAGATGACATCCGCGTTGGCCACCGCGTCGCCCGCCTCGGTGCGCAGCTCGATCCGATCGGCCAGATCGGGCCAATCGCGCACGATCGCCTGCCGATAGCGCGCATGGGACGCCTCGATCGGATCGACGACGGTGATGTGCTCGATCGGCCGCACGGCGCAGGTCGCAGCAGCTTGTGTCACACCCTGGGCGCCGGCCCCGAAGACGACCAGCCGGGTCGCATCCGACCGGGCGAGCAGATCGGTCGCCGCGCCCGAGACCGCGCCCGTGCGGAGCGCAGTCAGAAAGGTGCCATCCATGATCGCCAGCGGCTCGCCGGTCTGGTCATCGAGCAGACAGACCAGCGCGCTGATCGTCGGCTTGCCGATCTGGAGGTTGCCTGGAAAGACGGAGACGACCTTGAAGCCAAGCGCGCCGGCGGCCGGCACATAGGCCGGCATCAGCAGCGTGTCCGAGCCCTCCCGCACGGGGATGACACTGCGCAATGGCGAGACCGCCCGGCCGGCCGATAGCTCGGCGAAGGCGATCTTCATCAGCTCGATCGCCTTCGGCATGGGCACCAACTGGCGGATCTCGTCACGGGTCAAAACGAGCACGGCGCATCCCTTCCTCTCCCCGGATCTCGGTGGTTTCCACTCTCGCCGGAGTGTACCGGCAGGATAAGGCATGCGCCAATTGTCTGAGCACACGCGAGGCGGCTTCGGCGACAATGTGTCACAATATCGCCTTGAAGAAAGCGGACACCTTTTCGCGCGCTCTGTGGCAAAATAGGCGCAGAATCAAGCGCTTCGACGGTCGTGTACGAACGCCTCGCCCGCACGGACGGCCCATACGGACAGTATTGATCGTTCATTCGTGACGCGTAGACAATCCTGACGGGCGGCGGTACAATCTGGCGCAATGGGGTCTTCCCCGCCACATCCTCGCGAATGCAACACGTTCAGGCAGTGGGGTGCTTGACCGTGGGGGATACCTTTCGCTTTTCCCGACAACGTTCGACGTCCCACAAAGCAGGGAGGGTTGCTTTGGGCGCGTCCCGCAACAAGCCGAAACGCTGCGAAACCTGTGCGTTCTACAAACCGGGCGACTTGAAGGGTCAGGGGTGGTGCATGCACCCCAAACGCCAGCAAACCGGCGGCATGCTGCTCCTCGTCCGGGCCCGCGCGCTCGATTGCCGCAATTCGTGGGGCGAGGATTACTGGACGCCACAAGGAGCCACTCCGTCCCCTGTTCCTCCGGCCAGTCCACCCGCCACCGACGCCACGGCCGCGCACGCCCCGGGCGCCGACGACCTGGTGATCCAGCAAGCGACCCCGACCAGGAATGATGGTGCCGCGATGACCAACGCCAGCAAGATCGCTCATGACGACGATGAGTCAATCAACCACGCCGCCCTTTCCGATCAAGAGGATCGCGCCCATGTCATGGCACGTGGCGCCCGCGAGGCCATCTTGCGGGCCCGGGAGCGCAAGAAGGAACGGACTGTCCGCCAGCCGCGGGTCACCGCGATGCCCACCGCTGACATGGAGGCCGGAGACTGGTCCGATTTCGATGATGCCGGCGATGCGGTGACCGATGACACCGTGCTCGGCGTGCGCCATCAGCCGGCAGTGGACCCATTCCGCCGCAGCTACAACGATCCGGCGCCGCCTGTGCCGAGCCGGGAGCTGCCGCCGGCGCGGGGCATCGTCTCATCGGCACATGACGATCGCTTCGACAGCGTGCCCCAGGTCCGCGAGGACATCGTGTTGCCGCGGCCCGCGCATCTCGCTGGCGAGCCGATGAGGTCGGCCGCGCAGCAAGGCGTCGACGATCACGCGGCGGATTTGCCGGACAATCCCGCGCTCTCGTCCTACGATCGCGTCCTTCAGCGCGCCCGCCGACTCCAGCGCCTCTCCTCGACGCGCGGCCCGCAGCGGGTCATTCGCCCGTCCCCGGCGTCCACGTCACCATTAACCGTATCCGAGTCCACACACTTCGCGGAGAACCGATCCGATTCTTCCCATGAGGAGAAGACAGCCGATCAGCACACGGCCGAGACGCAGCCCCCCGACGTGTGGCGGGAAGAGCCGAGGGACGACGCCGCAGAATCACGCCGATGGGTCGAGCCATTCGAGGACGAGCCGAACGATCTGACCCTTGAGCCCGGCGTCGATGTCGATGGGGCGTGGGACGACGATGAGAACCCCTTCCCCGAGGACGACGACGCGCCCTGGCTCGTTGCCAGCTCGATGACCACCGGCGACCGCCCGCCAGCCCGCGCTCGCTTCCGCCTGCCCCAGCTCTCCTTTTGGCGACACGGGCACCACGAGCGCGAGCTTCGCCAACGGGTCGGGTCGTTCGTGATGGAGGAGGACGAGGTCGTCGCGCATTCCATCTCGACGGCCAACGGGCCGGGGGCCTTTCCGCCGGAACCCGTATTCGAGGACGACCCTGATTGGGCCGACGATGCCGTGCCGATCGAAACGTATGCGGCCGAGCAAACTGCACCCATTCCGGCAGACGTTGTCGCGTCAGACCAGGATGCCGTCGCTTGGGACGCGGCCTGGACAGACGAGGACTGGGCCGAAGACGAGCAGTGGGCAGATACGGAGGAAGAGGCCGCGCCGGAATTCGCGGACGACTTCGTCACCGCCGAGGCGACGGTGCCCCACCGGGCGCAACCCGCCCCCGTGACCTTCGACATGGACAATCTGCGTGACCGACTCTTCGCCCGCGCGCACGTGAACGAACGCGCCGCAGAACAGTCAGAGCCGCTTCCGGCCCCATTGACGCGCGACGATCGTGTCCGCGCCCTGGCTCCGGATGACGACCCTGATCCCGATCCCGGCCCTGGGTCAGGGTTCGAGGCGCCAGCGCCGATTGCCAGTGAGCCGTGGTCGGAGCCAGCTGCGGAGCAAGGATTCGATGTGCGGGAAGTGGTCCGGCGTCAGGCCGAGCTGCTCGATATGCGAATCCAGGTCGCGCCAGATGTGCCACGTGAATGCCGCACCTGCCGGTACTTCCGGCCCGCGGAAGGCGGCGAGCGCGGCTGGTGTACCAACGATTGGGCATTTTCCCATCGGCGGATGGTCAATGCCGACGATCTCCCCTGTGAGAGCTCAATAGGCTGTTGGTGGCTGCCGAGCGACGATGTCTGGCTGCCGGAAGATGACCTGACAGCGCTGACCCAGCCGACGCCCCTCATCGACCGGCTTCTTGGCCGCCTGCGGCAACCTCGGGACGACGACGAGGAGGAGCCACTGCGGGCGCGGGCGCGGTAGCGAAGCCGCCCCATGTACGCACACATGGGGTTTGTTTGGCGGGGTCAGTGTAGAATGGATCTGGCCGGCCAGGGCGCCGAGGGACGCTTGGGCCGGCACATCCGAGACTGAAGCACAATTCACGGTCCCAGGCGCGGGAGAGTAAATTACTCCGCACGAGGACTACGGTCGCGCATCGCGTTGCCATCGGAGAACCTATGGCCATGTTTGGAGATACGCTTCGGCAGGCACGCGCCCACAAAGGCGTGACGCTCAAGGAAGCGGAACAAGCCACACGAATCAACCGGCACCATCTGGCCGCGCTGGAAGATGAGAACTTCAGCGCACTGCCGCCGCCGATCTACCAGCGTGGCATCGTCCGGAACTACGCCGTCTACCTCGATCTCGATCCGGCCAGGCTCCTCGCCATGTTCGAGGAAGCGCAGGGTGATGCGGCCCCGGTCACCAACGATCCGGTCACGGCCATGCGGCCGCTCGACATGCCCAGCCACTGGGCGCCCAACTTCGCCATCATCGCCTTCGCGGTCGTCCTGAGTGCCATCGTCTTTGCCTGGGTCTACAGCGCCTACGTCGCGCCCGGCGATGCCAGCCCGACCGCGACCCAGATCGTCGCGACCGTCACGCCATTTGCGAACGATGTCGCGCTGCCGACCGAGCCTCCACCCACGAAGGCCCCCGCGACCAAGGCACCGAAGGCGACCACGCCACCCCAGGCCACCACGCCGCCGCCAGTGACCACACCGCCAGCAACGCAACCCACAGACCGCACGGCGCTGAGCGACACGACTCAGCCGCGCCGCACGCAGCCAACGCCCACCCCGACGGCCAGGGCCGAAACGACCCAGGCATCCAGCGGCGTGATCGAGCAAGGCGGCGATAATCAGAAGGGCCAGCCGGCCGACACATCGAATGCTGGATCGACGGACCAGTCGAACACGCAGACGACGCAAGATCAGGCGCAGACCCAGCAGCCACAGCAGGGTCAATCCGGGCAGTATGTCACCGGCATCACGATCACCGCGTCCGCCGATATCTATGTCGAGGTCACGGCCGACGGAGTCAGTGTCTACGCTGGCAATCTCCCGTCCGGGCAATCGACCCAGCAGTTCGTTGGCTCGAACTTCAACGTCTACACGACGAGCGGGCAGAACACGGTGTTCACGAACTCGTGTGGGGCAACGTTCCAGATGGGCTACGAGACCGGCGAGGCGAACTACGTCCTCAGCGCCAACGCGGAATCCTGCAACCCGAATCAGTAGGCCAAGCATGACAACGCGGTGACTGGAGTGATATCGGTCGCCGCGTTGTGCTATGCACTCCACTGGTCATTCTCAGTTCCGCAGAGCGAAGAATCTCTTTCGTCGTTGCTCCAATGGACGATTATGCTGGCTAAGGGGCGGCTGCGGCAGGAGATTCCTCCTGCGCCGGAATGACAGCGGGGTGAATCGCGAATCTGGTCATGATCCGCCCCGTGAACCGCCTCGCTCAATGGATCTCTACGCGGGAACGACGATGCGGATGGCCAGCGGCAGGATGGTGACCGTGACTGGCGTCTGCAAGGCCACGTCGCCATCGATCTGGAAGGGCACCGGGGGGTCGCTGTCGATCTCGATCCGCCGGGCGGGCACCCGCTGGATGTATGGCGATTTGCGAAGCTGCAAGGTCGCGAGCCGGCCCAGTGTCCGCGCCAGGGCAATCGGTGTCGTCGCCGTCGCGACCATGAGGTCGAGCCAACCATCGTCGATCTCGAACGACGGATCGAGGCGTATCCGGGGATGGATAATGGACGGGCCATTGGCGATGAGGACGAGCGGTGCCCGTTCCCGGAGCTCCTGCCCCTCCGCCCTGATGTGGAAGCAAGGCGCCGGCCGCGCCAGCGCCTGTGCGGCCGCCGGCACATACGCCATCCAGCCAACGCGCTTCTTCCACCGCGGATTGGTCAGGTCGAACATCAGGCTGTCGATCCCGGCGCCCGCCATGTGCAGGAAGAGCAGGCCATTGGCGCGGCCAACATCGATCGTGCGCAAGCGGTTCTTGCCATAAAGCAGCGCAATCGCCCGCCCCGAAGCCGTGGGTATCCCCAGCTCACGGCCGATGATATTCGTCGAGCCGCCCGGCACGATCCCCAACGGGACACCGTGCTCGACGGCTCCTTCCGCCACTTCACCGACGGTGCCATCGCCACCAACCGCAATGAGGAGCCTCGCGTTGGCACCATGCGCCAGCGAGAGCTCGCGTCCATCGCCTTGGCGGGTTGTCTGGAAAATGTCGACCACAACGCCGGACGGCGCGCCGTCGAGCAAGGCGGCGGTGATTCGCCCGAGATGCGCCCGTGTGCCAGGATTGACGATCGCCACGACACGGTCGCCAGCGCCCAGCGCGACGGCGTCCGCCGGATCGTCGCTCGTTTGTTGCTCCTGGTCGCTCAGCACACCGCTCCCCGCCCCGTCCCGGTCAGGTGCTGCCGCTGCTATGCGGTCTGTTCGTCAGGATCGGGGCCGAAGACCTTATCCACGATGTACTGTGCCAGCCACGCTGCCGCGGCGGTCAGCACAAGCCCCAGGACGCCTCGAACCAGATTCTTCGCCATCGAGCGGTCAATCCTTTCCTTGCCAACGCCGTCGTCGAGCGAACACAGGGGTTCAGCATCGCACGAGCGAGGTGGCGGTCGCCACCTGACGGTTCATCCCTGGTCGGCACGCCCGTTCGACTCGCGCACCAGTTTACGCAAGCGGGAGCCGGCGGTGAAGCCCGGCGTCCGCGTCGCTGATACCGTGATCCCTTCGCCGGTACGTGGATGCACGCCTGGGCGCTCGCTGCGATGACGGACCTCGAAGGTGCCGAACCCGGTCAGCACGATCCGGCGATCGTGGGACAGTTCCGACTCGATCGTCTCGATCGTGCGGTTCAGCACGCGCTCGACGACACTGGCGGGAAGATGTTCGGCCCCGGCCACTTCGCGCACCAGATCGCGTTTGTGCATGGCCTTGTTCATGGCGGTCTCCTTTTCCGGGCGGGATCGGACCCCGATTGCGGCCAATCTCGCCCGCGCCTACGCTACCGTCTGCCACTCGGACCCAGTGCCACCAGACCAAGAGGAAAGAGGATCATCAACGCCACCAGGGTTAAATCCGCCATCGTCATCGAGCCGGCAACCAGATGCTGCGCCCCGGGCACGACAGCCATCGCGTTCACCACCGGGTCGGTCAGGCGGTAGATGAACCCGCCGAACCAGACCCGCTCACTGACGCCGAGTACGACGAGCACGAGACGGAGCGCGACCACCGTCGCGACGGCGGCGTAGCCGTTGAGCAGCAGCTCCATTGCGACTTGCGACCGCAAGGTCTGGTTCTGGCGCACCGGCCGGCTACCGAGCACCATTGCGTCCCCCCTGCCTTGGCAGCAGGCACACAAGCTCAGTCATGATCCGTGCCGCCAATCTCTCCTTGGGCATCTCCGCAAGCGCTTCAGGAGGCGCTCCGGGCCGGATCAGGGTGGCTGCGCTGGTACTGCTGCCGATCGTCGCGACCGCGTCATTGGCCACAATCAGGTCCAGCCCCTTGCCCTCGAGCTTACGCGCGGCGTTGGTCAGCAATTCCTCGGTCTCCGCCGCGAAGCCAATCTTGATAAGTCCCGGTCGGGTAATACCGGCGACGATGTCCGGATTCCTCACCAGAGACAACTCCAGCGTTTCCTGTCCGGGCTGCTTCTTGATCTTCTGCTCGGCTGCATTTCGCGGCCGGAAATCCGCCACCGCCGCGGCCATCACGAGGGCATCGGCGTCGGCCACTGCCGCTTCCACCGCGGCCTGCATCTCGACCGCGGAGCCGACCCGGACGACATCAGGGCCCTGCGGCACCGTCGCGACCGCCGGCCCGGCAATCAGCGTCACCCGCGCCCCCCGATCAATGGCCGCCTCGGCGAGCGCCACGCCCATCTGCCCGGTCGACCGGTTGCCAACAAACCGGACCGGATCGATCGGCTCCTGTGTGCCCCCCGCGGTGACGACGATGTGCCGGCCGTGGAGCTCGCCTTGACGGCCGAGCGCCGTCCGGATCGCGCCCAACAACGCCGGCTGACCAGCAAGCCGTCCATCACCCTGATAACCGGACGCAAGCCGGCCAGATTCCGGAGCGACCACGGTGACGCCCCGGGCACGGAGCAGGTCGAGATTGGCCTGCGTGGCCGGGTGGTGCCACATGTGGTGTTCCATCGCGGGCGCCAGCACAATCGGGGCAACTGTGGCGAGCGCCACTGCGCCGAGCATGTCATCGGTCATCCCCATCGCCAGACGGGCGATGGTGTTCGCCGTCGCCGGCGCGACCACAAGCAGATCAGCCTCGCGCGCCAGCGTCACATGGCCAAAGAAATCCTCGCTCCAATCCTCGAAGACGCTGGCGTGGACCGGCCGCTTCGTCAACGCCTGAAAGGTCAGCGGTTGCACGAAATGGCGCGCGCCATCCGTGAGCATGACATCGACGATCGCGCCCGCCTGGACCAATGCGCTGGTCAGGGACGCGGCCTTGTAGGCGGCAATGCCGCCACAGACGCCGAGGACGATGCGTTTCCCGGCGATGCCGGGCCGCGAGCCGGCCTCAGGCGCTGACACTGACCGGGGTCCTCGTCATGACCGCCATCAAAGTCTCGCAGGCGCGGTCGATCTTCGCGTCATCGATCTGATGGTGCGTCACCATCCGCAGACCGCGATCGCCGTAGTTGGAGACCTTCAATCCGCGCGCCGCCAGCGCGCCCACCACCTCGGCCGGGTCCTGTCCGGCCGGCGGGTGGAAGAGGATGATGTTGGATTGCATCGTCTCCCGGTCGATGCCGACGCCGGGGATTGCCGCCAGCGCGTCGGCGAGCCGTTGTGCCCGCCGGTGATCCTCGGGCAATCGGTCCCGCATCGTCTCCAGCGCGACGAGCCCCGCCGCGGCGATCACCCCCGCCTGCCGCATCGCGCCGCCGAGCAGCTTGCGCTGCCGGCGCACGTTCTCGATGTACTCGGCGGAACCGGCGACAAGCGAACCAACCGGCGCGCCCAGCCCCTTGCTGAGGCAGAACTGGACCGAATCGACCTCGGCAGCCAGATCGCGGGCATCGACGCCCAGCGCCGCCGCGGCGTTGAAGATGCGCGCGCCGTCCATGTGGACGGGCACGCCGCGCTCGTGGGCCAGCGTCTTCAATTCTTGCAAATAGGAGATCGGCAGCGCGACGCCATTGCATCGGTTGTGGGTATTCTC
>JAICKJ010000127.1 GCA_025928015.1 Thermomicrobiales bacterium
AGATATCTTTTGCGTCGATGGCCTGAAGCGCTCGCGTCATGAATTCGAGCGAGTGGCTGATGAGACGCCTGTCGTTGTCGCACCAGGAATAGCTGACGCGCGGAATGCAGAGCCCGTACCGATCGACATCGTCGGCAAGGGTGACACGGTTCCGTTCCTGCGGCAGCATTTCGCCTACGATCTTCAACCCGACGACGTGATTGTAGTCCTGCATCGCGCGCATCAGATTCTCGCCCCACAAACGATGGGCGGAAAGCTGCGTGTTGGCCCATCGTTGCGGCAGCGGTCCCTGGCTCATGTAGCAATAGCCGCCAAAAAAATCCTTGCTCTTGTCCTCGTAATTCCAATGCTCGGTGATCGCGAGCGACGGCGGGCCCTTGTAGGAACGGACCTCCTGATCCATGAGGCCCCAGACGGCCTGGTTGGCCTGGACCATCAAATTCCTTCCGACCAGCCCCGAACGGTTCGCCAGCCCGTCTGGAAAGCGATCGGTCGCGGAGTTCAGGAGCAGGCGCGGCGTCTCGATGGCATAGCCGGCGACGACCACCGCGCGCGCTCGCTGCAACTCCTCGCGCTGGGTGCCGTGCTCGTCGGTGCGGTAATAGCGCACGCCGGTGACGCGGCCCGCATCGTCCAGCGGGACCTCGAAGGCCATGCAGGAGGTGCGGATCTCCGCGCCATGCGCGATGGCGTCGGGGATGTGGCTGATCATGGTGCTGCTCTTGGCCCCGACCTTGCAGCCGAGCAGGCAGAAGCCGCGCATGATGCAGTGCGGGCGCTTGCCGACGCGCCCGGCGGGGATCGCCACCGGCCCACCCGCCACCACCGGGATACCGAGCCGCCGGCAGCCGCGGATAAGTTGCTGGCCCGCCGTGCCCGCTTCCAGCGGCGCGTAGGGGTAGCCGTGCGGCTTGCCCCACGGATAGCGCGCCGGGCCGGACACCGGGTACTCGCGTTCCATCGCCGCGTAGTACGGCTCGATGTCCTCATAGCTGATCGGCCAATCGACGGCCACGCCGTCCAGGCTGCGCACCCGGAAGTCGGATGGATGGAAGCGCGGGCAGAAGCCGGCGTAGTGGATCGTGCTGCCGCCCACGCCGCGGCCCGAATTGTTCGCGCCCAGCTCCAGCGGCTCCGTGCCGCCGGTGATGCGCAGATCGTTCCAGTAGAGGCCGCTCGACCCCGCCTCGTCGGAGACCATATCGGTCTCGGTGTCGTGCCAGGGTCCAGCGTCGAGCGCCACGACGGAGAAGCCGAAGCGGGCGAGGCGCTGGGCAAGGACGCCGCCGCCGGCGCCGGTGCCGATGATGCAGAAATCGACCTCGTCGTCGGGCCGGTACTCGCGCATCTCGGTGTCGAGCACCCAGTTGGACGACAGGTGGACGTGCAGCCTCATGGCCGGCCGCCCTCCGGCACCTCCCGCGCCTCCCAGGGCTCGGGCGCGCCGTTGTTGAGCGAGGCGTAGCCGCGCGGATAGGCGGGACCGCCGAAGCCGATCTCGTCCCACGCCCACGGGTGGGCGTAGTAGGCGCCGGCGATCTGGCGGACGGCGATGTAGATCCAGAAGCGCTTCGCCGGCAAATCCTGCCACATCACGCCCGGCGGCGCACCGCTGGCGACCGAGCGCAGCACCTCGTCCTGCCGCTCGGCCGAGAGCTTGTCGAAGGTGGCGTGGAACATGATCTGGGCGGTCTGGTCGATGCCGTGCAGCCCCCAACGCCAGGCGATCTCGTTCGGCGGCATATTGTCGAAGCGGAAGCCGTCGATCGCGCCGTCCTGGCAGCGCTGGTCGATCCACGGCGCGATCGGGACCCGCTTGCTGGCCGGCCGGTGCGATTGCGGGATGACACGCTCGCAGATGGCGAGCAGAACCTGGACCTCGTGCTCATTGAAGAAATGGAATCCCGGGACGTTGTGGACCCGGTCGAGGATCACCTCGCGGGTCGCTTTGTCCCAGTAGCCACGCTGGGCGAGGACATCGGCGTCGGGGAAGCGGTCGCGGATCATGAATCCCCCTTTCGGCGGACGAGCGAGGCGATCAGGCCGAGCAGGCCGACCGAGGAGAGCAGCAACGGCGCGAAGAGCGGCGGACCCATCGTGACGTTGAAGCGCAAATTGTTGGCGCCGCCGGGCATGTCCAGGATGCCGCGAATGTGGAGCATGAAGCCGAGCAGCCCGTCGCCGAGGGTGACCAGCGAGACGACCGGCAGCACGTCGCGGGCGGCGCGCTCGCTGGCGACAGCGGCTATCGCGGCGGCGGCCATGGGCGGGGTCAGCCAGACGGGCGTCCACATGACGCGCTGGTTGAAGGAGCCGCGCATGTGCTCGGCGTAGGCCTCGCCGCCGGCGATGACGGCGAAGAAGGCGGCGGTGGCGGCGAGCGGACGCTGGAACTGGCCGGAGGCGATCCGCCGCTCCGGCGCGAAGTGGAGATTGCCGACGGTCGTGGCGAGGTCGAGATTCGCGCTGTTGAGCGTCTCCCGCTGGAGGAAGGCGGCGAGCATGCCGGTGGCGCCAATGGTGCACATGAGCAGCGGCGCGGCGACCGGCGGCCCCATGACGACGTTGTACTGGCCGACCTTGTAGCCGCCGGGCATGCGGCCGATGCCGCGCAGGTGCAGGCCGAAGCCGATCACGCCATCGGCGACGGTGACGGCCGAGAGGACCGGCAGCGCCTTGTGGGCGACCCGCTCACTGGCGAGCGCGGCGAGGGAGACGACGGCGGTCGGCCCGGTGAGGGCGATCGGCGTCCACATCCACTTGTCCTCAAAGGCGCCGCGGTCGTGCTGGACGTAGGCCTCGAACCCACTGACGACGGCCGAGAAACCGGTGATGAGGGCCATGCTCCGCTGGAAGTGGCCCCGCCGGATCTCCCGCCGCGCCAGTTTCATGACCTCCCAGACCTTCACCCACCGCTCCTTTCCGCGTCGGACCCAATCCACGTCATGTAGGGGCGCACGGCGTGCGTCCGCGCCGCCTCTAACACCGTTGCGTCCCGCCAGCCCGTCTCACCGTCATGTTGACCAGCGGGAAGCATCCCCGCGCGAAGCGCTTCTCCACCGTTCGTCATGCTGAGCTTGCCGAAGGAATCTCCCCGGCAGGGCGTCGTCCGCTGACGCGGACCGGCTTCGCCGGGGGATTCTTCGGGGTTTCACCCCTCAGAATGGCGAATGCGCGACCTCCCGATCGCCCTACCGCGCCGAGCTGTTCGCGATATTCCGGTGCCGGCCGGGGCCAACATCGCCGGGACCCGGCGGCGGGTTGTTCTTCTCGTTCTCCCGGTTGGCGCTCCCGACGACGCGCCCGCCGACGAGGACGGCCACGCCGGCGATCAGGCTCAGCAAAAAGCCGGCCAGTCCGATCTCCAGCATCGTCTCCCGGCTGATCCGCCCAGCGCTCATGGTTCTGTCCTTCCTGGCTGACCGTTTCCACCATCGGGATCAGCCGTCCGGCGTGCCGCGGGTATGAATCCCCGCGCTCAACTGACGAAACTTCTGCGAGGTTAGGAACGCTCCGTGCCCAGTCCCGAAGGGACTTCGTGGGTTGAGCGCCTGATTTCAATCTGGCGTCCTCCGGCGCGGGATGCTTCGCCTCACACCTCAATCAGCGCCAAACCGACCTCCGGGTCGAACTTGCGTTTGAGCGCCGCCGGCGACTCGACGATGACGACCTCCAGCGTCGGGCGCACATGCGCCTCCAGCAGGTGGCCGCCGCGGGTGGTGCCGTCGGACCGGCCGACGACGACGTGGGCGTGGATTTGCGGCTGGCCCTTCGGGTCGAGACTGATGTCGCCGATCATGGAGAGCACCTCGACCTGCTCATGCACCGGGATGTGCTTGTACTCCTTCTGGTCGACCTCGAAGTAACCGAGCGTCACCTCCTGGAAGGCGCCGATCGCCGTGAAATGGCTGGCGTCCAGGTTGTGCTCGTGCGCGACCTGCTTCAGCCCGGCCGTGACCTCGTCGCCGGTCTCGAAGATGACGGCGTAGGTGACCGCGCCGTCCCTGTGCAGCTCCTTCGTCCTCAACCGTCGCTCCTTTGGCGGGCGCCGATGGCGACGGCGGCCCCGGCCAGTGCCAGGCCCGCGCCGAGCATCGCCGCCCCACGGGTGGGTTTGGCGGTGGTGTCGCGGAAATCGCGCTCCGGGTAATCACTCGCACCCTTCGTGCCGCCACGCAGCGCCATTTGCAGCACCTGCGCCGGGTGGAGCGCCTCCCGGCCGGTGAGCTGGGCGATCTGTTCCCGGCAGCTGAAGCCGTCGGCGACGATCAGCGTCCCGGGCGCGGCGTCGCGCACGGCCGGCAGCAGCACGCGCTCGCCCGCCTTCACCGCGACGTCGTAATGCTCGCCGCGCTCGAAGCCGAAGGCGCCGGCCATGCCGCAGCAGCCGGAGTCGATCAGGTGCGCGTCCAGCTCCATCCGGTTGAAGATCTCCATCTCCGCGTCCATGCCCATGATCGCCTTGTGGTGGCAGTGGCCGTGGACGAGCGCCGCGCGGTCGAGCCGCGGCGGCTGGTAGTCGTCCGCCTGGTGGAGCAGGAACTCGCCGAGGAGGTAGGACTGGTGGTAGAGCCGCTTCGCGTCCTCGTCGTGCGGCAACAGGCCGTGCAGCTCGTCGCGGAAGACGGCCAGGCAGCTAGGCTCCAGCCCGATCAGGGGGATGCCGGCGCGGATGTGCGGCCGCAGCACGTCGAGCGTGGCGCGGAGCCGGTGTTCGGCCAGGTCGAGCATGCCGTAGTCATAGAGCGGGCGGCCGCAGCAGACCCAGGCATCCGGGATGATGACCCGGTAGCCGGCGGCTTCCAGCACCTCGACGGCGGCACGCGCCGTCTCCGGGTGGAAGTGGTTGTTGAACGTATCCGGCCAGAGCAAGACCTGCGGCTTGTCGGCGTTGCGCACCGGCCGCTGGCGGAACCAGTCGGTGAAGGTCTGCCGCGCGAAGGCCGGAATCGAGCGTTGCGGCGCGATGCCGCCGAGCCGCTTGACGAGCGCGCGCAGCCCCGGCGTCTGGGTCATAAGATTGGCCAGGCCCGGCAGGTGCGCCGCGACCCGCGCCCAGTAGAAGATCCAGCCCATCGTGTAGCCGGTGATCGGGCGGAGCCGGCCGGCGTAGTAGTGGGAGAGGAATTCGGCCTTGTAGGTCGCCATGTCGACCTGCACCGGGCAGTCGCCCTTGCACCCCTTGCAGGCGAGGCAGAGGTCGAGCGCGTCCTTGACGTGCTCGTCGCGCCAGCCGTCCTCGATCGGGTTGCCCTCCAGCAGCTCGAACAGCAACCGCGCGCGGCCGCGGGTCGAGTGCTCCTCCTCGCGCGTGACCATGTAGCTCGGGCACATCGTGCCGCCGCCGAGCCGCCGGCAGAGGCCGACGCCGACGCAGCGAATGCTCGCCTTCGCGAAGGAGCCGTCGTCGTCCGGCCATTTGAAGTGGGCATTCGGCGGCAGCGGCGCGGGGTCGTAATCCGTGCCGAGCCGCAAGTCCTCGGTCGGCAGGTTCGGGTGGACGACCTTGCGCGGGTTCATCTTGTTCTCCGGGTCCCAGATCGCCTTGAACTCGTTGAATGCCTGGACCAGCTCCGCGCCGTACATCTTCGGCAGCAGCGCGGCGCGGGCCTGGCCATCGCCGTGCTCGCCGGAGATCGAGCCACCGTACTTGACGACCAGATCGGCCGCGTCACCGATGAAATCGCGGAACTTGGCGATGCCGGGGGCCGTCTCCAGATCGAAGTCGAAGCGGACGTGGATGCACCCCTGCCCGAAGTGGCCGTAGAGGTGGCAGGTGTAGTCGTACTTCGCCGAGAGCGCCTTGAGGTCGCGCAGGTAATCGCCGAGCTTGTCGGGCTGGACGGCGGAATCCTCCCAGCCGGCCCAGCGCGGCGGCTGCCCCGGCACGTTGGCGGTCGCGCCGAGCCCCGATTCGCGCACCTTCCAGATGCGCGCGGCCTTCGCCGGATCGTCGAAGAGCTTCATCTGCGGCGGGTTATCGCCCTTCTTGAGCGCCGCCATCGCCGCCTTCGCCTGGTCGTTGGCCTGCTCCCGCGTCTGGTCGCCGAACTCGACCAGCAGCCAGCCGTTTCCTTTGGGCAGGAGCGCGACATCGTCCGGCAGGAGATCCTTGCGGTCCATGTCCTGGATCAGGCCGCCGCCCATGCCTTCGAGCCCGACCGGGTGGAAGTCCATGATCTGCGGGACGTGATCGGCCGCCTGGAAGACGTCCGGGTAGCCGAGGACGAGCAGCGAGCGCGCCGGCGGGCTCGCGACCAGCCGCGCCGTCGCCTCCAGCACGGTGACGCAGGTGCCCTCGGTGCCGACGAGCGCGCGGGCGACGTTGAAGCCGTGCTCCGGCAGGAGCTGTTGCAGGCCGTAGCCGGAGACGCGCCGGGGGATATCGGGGAAGCGTTCGCGGATGAGATCGGCGTACTTGTCGCGCAGGTCCCGCATCTGGGCGTAGATCTCGCCCTTGCGGCCACCCGCCGCGATGATCCGCGCCAGCTCATCGTCGCTCGTGGCGCCGACGCGCATCCTGAGCCCGTCGTAGGTGAGGATCTCCAGCTCCTCGATGTTGTCGTCGGTCTTGCCGGCCATGACCGAATGCACGCCGCAGGAGTTGTTGCCGATCATGCCGCCGAGCGTGCAGCGGTTGTGCGTGGCCGGATCGGGGCCGAAGGTGAGGTGGTAGCGCTCGGCCGCATTTCGCAGGTCGTCGAGGATCACGCCGGGCTCGATGACGGCGGTCTTCCCGTCCGGATCGACGCCGAGGACGTTGTGGAGGTACTTGGAGAAGTCGATGACGACGGCGACGTTGCAGGTCTGGCCGGCGAGGCTGGTGCCGCCGCCGCGGGGAAGAACCGGCACGCCGAGATCGTGGCAGATGCCGACGGTGGCGATGACGTCGTCCTTCGTGCGGGGGATGACGACGCCGATCGGCACCTGGCGGTAGTTGGAGGCGTCGGTGTCGTAGAGGGCGCGGCTGCCGGCATCGAAGCGCACCTCGCCATCGACCGCCGCCCGGAGCCGGGCGGCCAGCGTCCCGGCATCCACCTCGTTCCCCGTCATCGCCGTCTGTACCACGTTGGCTCCTCTCTGCGAATCGGGCCGAGAGCAAGCTCGGCCCCTGCGGTGGGGACCAGGCGACCACGCGGGGTCGCCCCTGCCCGGTTGTTACCCCTTGCCAATCCCCTCCCCGTCATTTCGAGCTTGTCGAGATCTCTCTGAACGTAGCGAGCCCCTGCCGCAAGGGACGCGCGTTGCGTGAGGGGGACAGGTTCCCCTGGCGCAGCTCCGGACCCTGTGTCCGGCGTTGGTTGGGAGGCCGGACACAGGGTCCGGAGCTGCGTCCGACGATGCGCTTGCCGTCATTGATGTTCGTTTTGGCTGCGCTGGCCGCTGCGGCGGGAGATTCTTCGACAAGCTCAGAATGACGGGCATGGGGACTGTCAGGGGCGGACGGGTTTGGTCGGCGAGGCAGGCGGACACACCGGTCCGCCCCTACAGCGAGACGGCCCATTGCTCGGCGTCCTGGCGCTTGAAGGTGAGGCCGAAGCCCGGGCGGTCAGGGGACGGGTGGAGGGCGCCGTCCTGCGGGTCG
Source organism: Thermomicrobiales bacterium (assembly GCA_025928015.1). Taxonomy (GTDB): domain Bacteria; phylum Chloroflexota; class Chloroflexia; order Thermomicrobiales; family UBA6265; genus JAICKJ01. Next base: position 7,586 of record JAICKJ010000127.1, read on the forward strand.
AGCGCGCCGTCGAAGAGCATGTGCTCGATCCGGGCGTGGTCGTGGAAATACTCCAGGTTCATCAGCCGCGGCGCCGCGCAGCAGGGGTGGACGTGGATCGACGGCGCGGTGTGGGCCGAGAAGGGCAGCTCGAACGCGTCGCAGATGTCCGCCGCGCGGAGGAAGCCGGTGATGCCAGCGCATCGCGTCGCGTCCGCCTGCAGCACGTCGACCGCCTCGGCGGCGAGCATCCGCTGAAAGTAGTACGAGTCGTAGCCATACTCGCCGGCGGCGATGTTCATCCCGGCCGGCCCGCGGTCCCGGATCAGGTGCAGCCCGGCGAGGTCGTCCGAGGAGACCGGCTCCTCGAACCAGCCGACGCCGAGCGCCGCGAAGCGGTCGGCGAAGGCGAGTGCCTGCTTGCGGGTGTAGGCGCCGTTGGCGTCGACGAAGAGCTGGGTGTCCGGCCCGATCGCCTCCCGCGCCGCCTTCACCCGCTTGACGTCCTGGTCCGGGTGCGTGCCGATCTTCATCTTGACCTGGCGGATGCCCTGGTCGGCCCAGCCGCCGAGCTGCTTTTGCAGCACGTCGAGCGGATAGGAGGTGAAGCCGCCGCTGCCGTAGATCGGCACGGCGTCGCGCTGGGCGCTGAGCAACTGGTAGAGTGGCAGTCCGGCGAGCTTCGCCTTCACATCCCAGAGCGCGTTGTCCACCCCGGCGATCGCCATCGAGGAGATGCCGGGGCGGCCGAGGTTGCGGATCGCGTGGACCATCGCGTTCCAGCAGGCGCCGACCTGCCGCGCGTCCATGCCCGTGACGACCTTCGCCAGCGATTCCTGGATCAGCCGGCCGGTGGCCAGATCCGCGTAGGTGTAGCCGAGGCCATGCTGGTCGCCAGCGTCGATCTCGACCAGGATCATCGTCGTGCTGTCCCAGGCGAAGGTGCCGTCCGCCTCCGGGCGATCGGTCGGGATCGTGTAGGCCGAGACCGCGACCCGCTCGACGGTCGGAGCGCTGTCGCGACCCATCTAGACGACCTCCCGCACCTTGTCCTCGGCGACCGTCTTGATGATCTCCCAGCGGTCCTTCTCGCCTTCCGCCAGCGCCTCGGCGAAGTGGAGCGCCTGCTCGGACGTGATCTTGCCCGGCATCGGCGGCTCGTTGGGATCGACGACGCACTGGATCACGGCCGGTCCGTCGTGGGCCAGCGCCTCGCGCAACGTCGCCTCCGCCTCGTTGGGGTGCTCGATCGTGTAGCCCTTGCCGCCGACGGCCTCCGCGTACATGGCGAAGTCGATCGGCTGCAGCTCGACGCCGTATTGCGGGTTGGCGTCCAGCACCATCTGCTCCCACTTGATCTGGCCGAGCACATTGTTCTTGATGATGATGATCTTGGCCGGGAAGTTGTACTTGACCAGCGTGGCGAACTCGCCCATCAGCATCGTGAAGCCGCCGTCGCCGACGATCGAGACGACCTGCCGGCCGGGGAAGGCGGCCGAGGCGCCGACCGCATAGGGCAGCCCGTTGGCCATCGTCGCCAGCGAGCCGGAGAGCGAGAACTTCATGTCGTGGCGGATGTCGATGTAGCGGGCCGACCAGGTCGCGATCGTGCCGCTGTCGGAGGAGACGATCGCGTCGTTGTCGAGCAGCTTGTTCAGGTGATAGGTGACGACCTGCGGCTTCATCGGCATGTCGTCGCGGGTGCCGCGCTCCTTCATCAGGTTACGCCAGTCGACCATCCGCTTCTGCGCTTTTTCGAGGAAGGAGCGGTCGCTCTTCCTCTCCAGCCTGGGCAAGAGCGCCTGGAGGACCAGCCGGCTGTCGCCGGTCAGCCCGATCTCGACCGGATAGCGGAGGCCGATCCGGGTCGGGGCGATGTCGATCTGCACGGCTCGGGCCTGACCGGGATCGGGGTAGAACTCCATGTAGGGAAAGCTGGAGCCGACGATGATCAGCCGGTCGCACTCCTTGAGCGCATCCTGGGATGGCGCCGTGCCGAGCAGGCCGATGCCGCCGGTGGTGTACGGGCTGTCGTCAGGCACCGTCGCCTTGCCGAGCAGCGGCTTGATGATCGGGCCACTGACCGTGTCGGCGAGCTGGAGCAGCTCCTCGCGGGCGGTGAGCGCGCCGGCGCCGGCCATGATCGCGACCTTCTGGCCGCTGTTGATCAGGTCGGCCGCCGCCTGGAGCTGATCGTCGGTCGGCATGACGCTGGCCAGGTGGTAGAGGGCAGCGCTGTGCTTCGGGATGTCCGCGCTGGAGCGCTGGCCGTCGTCCATCGTCCAGTTCTGGATGTCCTTCGGGATTTGGACGTGGGCGACGCCACGCTGGGTCAGGGCAGACTTGATCGCCTCATCGACGACGTTGGTGACGTGCGCCGGACCCATCACCCGCTCGGAGTAGACCGAGACATCCATGAAGAGCCGGTCGAGATCGACGTCCTGCTGGTAGTGCGTGTTGATCAGGTCATGGAAGGTGTGACCGGTGATCGCGAGCACGGCGGCGCCATCGCACTTGGCGTCGTAGAGCCCGTTGAGCAGGTGAATGCCGCCCGGGCCGGAGGTCGCGAGGCAGACACCGAGGCGCCCGCTGTACTTGGCGTAGGCGGTAGCCGCGAAGGCGGCGCCTTCCTCGTGGCGGACCTGGATGAAGCGGAGCTTGTCCTGATGGGTGCGCAGCGCCTCGAAGATACCGTCGATCCCGTCGCCGGGCAGGCCGAAGATCGTATCGACACCCCAATCGATGAGTCGATTCGCGAGCAGATCGGCGGTCGTTGTCGCCATGCTGAAACCTCCTATGGAACGTCGGAACGCAAACCAAAACGACGCGGTCACGGTCGCGGACGGTCCCGAGGTTCAGGCCGGTGGCAAGGCGAGGCAGGGTCTCTGCGCGGAGCAGGACGAGGGTCCGGAACGCGCGGCGTGCCAGTCGGACAACCATGAGGCCGCGTCAGGAGGGGGTTCGCAGAATGGCTGCCACGAAGGGGCGAGGAGGGGATGTGCTGAAGGGGAAGGTGCGCGCCACCCGGCGCCGCCCGGCCATGAATGGATCGGGCTAGGGCGACGAAGCCCGGTGCCGACAGATTGAAATCTGGCGCTCAACGTACGAAACCTCTGCGAGGTTGAGACCAACGGATCGTTTCGGGCACGGCGTGATGCAGAGGCGCACGGCGTGCGTCCGTCGTTGCGCACGTGACTATGGCGGGCTGATGGACCTTGCCGCGCGGGGCTGAAAGACCCCGCGCTCACTCCAGACGAAAGCCGGCTGAAGACCGGCTGGCGATCGGGTGATTGTCACCATTTGGGCCGACGGGAGGCCAAGGACTGCTGTTGGGGCGGACCGGCGTGTCCGCCCGCCTCGCCACCGATCTCGGACCGCTCCGCCGCTCCCCCGCGCTGTCATTTCGAGCGCACGAGAAATCCCTTTTGTGAGCGCAGCGAACGCCTGCCTCGCCGGAGTCGCGTGGCGGATTGGCGACAACGCAGTGGGATTGGTCCTCAACGCGGACGCTGCCGCGGCAGGAGATTTCTCCCGAT
>JAICKJ010000194.1 GCA_025928015.1 Thermomicrobiales bacterium
CGTGCCGCTTCGCTATGAAGCGGCGCCGCGCCGTCCGCGGTTGCCAAAGGAAGCGACGATCTGGGCCGCCGCGGCGGTGCTGCTGCTCGTCTTCTCCGCGGCGATGGTGTTCTGGAATCTCAGCCTGCGGCAGGACCTGAATGACCAGGCCCAGCCGACGAAATCCGTCGCTGTCCAATTCGCGAAACCGGAAAATGGCGCCCGCGCCAGCCTCGTCTACCTGCCGGACACGCAGGTGATGCTCCTGAACGTCCTGGACATGCCGCAACTGCCGGATGGGCAGGTCTACCAGGTCTGGCTCATCAATGCGAAGGGGCCGGTCCCCGTCGGTGTCTTCCGCGCCGGCGACTCCCAGGTCGCGATCGCCGCGAACCCGACCGCCTACCAAACCCTGGCGGTCACTATCGAGCCGGGACCGCTCGGCAGCGCGGAGCCGACCGGCGCGAAGGTCATCCTCGCGCCGCTGGCGGGCCAATCGGCCTGATCTCCGAGCCGATCTGGGCTCCAACGCGGGTGGCGATTATCAAATCGCCACCCGCGTTCCGTTTCACCGGCTGACACCAGCTGGTCAGACCGGAGGCATCCGGTATCGCACGCGAAACGGACGAACGAGCACAGAGGAGCACCAGCAATGACCGGACTCACCCGATCCCAGGTCACGACCATGCGGGCGCAAGCGGCCGCCTGCGAATCGGTCCAGGACATCATCAATATCGCCTCGACGGCCGAGGCGCTGGCCGTCACCGCGCTCGGCGGCGCGCTGGCGAACGCGAAACAGGGCAAGCTCGACCTGAACGCCGAGCAGCGGCAGGTCATCGCCGCCGCGCGAGCCGAGGAACAGGACCACTACGACTACCTGGTTGCCGCCGGCGCCAAGCCCCTCACCAAGAGCTTCACGCTGCCGGACGAGGCGATCGTCAACGACACCGCGACCTTTCTGACGACCGTGATCGGCCTGGAGGAGGCATTCATCGCCGCCTACCTGGCCGCGGCGCAGGAGTTCGCGATCATGAATCAGCCGGATCTGGTCGAGGTCGCGCTGCAGATTGGCGGCGTCGAGGCCGAGCACCGGGCCCACGCCCGCTTCTACGCCTTCTCCGCCGGCGTCATCAACGAGGTGCCGAACAACGTGGCCTTCGAGAAGGCGATGTTCACGACCGTCGGCGCCGCCGCGGACGCGCTCACCAAGCTGGGCTGGATCAATGGCACCGGCGCCGAGCTGACCTATCCCGGCCCGGGCACGATCGACTACAGCGGCATCGAAAACCGCAAGCCGTAGCCCATTCCTGATTGACATCGGACCCAGATCAAGGGAGGAATCACGCATGAACGCAACGATCGCCACGACGCCGGTCTCGCGCCGGCTGCTGATCAAGGGTGCCGGCGCGGCCGGGCTCAGTCTCACCCTCGGCCAGACGGCGCTGCTCAGGACGCTGGCCGCCGAATCCGAGACCGTGCAGGACATCGTCAATATCGCCTCGACGGCCGAGGCGCTCGCGGTCACGCTGCTCGGCGGCGCGATCGACAGCGCGAAGCAGGGCCATTACAACCAGAAGATCCCGGACGCGGTGATCAGCATCCTTGTCGCCGCCCGCTCGTCGGAGCAGTACCACCTCGACTATCTGCTCGGCGCCGGCGCGAAGCCGCTGACCCAGACCTTCACCGTGCCCGATCCCAAGCTGCTCTCGGACTACGACACGCTCTTCGGCACCATCGTCCAGCTCGAAAGCGCTTTCATCGCGGCCTACGGCGCGGCGATGCGCCAGTTCACCGCGCTCAAGCAGCCCGAGCTGGTCAAGGTCGCCTACCAGGTCGGAACGGTCGAAGCCGAGCACCGCGTGCTCGCCAACTACGCACTCGGTACGCGCCCGGCCAACAATCGCTCCTTCGAGCAGGCGAAGTTCACCAAGGTGAGCGAGGCGGCCGACGCGCTGACCAAGCTCGGCTTCATCGGCGGCGACGGCACCAGGGTCGCCTATCCCGGTCCGGGCGACGTCGAAAAGAGCGCTGTCACCGAGACGACGCCGGGCGGCCCGAAGGTCGATTGCTGGGCCGCGACCGACATGCCGGTCACCGGCTCCGGGACCGCCGCGAAGCTGCCGGCGGGCGATCTCGGTTTCGCGCCGATGGCCGGCATTCTCGGTCTCTTCGGCCTCGGCGCAGCCGCCGCCGGTGCCCGGCTGCGCCGCCGCGAGGCGCCGGCGCTCATCGACCACGAGGAGCGCTGAGCCGTCCATCTTCGAATCCATGACGCGATGGTCACACATGGACCAACGCACCCGGCCAGAAGCGGCCGGGTGCGTTGGGCTCCTCGGCATGCAGGTCACTCACTTCATGATGCGCTCACCCCTTGCCCGCCGTGCGGATTGGGGCGCGAAATCGCTTGACTTTCGGGCCATGGAACGGTAGGTTGGTAAGCGGTCCGGAACGATCCGGGCCCGTGTGGCGCGTTTGGCGCCCATGAACGCGAGGTCGGCAGATGTCGAACATCAGCATCAACCGATACCGATTCCTCGGTCGGCCCGTCGGGGCCGCCATGGGCGGAGTGTGCCTCGCGTTCGGTTGTGAAAGGACGGATACTCGCTGAGTCCTCCTCATCTCAACCCCAGCCCGCGGACACTCCCCTGGCCCTTGCGCCAGGGTTTTTTGTGTCCATCGCACGACACGAAAGGAGCAGGACAGGTGGCCAGCACCTCTCACGAAATGATCCCAGCCGCGTTGGAACGAGGGCGACCAGTCAAAGGCGGTGTCCCCGTTCCGAGAGAGTCAGGTTGACGGCCGGTTCCGGCCACGCAAGGAAATGAGGACACGATGATGCCAGTCTCACCGGAAGTGATGCGGGTCAGATGCGAAGAAGAGGAGCTGCGGCGACGGCCGGTCAACCCGGACCAGCGGGACCGCCCGCTGCGCCGGCGCGGGCGGCAACCGGATCCGCTCGGCATGCGGATGTCGCGGATGCCGGTCGCGGAGCTGGTCGAGGACGTCGATCAGCGCATCGATCGCGGCCGAGGCCGGCTGCGCGATGCGATTGCTTTCTTCCGGCGGCGGATTCCCGCCAAACCGCTCTCGACCGCGACCGGGGAACGATGACCGGCACGCAGACAATCGGTGGCCGGGCCGCGCCAGGGCGGCACATTCATGAACAGGACTGAACCGATGAGCAATCACGCGACCGTGACCGTGAGCGACACCCAGGACGCGATCAACCTCACGCACGTCGTCAAACGCTTCAAGAAAAAGCGCCACGAGTACTCGACCGCGCTCAACTCCGTCTCCCTGCAATTGCGGCGTGGCGAGGTGTTCGGCATCCTCGGACCCAACGGCAGTGGCAAGAGCACGCTCGTCCGCGTCATCTCGACGTTGATCATCCCGGACGGCGGCGATGTCCGCGTCTTCGGCCTCGACGTTGTCCAGAACCCGCGCGAGGTCCAGCGGCATATCAACCGCGTCAGCGTCGAGGCGAGCTTTTTCAAGAAGCTCTCGTCGATGGAGAACCTGATCTATGGCGCGAAGCTCTACGGCGTCACCGACCGGGAGAGCAAGCCGATGATCAAGGCGATCCTGTCAGACATCGGCTTCGACTACAAGCGGGTCAATGAGCCGATGGAGCACCTCTCGCGCGGCATGCAGCAGAAGATCGCGCTGGCGCGGGCACTGCTCACCTCGCCGATGTTGATGCTGCTCGACGAGCCGACCACCGGTCTCGACCCGCGGAGCAAGAAGGACGTGCAGCGGCTGGTCCGCAAGATCCACGACGAGCACGACTCCTCGATCCTGCTCTGCACGCACGACATGGACGAGGCCGAGGAGCTCTGCGACCGCATTGGCATCATGGTCAACGGCAACATCATCGCCCTCGACACGCCGCAGGCGCTGAAGGAGCGCTACCAGCAGGATGGGCAGCTTCCGTCGCTGGAGGACGCCTTCATGGCCGCGACCGGCCAGTCGATGGAGGAGATCGAGACCGCGGAGCTGCAACGGCAAGAGAACGAGAAAGAGAAAGCGGGGGTGAGCTAGATGCAGCACACACTCGCGCGGCCGGCCAAGCCGGGTTGGCTCCGGGAGCTGATCGCGGTCTGGGGGTTCGCGCAACGGAACTACTTCCTGACGAAGCGCTACTTCTGGTGGGACTTCGTCTGGTTGGTCTACTCGATCGGCAACGCCTTGAGCATCGGCTTCATCGGTGTCGCCGCGCAGCAGGGCGCCGGCTCGGGCAAGGACTTCACGACCTTCCTCCTGATCGGCACGCTGATCTGGAGCTACCTCTCCATGATCTTCGACATCCTGTCGGAGACCGTCAGTTGGGAGCGCTGGGAAGGGACGATCGAGTACACCTTCATGAGCCCGGCCAGCCGGGCGACGCACCTGCTGGGCACCAGCCTCTACGCGGTCGTCTACGGCATCGTCCGGATGGTCGTGATGCTCGGGATCATCTCGCTCTTCTTCGACCTGCACCTGAGCAACGCGAACTACCTGGCGGCGCTGGTCGTCCTGATCATCTGCTCCTTCTCGTTGGTCGGGTTCGGGATGGTGACGGCGGTCATGCCGCTGCTCTCGCCGGAGAAGGGCCAGCAGGTGACGATGATCTTCGGCGCGGCGCTGCTCCTGGTCTCGGGCATTTACTACCCGATCTCGGTGCTGCCGGGCTGGATGCAGGTGCTGGCGAAGGTCTCGCCGGTCTACTACGCGCTGGAAGGCATTCGCGACGCGATGCTCGACGGCAAGGGCGTGATGTCGCTCTGGACGGACATCTGGCCGCTCCTGATCATGGGTGTCATCTTCCCGCCGCTCGGCATCTGGATCTTCCGCCAGGGCGAACGCTTCGCCAAGAAGACCGGCCGCCTCAAGCGGAGCGGATAGGCAAAGAACGAATCGTTCGCTTCACACACCAGCGCCTCTCGGACAGCCGGGAGGCGCTGGTGTATCCGGTATGCTCGTGTCAGCGATGCGCGGGGGTAAACGCCCCGCGCTCAACCTGGGAAGCCGGCTGAAAGCCGGCTGGCGATCGCGTGAGCGTCGGTATGCGAGTCACTGCCAAGCGGGAAATCATTGTAGGGGCGATCCCAGCGTGGTCGCCCTGCCACAGCGCCAATCCCGATTGCCATCGCCAATGCGTCCCGCTGTCATTCTGACCGGAGGGAAGAATCTCCCGCCGCAGCGGCCAGCGCAGCCAAGACGAACGTTGATGGCGGGCAACAACGAAGAGAGATTCTTCGGCCCATTGGTCCCGGAATGACAGGGAGGCGGGTTGCCTGGACCGTCACGTTTGCGAGAGCACCGACGACAGATCGCCCAGCGTCGCGATCTCCGCGTCGCTGTGCCCGGCTTCGCGCAGCGGTTTCACCACATCCCGCGCCAGATTCGGCACCGCCGTGGCGAGGACGTAGGCGAGTCCGTTCGGAACGATCGTGATCTGCCCGGTCGCCGCCGGGATGATGCACGATTCGGCGCGGCCGAGCAGGTCCGTGCCACCCGGCCAGACGAGGCTCACCGGCTCGACGAGGTTGGAAAGCGCCAGGCACTGATCCGGATGGACCGCCAGCGTGAGCGGCCCGGTCAGCTTCCAGCGCTGCATCATGAAGTACGGTCCAGCCGCGCAATAGGTACAGCGGTTGTTGCCCGACATAACAATCCGCCCGTGCGTGGGGTTCGGCTGCGGTGGGAGGCGCAGGCAGCGGAGCGTTGCCTCGATGTTCTCGCGCCACTCCTCCGGCGGCAACACGCGGTCGTCGTTGTCGGTCGGCATCAGCGACTCGGCCAGGTCGGACGTCTGCTGGATCTCGAACACGAGCGTGTCCGGGCCAAAGGTGTGCAACGTCCCGCCGGGGACATAGACCGTGTCGCCGGCGTGGATCGGCAGCCGCCGCAGCACGCGGTCGTAGTCCTGATCCAGCGCCGCTTGCCGGACGTCCTCGTTCGTCACGCCGTCCCTCGCGCCGGCCAGCACCGTCGCGCCCTCCTCGGGGCAGGCGAGGATGTGCCATGCCTCGGTCTTCCCGTTCGGCGCGCCGTAGAGTTCCTTCGCCTTCTCGTCGTCGGCGTGCAGGTGGACCGGCAGGGTGTGCGTCGCGTCGAGGAACTTGCCGAGCAGCGGGAAGTGAGGCCCGCGCCAGCCCTCGCCCACCAGCTCATCGGGATGCTCCATCACGAGCTCCCGCAGCGACGTCCCGGCGAGCGGTCCGTTGACGACCATTGCCGGCGCGGAGTCCTCGTCGCTGTATTCCCAGGTCTCGGCGATGCGTCCCTCGGGCAGATTCGCCTTCTTCAGCACGCAGGGGATCATCCGGCCGCCGAAGGTGTAGCGGCGGATGGGGGACGTCAGCTTCAGCGGATACCACTTCATCGGTCTGCGGCGCCTCCGGTTGGTCGGTCGGTTCCCGTCATGGCCAGACGCTTGAGCATCGGCTGCACGGCCCGGTCGAGATCGCGTGCGAGTCCAAGGCGCGCCTGGATCATCTCCCGCATTGTCGCATCCGGCTCGACAGGTTGTCCCTGCTTACGCCAGGACCGCGCGTCCTTCGGTAAAGCGATCCAGCCGAGCGCATGAGCGCCAAGCATCGCCGCGCCGAGCGCGGAGAGGTCCGGCATCGGGCACGGGATCAATGGCCGGTCAAGCGCCGTCGCGATCAGCCGCACGAGCGTTGGCAGCCGCGAGCCTCCTCCAGCGATCAGTATCCGGTCCGGTGCATCGGCCGTGCCGGAGACATGCGCAAAGGTCGCGACGAGCGAGAACCCAATCCCTTCGAGCACCGCGTAGGAGAGCTCTGTCGGACCATGCGCCGCGGTCAGGCCGAGGAAGGCGGCCCGGGCGTCGGCGCCGATCGCCGGGTCGCGCTCGCCGGTCAACCAGGGCAAGAAAAGCGGCGGATGCGGTTCGGCCGAGGATGCGGCAAGACGGTCGATATCCTCCGCGCCGAGCAGCCGCTTCAGCCAGTCGATCGCCACGCCGGCGTTGAGCGTCGCGCCCATCCGGTTCCAATGCCCGGCGTCCGGCAGCGCCGCCGGCCAGACGTACAGACCGCCGGTGGGCGGCTCATAGCACGTCGCCGGCCGGATCACTTGGGCGCCGGTACTGAGCATGATCAGCGCCTCGGACGGATCGACGATCCCCGCGCCAAGCGCCGCGCACGGCGCGTCGCCGCCGCCCATCACGATCGGGATGCCGTCGGGCAGGCCGATCTCCGTCGCGACGTCGTTGCGGAGCTCGCCAACGATCGTGCCGGGCCGCGTCAGCGGGGGTAACGTTTCGATCTCAGCGGCGGTCGCCGCGTAGAGCTCGGGTGACCATTCTTCCCGGCGGCTGTCGAGCAGCCAGGTTCCGGCCGCGTCGCTCGGATCGCTCGCCAGCTCGCCACTGAGCCAGAAGATCAGTGCGTCCTTCGGCAAGAGCACATGATGCGTCCGCGCCACCAGCTCCGGCCGCGTCCGGCGCAGCCAGTGCATTGTCGCAGCCTGGAACCCGCTCGCCGCCGGACTCCCTGCGATGGCCTGCAATGCCCCAGCATCAGCGGCGTTCAGCGCCATCGCGTCCTCGGCGCCGCGCTGGTCCGCCCAGATGATCGCTGGCGCGACCGCCTGGCCATCGGCATCGACCAGCACCGTCCCGTGCATCTGCCCGGTGACCGCGATCGCCTCAATTCGCAGCCGGTTCAGGTCCAGCGCCGAAATGGCCTTCGCGACCGCAGCATGCCAATCCCGCGGATCCTGCTCCGCCGCGCCGCTCACTGGCCGTGCCGTTGGATACGGCGCCGACGCTGTCGCGACGACTGCGCCATCCGACGCGACCGCCATCACCTTGACTGACGACGTCCCCAGATCGAGCGCCAGGACAACGGACTGCCGGCTCATTCCTTCCTCTCGGCGGGCGCCAGGTTGAAACCCGGCGCTCAACCTACAAAGTCCCTCCGGGACTGACGACGTGTTCATGCTCAGCCTCGAAGAGGCTTCGTGCGTTGAGCGCCTGA
>JAICKJ010000068.1 GCA_025928015.1 Thermomicrobiales bacterium
CAGCCGAAATCGGCGGAGCCAGAAGCGAACGCTGCGCCCGAGCCGGTGGCACTCGACCACATCAATACTCCTTCGTGGGGATTGCAAGCGCTCGGCACCGCGTCAGCCGTCGCGCTCGTCATCCTCGCCGTGCAAGGCGGATTGACCTGGCGCCGCCGCCCCGGACCGCCCAACGAGCGCGCGGAACCAGTTGACACGGCCACGAGTGCCTCACTAAGCTGACCATGACAATTGAAGATCTGATTGCTGAGATCAGGACGAGTAGACGTGGGAGGCCATCAGCGACGCCGGAGTTGGTGTGAGCCGGCGAGGTCGAGCGCGACGAAAACCACCTGTGAGCAGGCGCAGACCGGGTGTTCGCCACCTCTAATGCCGCCCGGACCGCCCCGTTACCGGCGCAATCAAGCGGCCCGCGCCGTGCCTTCCATGCGCGAGCCGGAATGAGGGTGGAACCACGTCGGCCCGGCGTCCCTTTGTGGATGCCGGGCCGATTTCGTTTTCATCGCTCAGGAGGGCATCATGAGCGTCACGGAGCAACAGGAAGTCGAACAGATGGATATCGCGGTCGATACGAAGGACCGCGAAGCCTACGAGCTGGCGCGGATGCGCCACTCGGCGGCGCATCTCATGGCCGAGGCCGTGCAGGAGCTCTTCCCAGACGTGAAGTTTGGGATCGGACCGGCGATCGCGGACGGGTTTTACTACGATTTCGACCTCCCCCGCTCACTCACGCCGGACGATCTGCGCGAGATTGAGCGGCGGATGGAGGTCCACCGGAAGGCGAACGAAGCGTTCGAGCGGAACGTCGTCTCCCGCGAGGAGGCGCTGGCGACGTTCGGGGACAACCCGTACAAGGTCGAGCTGATCGAGGGCTTCCCGATTGGCGAGACGATCACGACGTACCAGCAGGGCGACTTCCTCGACCTCTGCCGGGGACCGCACGTCGCGAGCACGGGCAAGATCGGGCCGTTCCAGCTGCTCTCGATCGCCGGCGCCTACTGGCGCGGCGATGAGCACCGGCCGATGCTGCAACGCATCTACGGCACGGCCTGGCCGACGCAGGACGAGCTGGACGCGTACCTGAACCGGCTGGAGGAAGCGCAGAAGCGCGACCACCGCAAGCTCGGTCGGGAGCTGGACCTCTACTCGGTCTCCGAGGAGATCGGACCGGGGCTGATCCTCTGGCATCCGAAGGGCGCGATGGTCCGCTACCTGGTCGAGCAGTTCGAGCAGCAGGAGCAGATCAAGCGCGGCTATGATCTCGTCTACACGCCGCACATCGCCTCGGCCAGGATCTACGAAATCTCGGGCCACCTGGAGACGTACCACGAGAACATGTACGCCCCGATGTCCATCGAGGAGGTTGATTATTACCTCAAGCCGATGAACTGTCCGGGGCACATCATGATCTACAAGAGCCAGGTGCATTCGTACCGCGATCTGCCGGTCCGGCTGGCGGAGCTCGGCACGGTCTACCGCTACGAGCGCTCCGGCACGCTCCACGGCATGTTGCGCGTCCGCGGCTTCACGCAGGACGACTCGCACATCTTCTGCACGCACGATCAGGTGGTGGAGGAGGTCGCGGGAGTCATCGACCTGGTCCGGCACATGGCCGAGGTCTTTGGCTACGGATTCGAGGCGTACCTCGGCACGCGGCCGGACAAGGCGATCGGCAGCGAGGCGGTCTGGGCCTCGGCGATCGACAAGTTGAAGCAGGCGATGGCCTCGCGAGACCTGGCGTATACGATCGACGAGGGCGAGGGCGCGTTCTACGGACCGAAGATCGACGTCAAGTGGCTCGATGCGCTCGGTCGGGCGTGGACGGGCCCGACGATCCAGGTCGACTTCAACCTGCCGGAGCGGTTCGACGTCAACTACATCGGCGAGGATGGTGAGAGGCACCGGGCGGCAATGATTCACCGGACGCTGCTCGGCTCGATGGAGCGCTTCGTCGGCGGCCTGGTCGAGCACTACGCCGGCGCCTTTCCGGCCTGGCTGGCGCCGGTGCAGGCGGTCATCATCCCGATCACGGATCACCAGAAGGAATTCGCCAGTCAGGTCCGCGACCGTTTGATGGACAAAGGGATGCGCGTTGAGGTGGACGACTCACGCGACCGCATGCAGGCGAAGATCCGCAACGCGCAGCTCCAGAAGGTGCCGTATATGCTCGTCGTCGGCAAGCGGGAGGTCGAGGCGGACAGCGTCGCCGTCCGTCTGCGCTCGGGCGAGGACCTGGGCGCCAAGACGGTGGACGAGTTCCTCGACCTCGTCCTGCCGGTGGTCGAGACGAAGTCGCTCGATCTGCTCACGCCGCGAGAGGGCTCTTGACGCCGAAAAGGGTCACATCATCATGCCGACCAACGGGAAGCATCTCCGCGCGGAGCGCATGCCCGCCCATCGCCATGCTGAGCGAAGTCGAAGCATCTCCTGCCGCAGCAGTCGTCCGGTTACGCGGACCGGCTTCGCCGGGGGATGCTTCGCTCCGCTCAGAATGACGAGCAAATCGCGCGTTGGTCCATCCGCAGGTTTCAGCGCGTCCGCAGCCGGAAGAGGACGCTCGAAAGGATGATCGAGCCGGCGAGAATCGCGACGCACCAGGCGATGGCCAGCCAGCCGCTGTTGCCGATCGGAGTGCCGAGAAGCAGGCCGCGCAGCGTCTCGATCACCGGCGTGACCGGCTGGTGCCGCGCGAACGGCTGGATCCAGCCGGGCATCGTGTTCACCGGGACGAAGGCGCTGCTCGGATACGGCAGGAACATCACGAGGAAGCCGAAGCCGCTGGCGGCCTCTGGCGAGCGCGCAAGCAAGCCGATCGAGGCGGAGAACCAGGAGATCGCGACGATGAAGAGCGCGAGCAAGGCGACCGCCGCCAGCCAGTCGAGCGCACCCGCGTTTGGTCGGAAACCGATCAGGAAGGCGACGCCGAAGACGAGCGCGCTCGAAACGAGATTGCGCAGGGCGCTGGCCGCGACGTGACCGGCGAGGAGCGAGGCGCCGCCGATGTCCATCGAGCGGAAGCGGTCGATGATCCCGTTCGTCATGTCCCGGCTGACGCTCGTGGCGGTGAGCGAGGCGCCGAAGCCGGCGCAGAGTAGGAGGACACCCGGCACGACGTAGGTGACGTACTTCGTGCCGGTCTGGATCGCGCCGCCGAAGAGATAGACGAAGAGCAGCATGAGGATGACCGGCAGCATGATCGAGGTCATCATCGTGTCGATGTCCCGGCGCGAGAGCCGGAGGCAGCGGCCGATCATCACGCCAGCGTTCCGGAGCGCCGCCGGTGCGCTCACCTCGGTCGTTCGTTCCCGGTTGTGCAATACAAGCTCAGACACGTGTGGACTCCTGTGGCGCGGCCGCGTGGCCGGTGAGGGACAAATAGACATCGTCGAGCGAGGCGCTGCGCAGGGCGAAACGCTCGATGGTGGTGCGCGTCGGATCGATCTCATCGAGCAGGTTGCGGATGTGCGTCGCTTCGCCATCGGTCGCCAGGCTGATGAGTCGTTGCGTCGGATCCGACTGGAGCACGCGGTCGCCGAGCCGCGCGGCGACGGTCGAGGGATCGACGTCGCTGGCGAGCGTCAGATCGAGCCGTTGGTCGGCGAGCGAGCGCTTGAGTTCGGCCGGCGTGCCCTCGGCGGTGACTCGTCCGCCATCGAGCACAGCGATCCGGTCGGAAAGCTGATCGGCTTCCTCCAGGTATTGCGTCGTCAGGAGAACCGTGACGCCGCTGCCGACCAGGGTCTTGACGACCTTCCACATCTCCAGCCGGCTGCGCGGGTCGAGCCCGGTCGTCGGCTCGTCGAGGAAGAGCACCCTCGGCGGAACGACGAGGCTCGCCGCAAGGTCGAGGCGGCGCCGCATGCCGCCCGAGTACGTGCCCACGCGACGATTGCCGGCATCGACGAGGTCGAACTGTTGCAGCAGCGCGTCCGCACGACGCCGGACATCCTTGCCCGACAGCCCGCGCAGCCGGCCCATCATGCGCAGGTTCTCGGCTCCGGTCTGTAGTTCATCGATGGCGGCGAACTGGCCGGTCAGGCTGATGGCGCGGCGGACGAGGCGGCGCTGGGCGACGATATCATGACCCGCGACGCGGGCGCGTCCGCCGTCCGGACGGAGAAGCGTGGCCAGGATGCGAACGGTCGTCGTCTTGCCGGCGCCGTTGGGACCGAGCAGGGCATAGACGGTGCCCGGTGGCACGGTCAGACTGACGCCGGCCAGCACCAGGAGCTCTCCATAGGATTTTCTGAGGTCGATGGCCTCGATGGCCGGATATGGGGGCATCTTCGTCGGGTTCCTTTCGTCATCAAGCGAGCGTTGCCAGGTTACTGCGTATCGCGTACGCATAACTGCGTATGTTATACACAGTGATGAGCATGAGGTCAAGGGGTGATAAACGATGGCGGACGGGGTGCACGACTCGAGCTGGTTGCCGCGCAGCATCAGGGCGGCGTGGGGCATGGAGGAGCGGCCGGGACGCGGGCCGAAGCCCGGGCTCAGCCTGGAGCGGATTGTCGACGCGGCGATCCGGTTGGCCGACCGGGACGGGCTTGACGCTGTCTCCATGAGTCGGGTGGCGAAGGAGCTGGGCGCCTCAACGATGGCGCTCTATCGCTACGTGGACGCCAAGGACGAGCTGCTGCAGCTCATGGTCGATGCCGTCTATGGCCCGCCCCCATCACCGGCCGCGAACGGGGAGTCGGTCCGCGCGGCGCTTGACCGCTGGGCCCGGGCGGAGCTCGCCGTCTACCGGGCCCATCCCTGGACCCTCCGCGTTCCAATCACTGGGCCGCCGATCACGCCGAACGCGGTCCGCTGGTTCGAGAGCGGACTGCGATCGCTCGGCGAGACGCGCCTGACGGAGAACGAGAAGATGGAGACGGTCCTGCTTCTCTCCGTCTACGTGCGCGGCATCGAATCGGTGATGCGCGAGGTACGGGAAGCGTTTCTCCAGACGGCGCGAACTGACGAGGATGCGATGTCCGTGTATGAACAGTCGCTGGCCCGGCTGATCGAGGGCCAGGATCTCCCGGCCCTGCAGCGCGCCATCGCGTCCGGCGTCATCGGTGCGGAGGACGAGCCGGACGAGGAATTTACGTTCGGGCTGGAGCGGATCCTGGACGGGATCGACGCCTACGTCGCGTGGCGCGCCGCCAACCCCGCCGAGGATTCGTGAGGAATCAGGCGCGCGAGAATCCATCCATGATCAGGCAGATCTGCTTGATGCCCGTGATGAAGTCGTCGACGTAGATGTTCTCGTTCGGCGCGTGCGCCTGCGACTTCGCGTGGCCCACGCCAGCCGTGCAGGCGTCGATGCCGAACTGGCCGCAGAGCTGGTACCAGGGGCCGGACCCGGGTGACGTTGGGACGACGACCGGCTCCTTGACCGAGAGCTGCCTGTAGCTGTCGATGACGACCTGGGCGATCGGCGCGTCGAGGGGCGTCCGGGCCGGGAAGCCCGGGCTGAGCAGCTCGGTCTCGATGTCATCGAAGCCGGTCGCGTCCAGGTGCTTGCGCAACAGGTCGTAGATCTCGAACGGGTCCTGGTTCGGCACGAGGCGCATGTCGAGCTTCGCCATCGCCTTGCCCGGCAGCACGGTCTTGGCGCCCTTGCCGGTGTAACCGCTCTCGAAGCCGGAGATCGTGCAGGTTGGCTGGAAGAGGTTGCGCTTCTTCAGCTCCAGCCCGGTCAGCCCTTGCAGGAAGCGGTCGATGCCGAGGTTGGCCAGGTCCTGCGCTTCGGTGTCCGGCAGCTTCGCCACCGCCTCGAGATCCGCGTCGCCCGGTGACACGACCTTGTCATAGAAGCCGGGAATGAGGACGTGTTCTCTCTCGTCCTTGAGCGTCGCGAGCGCCCACACGAGCCGCCAGGCCGGGTTCGGCACCGACGTCGCGACCGACGAGTGCCAGTCCATGCGGGCGCCCTTCGCCCGCAGCTCGACGTAGCAGATGCCCTTGAGGCCAAGGTGGATTTGCGGCCGTCCCGCGATGTCCTTGCCGCCGAACTCCCAGATGTAGGCGTCCGCCTGGCACAAGTCAGGATGATCCTCGGCGAAGTTGTGAATGTGGGGCGAGCCGATCTCCTCCTCGCCCTCGACGATGAACTTCAGGTTGAGCGGCAGCTCGCCATTCACCTTCTGCCAGGCGTCGACGGCAGCGACGCGCGCCGCCAGGTTGCCCTTGTTGTCGGCGACGCCGCGGGCCCAGATACGCCCATCGCGAATCTCGGCGGCCCACGGGTCGCTCTCCCACTCGTCGAGCGGCTCGGCCGGCTGGACATCGTAGTGATTGTAGAAGCCGAGCGTCTTGTCCACCTTGCCGCCGAGCTCGCCGTAGACGATCGGGTAACCGCCACGCGTGTCGACGAGGCACGGCTTCGCGCCGAGGCCGGTCAGTAGCCCCTCGACCATGGCCGCCGTCTCGACCATGCTGACGCCCTGCGCGGCGACGCTGGGCTGGCGGCAGAGCCGCTGGAGCGTGGCGATGTAGTCCCCAGCGTGGGCATCGATGTACTTGAAAAGATCCCGCACGTCCTCGTGCCTCCCTGGTTCCGTCATTCGCCACCGAGCAGGAGCAGCGCTGCCACGGCGTAGGCGCGCGTTGCCTCGTACAGCTCGTCCACGCCGACCCATTCATCCGGCACGTGGGCCAGCTTCGGGTCGCCGGGGCCGTAGATGATCGTCGGGCAGCCGGCCTTGGCAAAGAAGCGGCCGTCGGTGGCCATGCTGAAGCCGGTCGGCTCGGTGTTGCCGCCGATGATCCGGTTCGCCTCGATCATCGAGCGTACCAGCGGCGCGTCGGGCGCGCTGACGGTCGCCGGCAGACTCTGCTCGCGCCCCTCGACCGTCACGGAGATGCCCGGGATGTCCCGAACCGCCTTTTGGGCGATCTCGTCGATCTCGGCCACCGCCAGCTTCGGGTCCTCGCCCGGGATCAGCCGCCGGTCGATGTAAATCTCGCAGACGTCCGGCACGACGTTGCTCTTGACCCCGCCGGTGATGATGTTGACCGACGCTGAGGAGTGGTGGAAGTACTGATGGGTGCGGTTCTCGAGCTGCGGCCAGAGCTCCCGCCGCAGCGCCGCGATCACCTCGGCCATGCCCTCGATCGCGTTGGCGCCTTCCCACGGCAGCGCGCCGTGGGCGGTGCGGCCGTAGACCGTGATCGTCGTGCCCGCTGAGCCCTTCTCGCCGACGCAGACCCGGTTCAGCGTCTGCTCACCGACGATCACGTAGTCGGATTTGATGTGCCCTGCCTCGACGACCATCTTCGCGCCCGATACGCCGCCGACCTCCTCATCCGCGACCTCGTTGACGACCAGCGTGCCGTGCAGCTCGACGCCGGCCCGGGCGAGAGCGACGGCGGCCATTACCTGCGCGGCGACACTCGCCTTGTCATCGCCTGCGCCGCGGCCGTAGATCTTGCCATCGACGATCTCGGCGCCAAACGGATCGTGCTGCCAGGCGCTCCGCTCGCCGATCGGCACCACGTCGAGATGGGCGTTGAAGCAAAGCGTCGGTCCCGGCTGGCCGGAGCAGGTCGCGATCAGGTTCGGTTTCGCCTCCTCCACGGCGACGAGCCTGGTCTCGAACCCCGCATGCTTGAGCGACTGTTCGCACAGCGCGATCGCCTCCCGCACATCGCCGGGCGGATTGACGGATGGCACACGGACGAGCGACTGGTGGAATCTGACGACCTCGTCCTTGTCGATCTGCGCCAACACCTTGTCGATCACGGCGCGATCGACGTTCGCTTCGTTCACGGTCATCTCCTCACTTCCTCACCATTGGACCCCGCCGGACCAGCCACCGGCGCATGCCCACCCAGTGTCGCGCAAAGCCGTCCGCCTGAAAATGGCGGGGATGTTGTGCGTCCTACACAGGCGACAGGCGAACCGGTACGATGAGCGAGTTGACAAGCCGCGAGAGCGATCGGGGACACCACAGCGTGGAAACGAAGTTGAACGAGGCGACGGACGCCTCCGAGCAAATTCTGCTGGAGCGGTATCGCCGCGCCAAGGCGTTCATTATCGACATGGATGGCGTGCTCTACCGGGGCGGCGATGCACTGCCGGGCGTCAATGATTTCTTCAACGCGCTGGAGCTGCGCGAGCGCAAGATCATCCTGGCGACGAACAACTCGACGGCCTCACCGGCGGATTATGTCGCGAAGATGGCGAAGATGGGGATCAGCGTGACGGCCGATCAGGTCTTGACCTCAAGCACCGTCACCCGCGCGTACCTTCAGATGCACCTGCCGGCCGGCGCAACGATCTACGTGGTCGGCATGCCGGCCCTGAGCGAGCAAGTCTTCGACGGCACATCCTTCGCGCCGGCCGACGCGTCGAGCGAGAAGGTCGACGCGGTCGTCGCCGGCCTCGACTTCACCTTCACCTACGAGAAGCTGAAGATCGCCAATCGGGCGCTCCGGGCCGGCGCCGCCTTCATTGCGACCAACACTGACGCGACACTCCCGGCCGAGGACGGTGTACTGCCCGGCTCCGGCTCGATCATGGCCGCGATCGCCACGGCAAGCGGTAAACAGCCGGTCGTGATGGGAAAGCCCGAGACCGTGATGGTCGAACAGGCACTCAAGGTCTGCGGCGTGAGCGCGGACGAGGCGGTGATGGTCGGGGACCGGCTGGACACCGACATCCTGGCCGGCAACCGGGCGAACGTGCTCTCGGCGCTCGTGTTGACCGGCGTCTCGACCCGCGAGGAGCTGGCGACCTCGCCAATCCTGCCGGACCTCGTCTTCTCCGACCTACCGGCGATGCTGGAGACGCTGGTCGGCAACGGCTGAGCAGGGAAGGAAGCATGGAGACCATGTTGACGGCGGCGGCGCAGGAAGTCATGGACCGGCTTTACGCCGACGACAAGCGCCAGCGCGCCGCGGGCCTGCCGTCGAGCGAGCGGACGCGCAACATCGACTACCAGTCCGGCCGCTATCTGAACCTGCACCTCCGAATGACCCGGCCGCGGCTGTCGCTTGAGATCGGTTCCTCCAACGGTCTCTCGACGATCTGGCTGGCCGCCGCCGCGGCGACCTTCCAGGGCTACATCGTCGGGACCGAGATCCTGACGGAGCGCGCGGCGCAGGCGAACGACAATCTGGCGGCGGCGAAGCTGGCCGACTGGGCGACGGTCCGGGCCGGCGCCGCGGCTGAGAGCCTGGCCGACCTCACTCCGGAGTCGGTCAACTTCGTCTTCATCGATGCGGAGAAGGAGGACTACAGCCGCCACCTTGAGTGCGTGCTGCCCCTCCTCGCGGCGGGCGCGACAATCATCGCCGACAACGTCATCTCCCATGATTGCACGGCCTATCAGGCCTACGTCCGCAGCCTGCCTGGCGCGGAATCGATCACGCTGCCGCTGGAGCGGGGGCTGGAATTGACCTGCTTCCCCGCTGCCCCGGTCTTGCGATAATAGGAGCCGGGAGGTGGCGCGTGGGCCGCGTCCGGGTCAGAACGTGAAATGGGGTGGCGCAGTATGAATCCGGGGAGCGACACTGAAGTCGGTCGGTCAGGGGCGCGGATCGCGACCGCGCCGGTCAACTGGAACAACGATGATCTGACCGACTGGCGCACGCCGGTCGCCTTCGAGGAATTGCTCCGGTTCATGCGCCACGCCGGCTACACGGCCACCGAGTACGGCTCCAACTTTCCCACTACCGTTGAGGCGCTACGGATTGCTTTGAATCGACTGGATATGTCGCTCTGCGGCGCCTTCCAGTGGTTGCCGCTGCGCGACGATGTCAAGCTCACCGATACACTGAAGCAGCTCAGCCCAAAACTGGCGCTCTTGCAGGAGTGCGGCTGCCACGACCTCGTCATTGCCGACATGCTGGTGCCCGAGCGGGTGCAGATGGCCGGTCAGGTGCCGGCCGATGGCTCGGCCTCGCTCGACCAGCAGGGGTTCGAGCGCATCGCCGCCGGCGCCGGTCGCGCGGCAGCGTTGGCAAGTGAAGCCGGCATCCGCGTTCACTACCACAACCACGTGGGCACCTATGTCGAGACACCGGCCGAGGTCGATCGGCTGCTTCCCGTTCTGGAGCCGCAGGGCCTCGATCTCTGCTTCGACACCGGACACTATGCGTACGGCGGCGGGAACCCGGCTGGGTTCGTGGCTGCCCACGCCCCCCTGATCGGCTATCTTCATCTCAAGGACGTCGATGGCCGGATGTTGGCCGAGGCGAAGGAGCGCCACTGGTCGTTTCTCGAGGCGCTGCGGCACATCGTCTTTGCGCCGTTCGGCTCCGGCGTCGTCGATATCCCCGGCATCATCGCCACGCTGCAGCAGAGCGAGTTTGCCGGCTGGATCGTGGTCGAGCAGGACACCTGCGCCGACGATCCGACGGAAACCGCGCGGCACAATCTGGACTACCTCCGGACCCACACCGATCTCTCGATCTGATCGTTCCACCCGCAACACAAGGAGTACGCGGTGACTGACACATCAACCAGGAGCGCTGCCCAACGGATGAGTTCGGAGGAGCTGGCGCGGATCAGCATGCGAGCCCGCCGGCTGATCCTGCAGTCGATCCATGATGCGGGCGCCGGGCACATCGGCGGGCCGCTTTCGGTCACCGACATTCTGGTCACGCTCTACTTCGACACGATGAACATCCGACCGGACGAGCCGGACTGGCCCGGCCGTGACCGCTGCATCCTCAGCAAGGGCCACTCGTCGATCGCCCTCTATACCGTTCTCGCGCTGCGCGGCTACTTCCCGGTCGCGGAGTTCGCCACCTTCGATCAGCTCAACTCCCGGCTCCAGGGCCATCCCGACATGTCCAAACTTCCTGGCCTTGACATGTCGACCGGGTCGCTCGGCCAGGGGTTGTCGCCGGGCCTCGGCATGGGGCTCGGCGGGCGGCTGAAGGGAGAGGACTTCCACACCTGGGTCATCCTCGGCGACGGCGAGATCCAGGAGGGCCAAATCTGGGAGGCGGCGTTCGTTGCCGCGCGCTACAACCTCGCCAACGTGACCGCGATCCTCGACGCCAACGGCTTGCCGCAGTTCGGCTGGCCCCATCCCGCCGGCTACACCCGCGAGACGCCCTACGACGATCCGGCCGCCAAGTTCCGCGCCTTCGGCTGGCATGTCGTCGAGTGCGACGGGCACGACCACGCCGACCTGCAGCGCGCCTTCGCCGCGTCGAAGGCCGAGCGCAGCAAACCCACCTGCGTCGTCGCGCACACGGTCAAGGGCAAGGGCGTCTCCTTCATGGAGGGCAACTACCTCTGGCACGCGCAGGTGCCGGCCGACGACGATTTGACGCGCGCGTTCGCCGAGCTCCGCATCGAGGGGGAAGCGCAATGATCTCTGTCACTCCGGTCGAGCACGGCGCCGAGACGCCGATGCGCGATGCCTGGGGCCAGAACCTGGTCGATCTCGGCGGGGAGTTTTCCTCGCTCGTCGTGCTCGACGGTGACCTCGCGAACTCGACGAAGGCGGATGTGTTCGCCAAGGCGCTCCCGGAACGCTTCTTCGAGATGGGCATCGCCGAGCAGAACATGCTTGGCGTGGCCGCCGGCTTCGCCACGGTCGGCTTCGTACCCTGGGTCTCGACCTTCGCCGCCTTCCTCGCCAAGCGCGCGCTGGACCAGATCCGGGTGGTCATCGCCCAGCCGGGCTTGAACGTGAAGATGTGCGGCTCATACAGTGGCATCCTGACCGGCAAGACGGGCAAGACGCATATCTCAGTCGAGGACATCGCGGTCTTCCGCTGCATGCCCGGCGTCGTCACGATCGCGCCCGCCGACGACCTTGAGCTGCGCGGCGCGATGCGGGCGATGATGCACGACGACCGTCCGACCTACCTGCGACTGACGCGCGACCCTGGTCCAACGATCTTTCCGGCCGACTACGAGTTCGCCATTGGCCAGGCGGCGCTGCTGCGCGACGGCGGCGATATCGGCATCATCAGTACGGGCGTCGAAACCATACGGGCGCTCGACGCGGCCAGGCAACTGGCGGCCGACGGCGTCGAGGCATCGGTGCTGCACGTCCCGACGATCAAGCCGCTCGATGTCGAGGCGGTTGTCGCGGTCGCCGAGAAGACCGGCGCGATCGTCACTGCGGAGGATCACTCGATCCTCGGCGGCCTCGGTGGTGCAGTCGCGGAGTGCCTCGCGGAGCACCGCCCGACCCGAATGCGCCGCATCGGCATTCGTGACGTTTACGGGGAATCGGCGCCCAACGACGCGATGCTCGAGAAATACAGGCTCTCGTCACGCCACATCGCCGATGCGGCTCGCGCTTTGCTCGGCGCTGGCGCCGGTATTGGAGCGCGGGCATGAGCGGTCGGGTTTCGATCGCGCTGCTCGGCACGGGACGGATCGGCCACCTCCATGCGCAGACGCTGGCGCTGCTCTCGGAGAAGTGCGACCTGACGACGGTCGTGGATGTGCGGGAGGACGCGGCGAAGGCGACTGCGGAGAAACTGCGCGTGCCGAACTGGTCGACATCGGCCGAGGAGACGATCGCCTCGCCCGATATCCACGCCATCGTCATCGCCACGCCGACCGAGACCCACGCGCACTACATCGAGCTGGCGGCACGGCACGGCACGGACGTCTTCACCGAGAAGCCGATCGCGCTCGACCTCGCCTCGACCGATGAGGCGCTGGCCGCGGTCAAGAGGGCCGGCACCCGGCTCCAGGTCGGGTTCCAGCGCCGCTTCGACAGCGGGTATGTCGCCGCCTGCGAGCAAATCCGCGCGGGCAGCCTCGGCAAGATCGAGATGATCCGCGACGTGATGCGCGATCCCGAACTCGCTCCACGGGCGTACCTGGAGCGGTGCGGTGGTCTGTATCGGGATATGTCCATCCATAACTTCGATTGCGTCCGCTGGCTCATGGGTGCCGAACCGGTCGAACTCTACGCCGCCGGCGCCGCGCTGACCGACCCGATGGTCGCCGAGCTAAACGATATCGACACGAGCATCGTCACGCTCACCTTCGCCAATGGCGCGCTCGCGGTGATCGACAACAGCCGACGCTCAGCCTTTGGTTATGACGTGCGGACCGAGATCTTCGGCAGTGAAGGCGCGGCGTTCGTCGGCCAGGCTCGGCAGACGCCGATCGAGATCTACAGCGCCGCCGGTGTCTGCCATGATCACATCGACTGGTTCATCGAACGATTCGAGAAAGCCTATGCCGCCGAGCTCGCGTCATTCATCGACGCGATCCTCGCCGATCGACCGGTCGCGGTGACCGGCGAGGACGGCCGCGCCGCGCTGGCGATGGCCGTCGCCGCGGAGCGTTCGCGCGCGTTGCACCGGCCGGTCAGGATGGACGAGATCAAAGGAGATACCGCCCCATGAATGCCGCAGACCTGTTATTGAATTCAGATGCGTTGAACGACAGCGGGACGGTCATCTCGGCCGGCCCTGACGAGGCTGGCTGGGAATACATCAGCCTCCGCGTCCAGCGTATTGCCGCCAGCAGTCACTGGAACTACTTCGCCGAGCAGGACGAGGTCTGCCTCGTGCCGCTGAGCGGCACCTGCATGGTCGAATGCGATGGCCAGACCTGGAGCATCGGCGGCCGCGCGTCGGTCTTCGCTGGCAAGCCCCACGCGCTCTATTTGCCGGTGAGCAGCACATTTCGCGTGACGGCGCAGGATGATGTCGAGCTGGCGGTGACCGGCTCGCGGGCGACCGAGAAATTCCCGCCGCGCGAGATCACGCCGGACGACGTCGGTGTCGAGATCCGCGGCGCGGGCAACGCCTCCCGTCAGATCAACCACATCATCAAGCCGGACTTTCCGGCCGACAAGCTGCTCGTCGTCGAGGTCTTCACGCCGAGTGGGAACTGGAGCAGCTACCCGCCGCACAAGCACGACGTCAGCGACATGCCGCGCGAGGCCGATCTGGAGGAGATCTACTACTACCGGATCGATCCGCCCGACGGCTTCGGCTTGCAACGCCTGTACACGGCCGATGGCGCGACCGATCAGGCGTACGTCATCCACGACGGCGACCTGCTGCTGGTGCCAGAGGGGTATCACGTCTTCGCCGTTGCCCAAGGCTATACCGGCTACTACCTGAACGTCCTCGCCGGGAACGAGACGGAGCGTACGATGCAGCCGTCCGACGATCCCGCTTACGCGTGGGTTCGCGGCACATGGTCAGACGAGATGAACGACGGCATCGCGGACTGGAGCGATATCGACGAGCGAATCAATCGCGGCGCTGGCCACCGCCAGCGGCAGAAGCAGGGGGCATCGTCGTGATGGGACCAACGACCCGGCTGACCGCCGCGCAGGCGATCGTCCGCTTCCTCGCCAACCAATATGTCGAGCGGGATGGCGAGGAACAACGCTTCTTCGCCGGCATGTTCGGCATCTTCGGCCACGGCAATGTGACCGGCATCGGCCAGGCGCTGGAGGAGTTCAGCGACGAGCTGACCTACTACCGGCCGCAGAACGAGCAGGCGATGGTCCACACCGCCGCCGGCTACGCCAAGATGAAGAACCGGCTCCAGACCTTCGCCTGCACGACCTCGGTCGGCCCCGGCGCGACCAACATGGTCACCGGCGCGGCGCTGGCCACCGTCAACCGGCTGCCGGTGCTGTTGCTGCCGGGCGATATCTTCGCCAGCCGCCTCCCGCACCCGGTCCTGCAACAGCTCGAGAATCCGCAGAGCCAGGACCTGAGCGTCAACGACTGCTTCCGCCCGGTCTCGCGCTACTTCGACCGCATCTACCGGCCGGAGCAACTCCTTTCGTCGCTGCCCGAGGCGCTGCGCACGCTGACCGACCCGGCCGAAACCGGCGCGGTGACGATCGCGATGCCGGAAGATGTCCAGACGATGGCGTTCGACTATCCGGCGAACTTCTTCGCGAAGCGCATCTGGCACGTCCGGCGGCCCCTCCCCGATCAGGAGGAGCTGGAGGCGGTCGCGAACCTGATCGTCAACGCCGAGCGGCCGTTGATCGTCGCCGGCGGCGGCGCCAGCTACTCCGGCGCGATCGATGCGCTGGACGAGTTCGTCCGCGCCTACGGCATGCCCGTTTCGGAGTCGCAGGCGGGCAAGGGCGCCCTGCCCTGGAATCACCCCTGGAACGCCGGCCCGATCGGCGCGAACGGCGGCCTCGCCGCCAATCGGCTGGCGCATGAGGCCGATCTGGTGATCGGCATCGGCACACGGATGGGCGATTTCGTCACCTCTTCGCGCAGCGCCTTCCAGAACCCCGACGTCCAGTTCGTCAGCATCAACATCGGCTCAATGGATGCGCACAAGCTGGGCGCCGTCGCGCTCGTCGGCGACGCCCGCGCAACGCTGACCGAGCTCGCCACGATCATCGGCCGTCGCCGGCGTGCCGATGAAGGCTACGGGCAGCTTGTCACCCGGTTGAAACAGGAATGGACCGCCGCCGTTGACGAGCAGCGCGCCATCCACCCGGGCGCCGAGCTCACCCAGGCGAATGTCATCGGCCTCGTCAACGACGCGGCGGAGGAGCGGGACGTCGTCGTCTGCGCCGCCGGCGGCATGCCGGGCGACCTGCTGAAGCTCTGGCGAACCGAAGATCCCAAGGGCTATCAGGTCGAGTACGGCTTCTCCTGCATGGGCTTCGAGATCGCTGGCGGGATGGGCGTCAAGCTGGCCGCGCCGGACCGGAACGTCTTCGTGATGGTCGGCGACGGCAGCTATCTGATGCTTCACACCGAGATCGTGACCGCCGTGCAGGAGGGTATCAAGCTCATCATCGTCCTGGTCGATAACAGCGGTTTCCAGTGCATCCGCGGCCTGCAGATGGCGTCCGGTTCACCAGCGTTCGGCAACGAGCTGCGATTCCGCGACGACAAGACGAACCGCCTGGATGGCCCATTCGTGCCGGTCGATTTCGTCGCCAACGCGAAGAGTCTCGGCGCCGAGGCGATCGCCGCGTCCAACGCCGATGAGTTCCGGGCCGCGCTCGACCAGGCCAAGGCGAACGAAACGACGACACTGATCCACATTCGCGTCGATATCGAGGCGCAGGTGCCGAACTATGAAGGCTGGTGGGACGTGCCGATCGCGGAAATCTCTGGCGAGGAGAGCGTGCGCGAGGCACGCGGGACCTACGAGCAGGATCTGGAACGGCAGCGGTACTATTGGTGAGGGAGCGGCT
This sequence comes from Thermomicrobiales bacterium, assembly GCA_025928015.1. Lineage (GTDB taxonomy): Bacteria > Chloroflexota > Chloroflexia > Thermomicrobiales > UBA6265 > JAICKJ01. Next base: position 16,119 of record JAICKJ010000068.1, read on the forward strand.
TCACGGTTGACGCAACCAGCCGAAGAGCGTTTGTGATGCGGGTCAGAGGCGGACAATGGCGACGATTCGTTTCGGGATCATCGGGCTCGGGCGGATGGGCGCGTTGCACGCCTCGAACCTCGCGCACCGCATCACCGGCGCGACCTTGGTCGCGGCGGCAGTCGATGCCACGCA
>JAICKJ010000353.1 GCA_025928015.1 Thermomicrobiales bacterium
ATGGCGGCGAGGCAGTTGTCGACTCCGTGGGTGCTGTGCTCGATGCCGCGGGCGTGCATGATCAACGAGGGGTCGGCGCGGCCGTAGAGCCGCGCGGCGGCGAGAATGCGCGCGGCCGGGACGCCACAGAGCGATTCGGCGTATTCCGGCGTGAAGGGCTCGACCTCGGCTTTCACCGCCTCCCAGCCGTTGGTGCGCCGCGCCAGGTAGTCCTCGTCGACCATGTTCTCGTGGATCAGGACGCGGAGCATCGCGTTCAGCAGGGCGATGTCGGTGCCCGGCTTGACCGGCAGCCAGAGATCGGCGGTGCGGGCCAGCGGCGTCTCGCGGGGATCGGCGACGATCAGGCTCGCGCCGTTGTCCCGTCCGCGCCAGATCCACTGAGTGATGATCGGAAAGCACTCGCCGACGTTGGAGCCGATGACGAAGTAGTTCCTGGCGAGCGGAAAATCGGTCATCGGCAGCATCGAGCGGTCGAGCCCGAACGCCTTGGTGTTCGCGCCGGCCGCCGAGGACATGCAGAGCCGCCCGTTGTAGTCGACGTGGCGCGTGCGCAGGCCGACGCGGGCAAACTTGCCCATCAGATAGCATTTCTCGTTCGTCATCGAGGAGCCACTGTAGATGGCGACGGCGTCGCGCCCGTGCTCCGCCTGGATGTTCTGCCAGCGCGCGACGATGTAATCCAGAGCCTCATCCCAGGACGCCCGTTCGAGCTTCCCGCTCTTGCCGCCCCGGCGGATCATCGGGTAGAGCAACCGCTCGGGGTGATCCTGCTGCTGGTAGGCGACGACGCCCTTCGGGCAGAGCGAGCCGCGGTTGTGCGGATAGTCGCGGGGCTCCACGCCGATCACCTTGCCATCGCTGACACGCAGGTACATGCCGCACTGGACGCCGCAGAAGGAGCAATGCGTCGGCACCAGGTTTTCGGCCACATGGGTCGCCGCGGTCCAGGCCTCGTGCGTGCGGCCGGCGCCCTGGAAGTCGTAATTGAACTCGCGGTTCGGGTCGAAGATGTCCTTGTTGACCGACATACGCGTTGCTCCTTTAGAGGAAGCGGTCCCCCATCAGCTCGAAATAGGCCTGACCGCGTAACACGCGCTTGCAGGTCGGGCAATAGTCCTGGAGGGCGCCGCGGTTGTCGCCCAATGCGTAGTTCTGGCCGAGGTCACCCAGCACGCCCTTCAGGTCGCTGATGAACTGCGCCGAGGGCAGGACGTCGCCGCAGCGGCGGCAGTGGCCGCTGCCGTGGCCCGGCTCCGGCGCGTAGTGCTCGACATCCTGGTTGACCTGTTGGTAGAGCGTGACGCCGATGCTGGCCGGGCGCTGGATGATGTGGAAGAACTTGCCGAAAGGGATGGTCAGGAACCAGAGGACGACGACGACCTCGTGGGTCAGCGCGATGAACCAGTAGAAGCGGGCGCCCCAGAAATCGTAGGAGACGGTCAGCGCCAGGCCGGTGATGGCGATGGCGAAGAGGAGGATCAGCGGCATCAGGTCGAAGCCGAAGCGCTGGGTGGCGAGCAGCCCCTGATCGGTGAGCCGCCGCCACATGGCGATCGCCAGACCGATGATGAGCAGGATCGCGCTGAAATCGAGGATGTGATAGATGGCGAAGCCGGTGCCGGCCTCGATCGGAAAGGTGACGGTCGGGATGCCGAAGACCCAGGCTTTGTAGTGGTCGGGCGGGACGAGCGTGAAGTGGATCCAGCCGAAGCTGAGCGGGACGGTGACCAGCAGCGAGATGATAACGCCCCAGAAGATGCAGAGGTGCATGATCCAGCGCGCCGTGCCGCGCGGCTTGATGAAGGTCTGGGCGAGGATATCGGTCCACCAGGCTTTGGGGATGAGCGTCGTGTAGCGGCGGAAGTTCCGGACGGAGAGGAACTCGGTCCAGCCGCCCCGGAAGTAGCGCCAGGTGGGTGGGCGGCCGAGCCAGAGCATGTACCGGTAGGTGAGGGCGGCGATGGCGAAGACCGTGGCGACGGCGTAGCCGATGAGGGCGGCGTCGAAGTTGCGCAGCCCCTGGGAGCCGAAATAGACGAGGAGCAGTGTGATGATCGTGACGATGACCGTGACGAGCGCGGCCCGGCTGCGCTGGCTCATTGGCGTATCCCCCTGCCCCACGTGACGTCAAATACGCGTGTCGCTGCAGGTTTTATGCCTCTACCCTGCGGTGCGGACGGCGCAGTGTCAAGCGAAATCCGGCCCGCTCGCGAAGCGATGCGCGAGCGGGCCGAAAAGCCTTACGTCTTCATCACAAAAGCCCCGGCACGGCGGCGACAGAGACGGGACTCTTTCCCACGCGTGCCGTTTGGCGTGTGGTCGGCGCTGGCGCTCACGACGGTGGCGATTGACATTCGCCCGCTGAAACCGCATCATGGCGGCGGTTTCACACGCCAGCATTACCTCGTGAGCGCACCGATGGCCATGACGACTGCCTGGCAATCTCCACCCGATCCGATGCCGCCGGAGCCGGACTCGCAGAGGACCGCCTCTTCACACTTGCCGCGGCCCCTGACCTCGTTCATCGGTCGAGAACGGGACGTCGCCGCGATTCGCGCTCTGCTGGCGCGCGACGACGTGCGCTTGCTGACCCTGACCGGTCCGGGCGGCGTCGGCAAGACCCGGCTGGCGATCCGGGTCGCGGAGAAGGCCGCGTCGGACTTCACGCACGGTGTCGCGTATGTCTCGCTGGCGCCGGTGAGCGACCCTGCCCGCGTTCTGCAGGCCATCGCCCGAGGGCTCGATGTGCGGGAGAAGCGTGACATCCCGCTGATCGACCGGCTCTTGCTCGTTCTCCAGGACCGGAAACTGCTGTTCGTGCTCGACAACTTCGAGCAGGTGGTGGAGGCGGCGCCCCAGCTCATGCCGTTGCTCACTGGCTGCCCGGAGCTGAAGCTGCTGGTCACTAGCCGGCGGCCGCTGCGCCTGTCCGGTGAGCACGCCGTCGCCGTCGAGCCGCTCAGTCTTGCCGAGCCGAGAGGGCAAGCGATGCCCGAC
>JAICKJ010000120.1 GCA_025928015.1 Thermomicrobiales bacterium
CTCGCATCGCAAGGAGTCCTGCCATGCGCTTCATGATGATCGCCCGGCCCCAGTTCCCCGTGCCCCCCGACCTCTTGCCGACGCTGGTGGACGGCTTTGAGGCCTGGTGGGAGCGATATCGCGACCGCTGGGAAGCCGCCGGGTTCTACGCCGGGGTCAATGGCGGTGGCGGTATTTGTCAGGTCGCCGATGAGACCGAATTCAACCAGATGATGATGGAGTGGCCGCTGACGCCGTTCAGTGAGATCGACGCGCACCCGCTGGTCGCGATGGACACGGCGCTGGCGCAATGGCAAGCGGCCGTCGCGGCTATGTCATCCGGGCAGCACCCAGCCGACGGCTAATCCTGGCGAGCGGGGTCGGTTGCACCTACGTCCTGCTGTCCCGGCGGCGTCGCGGGCGCCGTGCATGTTGGGCAGCTCTGGAGCCGAGCGCCTCCCGTCCTCGGTACAGACGGGTGCGGACGGCCGAGATTCGCTCGATCTCAACCTCCCCCGGACGGGAGGGGCCCCGCAAGGACACTCGGCCAACGGACCGACCACGGCGGTCAGGAAGCCGTGATGGGAAGCCCGCTCTATGCGGATTGTCGCCAGCCCGCGCCGTCATCCAGCCCGACGATCGGCCACGTCATCAGCACCTTCGGCTGCGGCAGCCCAGTCGAGGCTTGCTGCACGAGCGCAGACCCGGAGAAGGCCTCGGCGGCTTCCGACGATACTCACCCTCGATCGTGCCGCCGGCGTGGAAGAGCTCTCCGGCCGGTGATCCGGCAGCAGTGGTCTGCGTCACCACGGACCGGTCGTTGCCACGACCGCCGAAGTACGCATACCCCCCCTATTCTCCGGACACCCCATCACCCGCCTCTCTGTAGCCTCCAATCCATTGATTCGGTATAATGGCTCTATTGCCACATTATCCGAACAACAACTTGCCGCGTGTCGCGGTTGAGGCATAGTTAAGCGGCTGCTATCGTGATATCCAGAAAGTTGCACAGCACGCCAAGGAGGTGATGGAGGCGACCAGCTTATGACGAAGTCACTCTCGGGCCGACGGGCGCCGGCCCCAAACCGGTTCATGTCGCGCAGTATCTCAACCGCAACACGGCCATCATCCCGGCCAGCCAGCTCAAGGCGATCGAGGCGTGGCAACGGCAAGCCAATCGCCTGCCCGATGGCAAGACCCTCTTGGTCCTGCCCGCGGGCAATGGACGGATGCAGGTCGTCGGCCAGCGCATCTGTGTGGCGCTCACCTCCCGGGGTCGAGCCGTCTCTGTTACCATGATGTATTGGATGCGCTACCCAAGTCATATCACTGTTCCCACCCGCCTGAAGATGAGGACTGGATGGCCGATCTGGCCGCGCTCGTTGCCTGGTCGAGGTCTCTGATACATCATCATTGATGATGATATGATGGGCAGGTAAGCACAGGTGATCTGGGGCCGTCAGCGCAGGCACGGTCCGGGGTCATGGGCACAGCGTGAACGGCGATGCCACTTCATGGTCAACGAGGGCGGGGCAGGCGGATGGTCCAAACCAGCGACGGTGTGCTCCTGGAATTGATCGCCTTGCGGCTTCTGAGCGATGCCGACAAACCGGTTGGCGCCGTCCGCTTGATGCAGGCCTGGCGGGCAGCGGGGCTCCCCGGCGCGGAGGCAACGGCAGGGCGCTTCCTGCGTCAGTTGGATGAATTGGGCTTCACCGAACTGCTCGGGAACACCAGGGGCCGGACGCTGACGCCTGCGGGGGCGGCCCGGTTGCAATCTCTCATCGATCAGCAGCGCCAGCTCGAACAGCAATCCCAGCTCTGGAACGCGCTCACCGCCACCGACCTCTCCGATCTGATGGACTTGCTTCGGATGCGGCGGCTGGTGGAGGTGGAGGCCGCGCGCCTGGCCGCCAGCCGAGCTTCGGCGGCGGATCTCACCGCCTTGGCCGCAGTGGCCCATCACCGGCACGGCGATGAGCTTCCAGCCGATACGACCTCACCCTCCATGGATTTCCATCGCCTCGTGGCACGATCCTGCCACAACCGCATCGTGGGCGCCGTCGCGCTCCTGTTGCTCGATCCGACAAACGATCCCCTCGAGAAGATGCTCGAGCACATCTCGTTCGAAGCGGGCGCGACCCAGGGGCAGCTGAGCGATCATGCGGAATTGGTGCGGGCGATCGAGCACCACCGTGCCGATGATGCGGCCGCGATCATGGCCCGGCATATGGACAAGTTGATCGAGGCGGTGGAACGGTATCGCCAGCGCGACCAACCGCGTAATGGCGAACGAGGTTTCGTCTAGACGGGTCACGCATCCGGCTGGCACCGTGCACCTCCCCGTTCTTGGGAAGCCGCCACGATATCTGCCGACGCGATAGGGTGGGTGACGCGAACGCTTGACCACCCAAGGCGGTCCCGTACAATGGATTCATCATCAATGATGATGGTAGTTGAGTGTATGTGCTGAGAAGGCGGGAGTGACGCGACGTGAATGACGAGGAACGGACGCCACTGCGGGTGATCATCATCGCCGCCCACCCCGATGAGGCGGACATGTATGCCGGTGGCACCGCGGCGCTCTTTGCCAAGCGGGGCCACCAGGTGAAGTTCGTCTCGCTGACCTGCGGCGACGCGGGCCATGACCAACTGGGTCGCTACGAGCTGGCAGCACGGCGATTTCAGGAGGCACAGGAGGCGGCCCGCCGTCTCGGCGTGCGGGAATACGCGGTCTTCGATGCCCACGATGGAGAGCTGATGCCATCACTCGAAACGCGCCAGCGCGCCCTCGGGGCCATCCGTGCCTGGCAAGCGGACATCGTGATCGGTCTCCATCCCGACGGCGGCGGCCATCCGGACAATCGCGCCGCGGGCGTGGCCGTCCAGGAGGCGATGGCCTTTGTCACCAACCGCAACGCCTTGCCGGGTGTGCCGCCGCTCACGACCACCCCGCTCTACCTGTATATGATCGACTACATCACGATGCGGGTGCACCGGCACGATCTTGTGGTGGATATCGACGAAACGATCGAGGACAAACTGCGGGCGTGCGACGCGCACGCGTCGCAATTCTATGAATACTCCGCCCGCCAGTACTGTGATCCGGCAGACGTGCCGGCCAGCTGGCCCGCGCGGCGAGACTTCATCCTCACTCATTGGGCCGACACGATGTACGCCTTGCCTGCCATGCGAGCCAGTCTCGCCTCCTGGTATGGCGCGGACGGCGCGAATGAGGTCACGTTTGCCGAAACGTTCCAGTTTGCGGCGGACGCGCGCCGGCCCAATCGGGACGAGCTGCTGACGCTCTTTCCCATGCTTCCGGAGGTACCAACGGGCGCGCGTGAATAGCCGCGGCCGTCTTTCCCTCAGGACCGCGACGCCCCTACCAGGCACGATCCTGGTTAGGCCACGGGTGACAGCATGGGCAGCAGGCGTCGGACAGTGGCGGGGTCAGGAGCCGCACCGCGCGGTGAGTACTGGAATGTCTCCGCAAAGGTCACCAGCTGGGCGTGCTGCGACCCATACCAGCTGGCCAACGAGGTGCGCATGTCCGGCTGGGCATACATGAATTCCGCCCAGTGCTTCAGGAGGTACGCGCGCTTGCTGTCCCAATCCTTGTCACAGGGCACCTCGGCGAGAAAACCGCGCCCGTACGGCGCGAACTCGTAGAATTGGGTCGCATGGGCATCGCACGCGCCGAGCTTCTGCTCGATCGTCGCATCGACATCGACGGCGACATCATGCCGATGGACAGCGCGCGAGCCGTAATCGGGCATCAGGAGATGCAGCGGCGGGCGCTCCAGCGCCGGCACCTCCGGGAGGACATTCCGCAAGGTCGCGAACTGGACGGCATCGACCGTGGCCCGCCCCGACGCCCGGTGGTCTGGGTGACCGTCTGGCGCGTAGTGCAAACTCAGAACCACGTCAGCGCGCGTGGTTCGGATGGCGTGCAACACCCGCAGGCGGGTGTGCAGGGTGGGCATCAGCTCGCCATCATGCACATCCTCGATCCGGTAGGCGCGCACCCCTAACCGGCGAGCCGCCTCCTGCGCCTCGTCTGCACGGCGGGCGGCGAGGGCGAAGCGGCCTATCTCGTGGTGCCCGGCATCGCCGCAGGTCAGCGACAGGAAGGTCACGTCGTGGCCGAGCGCGGCGTACAGGGCCGCCGTGCCGCCGGCATACATATCGGCCTCATCGGGATGGGCGCCAACGACCAGCACGTGAAGCGGCAGGTGCGGGTCGGTCATGCCGGGACTTCCCCGTCGCCTGGCGCGGCCATGGACGCTGGCGTGGCGTCAAGCACCGCGCGCAGATGGGCGTGGCAGCGGTGGACGAAATCGATCTGGCCGGCTGCGTCGAGGCCGCCGGGAGGATAGTAGTCGTCCCGGCCCGGGGCCTCCCCGCGCCGCATCCGTTCCTCCATCTCGTGGGCCATCCGCACTAAGTCCATCACCTCCCGGGTCGAAAGATCCGGGTGGCTGGTCTGCCACGCGGGGGAGAAGATCTCGATGCGATTGCGCCCGGGTCCGCTCACGGTTTCCACCGAGAGGTTCAGCGCCGGTTGCTGACAGCGCAACGCCGTCAGGACTTCGAACCAATCGATCACCCCGTCGCCACAGGCGCGGATATCCCGCTCCAGTCCATAAGGTCGGAAGGTCAACGCCACATCGCGGATGTGCGTGAGGTGGACGTAGGGGGCCGCTCGCCGAGTCGCGTCCATTGGGTTCTCGCCCCGCACCACGACATTGGCGAGGTCGAGGGTGATCCCCAGCACATCGTCCCCGACCGCCTCGATCAGGCGGACCAGCTCAGGCGTAGTAATCTCCTCGTGCGTTTCCACATCGATGCGGCAGCCACGCTCGCGCAGGATCGGGGCGAGGCGGTGCAGGAACCGCTCGGTCGCCGCCAGTTGGTCCGGCCACGTGACGTCGGTGCGGAAGCGGTCATTCGCGAAGATGCCCCACTCATAGCGCTGATAGTTCGCCGTGTCGGCCCATAATTCGGTGCAACCGATCTCCCGGCAGGCGTCAATCATCCGGGTCATCCCGCGCACGTAGTCCCCTCCGCCGAGCGCGCGAACGTCCGGCGCCTCAGCGGTGTTGAACGGGTTGACCTTCCCCAGACCCACCTCGAGGTAGAGGCCACGCTCATCGGCGCGGGCACGGATGCCCGCCAGTTCGGCCGCGTCGAGCGTGGGGCTCAGATCGAGCACTGTGCGAAAGAAGACGCCGGCAAAGCCGTTGTCTGCCGCCTGGTCGAGCACCCCGAGCGGCCCGAGTTTGCTTGCCCTCGGAAACTTGCGGCCATCCACACCCAAGCGAAACATGTGAAGATCTGCCCTCCTCTCGCTGCTCAGGCCGTCTCTTGCGCGTAGTGACAGCGCACCCAGCGCCCGTTTGCCAGCGTTGTGATCTCCGGCATGATCTGTCGGCAACGGGCCATGACCACCGGACAGCGGGGCGCGAAGGGACAGCCCGGCGCGGGGTTAACCAGGTTTGGCGGCTCCGCCCGCGCTGGTGACGGATCGCGCGGCCCGGCCCGGGTCAAATTGGGCACCGCGGCGATCAGCCGACGCGTGTAGGGATGGGCCGGTGCCGCTAGCAGTGCCTCCGTCGGCCCACCCTCGACGGCGTAACCGGCATACATGACAATGATCGATTGGGCGATATAGCGCGCGCTGGCCAGGTCGTGGGTGATGTAGAGGTAGCTCAGGTGGCGCTCGCGCCGCAGCCGGTCCATCAAGTTGAGGATGTCGATACGGATGGAGACGTCGAGCATGGAGACCGGCTCGTCCGCGAGCACGACCTCCGGGTCGACGGCGACGGCGCGGGCGAAGGCCACGCGCTGGCGTTGACCGCCGGAGAGTTCATGCGGGTGTTTGGCCGCGATCTCGTCGGGTGGATTGAGGCCGACCAGCGCCAGCAGCGCCCACACTTGTTCCGTGACCTCAGCCGCGCTTCCCGCCCGGTCATGCACGATGATGGGCCGGGCGAGGTGATGCGCGATCGTGTGGACCGGGTTGAGGGAGCTGAAGGGATCCTGAAAGACCATCTGCACGCGCCGGCGATAGTCGGGGGTGGCGCGGCGAGTGGGGGTGCCAGCCAGCAGAATGGTGCCGGATGTCGGCGGGATCAGCTTGGCGATCAAGCGGGCGGTCGTGCTCTTGCCGCTGCCCGATTCGCCGACCAGCGCCATCACCGTCCCCGCGTGCAGGGAGAAAGAGACATCGCGGACGGCATGCAGTCGTCCAGGGGCAAACATCCCCCCCACCCGGAACTGCTTGTTGAGCGAACGAACCTCAAGGATGGGCTCGTCGCCCGGGCGGGTCTCCCGCGCGGGCGCGATCATCGGGGTATCCCAGCGTCGGCGGCACCGATGCCGGCATCATAGAGATGGCAGCGCACGGTCTGCCCGGCGCCGCGATCGATGGGCCACGGCGAGGTGTCGATGCAGATGGGCATCGCGTGTGGACACCGGTCGTGGAAGCGGCAGCCGGACGGCGGCTGGCGCAAATCGGGCGGTGACCCAGCGATGCCCGTCAGGCGAACGTTAGCGCCGGTCAGGGCGGGAAACGAACCCATCAAGCCGCGAGTGTAGGGATGGGCCGGTTGCCGGTACATGCGCGCGGCCGGTGCCGCTTCGACCAGCTCACCCGCATACATGATCGCGATCCGGTCTGAAAGTTCGACCAGGAGCGACATGTCATGGGTGATGAAGAGGATCGCGAAGCCCAGGTTGCGCTGCAGCGCTTTGATCTCGTCCATGATCTCCCGCTGCACGACGACGTCCAACGCCGTGGTTGGCTCGTCCATGATGATCAGGCTCGGTTTGAGCGCCAGGGCGATAGCGATCACCACCCGCTGCCGCATGCCGCCGGAGAGTTCATGCGGATAGGCGGCGGCCCGCGCCGGGTCGATACCCACGCTGCGCAAGAGGTCGCGGGTCCGCGCGTGGGCCTCGTGGCGGGAGACCCGTTCGTGACGCCTGATCGCGTCGCTGATCTGAGCACTGATCTTCATCACGGGATTGAGCGCATTCATCGCACTCTGGAAGACCATCGAGATCTCCCGCCAGCGCAGGTGACGCAGGTGCCTGTCGTCCAGTTCCAGGATGTCCGTTCCCTGATACAGCACCTGGCCGCCACGAATCACCGCCGGCGCGCCCAGCAAGCGCAGGATGGCGAGGGCCACCGTCGATTTGCCACTGCCCGATTCCCCGGCCAGACCGAAGATCTCACCGGCGTGAATGGCGAAGGAGACGCCATCGACGGCATGGACGGCGCCGCGTTCGCCCAGATAATCCACGCGCAGGTCACGCACATCGAGCACGATCTCCTGATCAGCCATGCCGCGCGACCACCGTGGCGCGTCCCCCCAGATACGACCCGGGCGGCAGGCGCTGGAGGAAGGCGCGCAGACTGCGCCGGGCGCGCAGGCGCGGGTTGGCCGCCTCATCGACCACGTAATTGAGCAGGGTGAGCGCGGCGGAGACGAGGGCAATTGCCAGGCCGGGGGCCACGAAGGTCCACCAGGTGCCCTGCAAGAGGCTCATGTTGTTGACCGACCAATAGAGCATGGTTCCCCAGGTCACCTGATTGGGCGCGCCGAGACCGAGGAACTCCAGCGCCGCCTGCGCGCCGATGGCGTAGACCACCTGGTTAATGAGGTAGGCCGTCAAGACGCCGAGCATATTGGGCAGGATCTCGATGAACATGATGCGCCAGGCGCGTTCGCCGCTGACCACCTGCGCCGCCACGAAATCCCGCTCGCGGATGCTGAGAGCCTGGGAGCGGAGGTAGCGGGCGCCAAACGCCCAACCGGCGATGGTGAGCACGAGCGCGATCGTGATCGTGCCGCTGGGCAGGAAGACGGCGAGCGTGATCATCAAGGGGAGCCCGGGGATGATCAGGAAGACGTTGGTGATGAGCGAAAGGATCTCATCGACCACGCCGCCGAAGAACCCCGACGCCATGGCCACCGCCGCGGCGATGAAGGTGGTGAGCAATCCCACCACCAGCGCCACAGCGATGGTGGCGCGGGTGCCGACCACCAGTTGGTGGAAGACGTCCTGCCCGAGCCCCGTCGTTCCGAGCCAGTGTGACGAGGATGGGGCCAGATTGGGGTCAGCGACGAACGCGTTGGGATCGCCGGGCATCAGCAGGGGACCGAAGAGCGCCACGAAGCCAATGATCGTGAGCAACCCGATCCCGGCCGCGCCCAGGCGGTTGCGCAGGATGGGGCGCACCCAGGCGGCCCACATGCGGGCGCGGCGTGCGGGCGAGGTCGTTCCGGGGATGTGCGCCGTCGCGCTCATAGTGCCCTCGTCACACGCGCTGCGCCTGTGCGCCGCGCGTGCGTGGATCGATCAACACGTAGACGAAGTCGATGAGGAAGTTGGCCAGCAACACGCCGAGCGTGATCATCAGAAACAACGCCTGCATCAGCGGATAGTCCAGGCTGGTCACGGACTGAAAAAGGAGGTACCCAAGGCCCGGATAGGCGAAGACGATCTCGGTCAGGATTTGGCCGCTGAAGATGAATCCGATGCCCAAGCCGAGCGCGGTCACGCTCGGGAGGATTGCATTGCGCGCGGCGTAGCGCAGCAGAATCTGCCATTGGGCGAGCCCCTTGGCCTCCGCCATTGTCAGGTAATCCTCGGCCAGGACCGCGATCATCGTGTTGCGCATACTCATGAGCCAGTGGCCGAGGGAAACCAGGACGATGCTGGTCACCGGCAAGACCAGATGCCAGAGGACGCTCCGCACGAAGGGCAGATTCCAACCCTGGGTCAGGCCGAATTCATACGCGTAGCTCTGGGGGAACCAGCCGGTCTTCACCCCGAGCACATAGACGGCCAGCAGCGCCAAAAAGAAGTAGGGAAATGAGCCGATGAACATGAACAGGGTGGGGAGGACAGAATCGAGCAGCCCGCCGCGACGCCAGGCGCACAAGGCACCAAGCGACGTGCCGATGGCGAAGCCGAGGAACAGCCCGGCGAGACCAAGGATGAGTGTCCAGACCAGCCCCTGTTCGATCACTGTCGTCACGGAGACGGGAAACTGCGAAAGGGAGACGCCAAAGCGGCCACGCCCGACGTTGGCGAGGTAGGTGAGGTATTGACTCCACATCGAGCCGCCCGTCAGCCCGTACGCCTTCTTCAGCGATTCGAGCTGGGCGGGCTGTAGCAGCCCGGCTTGCTTGGCGAAGAGCGACGTGGCTGGATCGCCCGGCATGGTGCGTGGCAGGAAGAAATTGACGGTGATTGCTGCCCACGCCGCGACGGCGTAGAACAGCAATCGCCGGACGAGAAACGGCACGACTGGCGCTCCTGGGTTACGTCGCCGCTTGCAGGTGACGGAAGATGATCAGCACCGTCGGCCAGTTGCCGAGATTGGTCAGCGGCGCGTACGGGTCTTGCTGGTTCGGGAATCCCGTGATCCGTTTCGTGGTGTAGAGCCCCCAATCCGGCTGCGCGTAGAGCGGAACGACCGGCCCCACATCGGCGAAGATCTTCTCCAGCTCCTTGGCGATCTCCTTCTGCTTGGCGGCGTCGCCCGTGGCGGCGAAGTCGAGTAGCAGCTTGTCCGCGTCCGCGTTGACGTAGCGATGGTAATTCTCGGTCGCGGTCTGACCGATCGGCTTGCTGGTGGTCGCTGACATGGTGCCCCGGTAGAAGTCGAAGGGGGTCGCCCCGCGCACGCCTGACCCGAGGGAGATGTCGAAATCGCCCGTGTAGACGCTCGTCGCCCAGGCGTCGGGGCTGGTCGTCTTCAGCTCGACCTGGATGCCGACCTCCTTGAGATTGGTGATCGCGATCTGGAGCACCGCCACCCAGTCCGTGTACCCGCCCGGCACGATGGCGGAGAACTTCATCGCCGTGCCATCGGGCAAGCTGCGCCACTGGCCCTTGCGCGGATAGCCGGCCGCGTCCAGCAGCTGGTTCGCCTTGGCCGCATCGAAGGTGACCCACCCCTTGCCGGCGGCAACCACGGCCGGATCGATCCAGTCCTTGAAGGCGCTGTCGGACAGGCCCGTGGCGTTGGCGGTCGTGCTCTTGCCCCAGAGCGCGGTCTTGACCATCTGGTCGCGGTTCAATGCCGGGCCGATCGCCTTGCGGAACTTGACGTCGTCGAAGGGCTTCTTGGTCGTGTTCATGAACAGACAGACATTGGACGTGGAGGGCCACCAGTAGTGGTTGTGCGCCGGATCCTTGGCGACGAAGGTTTGGTCAGGGTTGGCGATGAGCCCGCCCCAGTCGATCTGGCCGCTGGTGACGGCGGCAGCGATCTGGTCGTTGCCGGTGTAGGCCTTGAAGCGCAAGCCGTCGATGGCGATCGGCGCCCAATAGTTCGGGTTCTTGTGTGCTTCGTAGCCCTGTGGCTGGAAGATGGCGATATCGGTGAACGGGCCCGTGCCGACCGGCGACTCGTTGGTCGATTTCACCGGGTCCGGGACGCTCGCCCAGGAATGCTGATCGACGATCACCTGGTTGGTGAGGAGGTAGAGGGCCGGAGTATAGACACGGCTGAAGGTGAAGACCACCGTCTTGTCATCGGGCGCCTTGACGTCGGCGAGGAAGTCGTCCCAGGCACCCGAGGCGCTGCCCACCAGGGCCGGGAATTTCTTCATGAGTTCAAAAGTGAAGACGACGTCCTTGGCGGTAAAGGGCTGGCCATCGGACCACTTGACGTCGGTGCGCAGGGGCATGGTCAGCGTCTTGAGATCGGCCGACCAGCTGTATTCCGTCGCCAGCCATGGTTCGAGCTTGCCCTGCGTGTAGTTGTAGATCATCAACGGCTCATAGATGCAGTGGGTGGCCGCCCAGCGCGCGTTCGGGGTGAAGGGATTGAAGTTCTTGACGAACGATGCGCCCGACTCACAGACCATGTTGCAGATGACTTTGCCGTTTTGCGCGGAAATGGAGGAGATGCCGAACGTGCCACTGAGCGCAGTCGCGGCACCGGCCGCGCCAACCGCCTTGAGCAACGCACGTCGATCGAACGATGCCCGAGAGATGCTGGATGACGACACGGTCATGGATTCCCCGTTCCTTTTGCTACCCGTCACGGCGGGCTATGCGACACGAGCCGCCCCACACAATCATGGTCCCGCATCACCGAGTCCTGACCAACCGACAATCTCCCGAGCGAATCGAGCGTTTCCTCCTCACTGATGATGAAGTCACTGTAGGAGAAGCGCCCATGAGTGTCAAGCGGTTTGCGGTCGATCGGTCGAGGTTGCGGCCTGCGGCAGAATCGATGCCATCTACGGGGAACAAGTCCCCGGCACGGCCGGTGACAGATCTGGTCCGTCGTCTCATGTGGGCCGCCCGGCGACAGGTCGAATGCGTTCGTTCGGGCAGCCATGGCATGAGCGTGAAACAGGCGAGGACGCCGACAAGAATACCGTGCCCCTGGCCTCGAGCAAGCGGGTGGCGCGCGCAGTTTCTGACGTGGTATTGGCTCGGGGAGTAATGAGTGAACAAAGGGAGGGCTAGGGTGAACACCCCACACAAATCCTCCCATACGAGTCGTGGACCGTGGTGCAAGCAATCTCCCGCAGACGGTGGTGTCCCAAATGCCTGCGACGCAACCAAGGTCATCGGGTCCGGTGCGACTCGTTTTCAAACCAACTGGCGCTCGCGTAATCGGGCGCGAACGGCGTTGCGTCCACCTTCGCCGCAGCTCGTCCCGTAGTCAGACGGTAGAGCCGGCAACCGGCCGCGATCACCAG
>JAICKJ010000292.1 GCA_025928015.1 Thermomicrobiales bacterium
CGCGCAGGCCGTCGCCGAAGAGATTGGCACCGAAAACGACGAGCACGATGGCGAGGCCGGGGAAGATCGTGATCCAGGCGGCCTGACGCACCACCAGCTGGCCCTCAGAGAGCATGTTTCCCCAGCTCGGGATTTCCGGCGACGGTCCGACACCGACGAATGAGAGCGCCGCTTCGGCCAGCACCGCCAGCGCGAAGGTGTACGACGCCTGTGTGATGAGCGGCGACAGGATATTCGGCAACACATGCCGCAGCATCAAGCGCCAGTCGCTGGCGCCGGTCGAACGCGCCGCCTCGACATAAACATCCTCACGTACCACCAGCACCGAGGCGCGGGCGATGCGCGCGATACGCGGCGTGTAGACGATCGTCAGCGCCAGAATGACGTTGCTGATCGACGGCCCAAGAATCCCCATGAGCACGATGGCGAGAATGATCGACGGGAATGCCATCAACGCGTCCATGACGCGCATCAGCACGGAGTCGACCCGGTTATAGAACCCGGCGACGAGTCCGAGCAGGAGCCCGACGACCACCGACACGACACCGACCGAAAAGCCGACGCCCATCGAAAGGCGCGCGCCGTAGATCACGCGCGACAGCACATCGCGCCCGAACTGGTCTGTTCCCATCGGATGCGCCACCGAGGGGCCTCGCAGCTTGTTGAGCACATCGAGGCCGAGCGGGTCGTGTGGGGCCAGCAACGGTGCGGCGAGCGCGACGAAAAAGAAGAAGAAGACGATGACCGCGCCAACCACGGCCGTTCGGTTCTCGAAGAGTGTCCAGATCCAGTGTCGTCGCGATCGCGGTGCGATGGCGTTCTCAAGCGTCACGGATTGTGGTGTTGCCGCGACCGCCTTCTCACTCATAGCGCACCCGTGGATCGATCAGCCCGTAGAGAATATCGACGATCAGGTTGGCCAGGATATAGATGAAGGCGGTGATGATGATGACCCCCTGCATCACCGGATAGTCACGTCGGCTGACCGAATTGATGAGCAATCGTCCGGCGCCCGGCACGTTGAAGACGATCTCGATGATCACGGTGCCGCTCGCCAGGTTAGCGACCAGCATGCCGATCACGGTGAGCGGCGGGATCATTGCGTTCTTCAGCGCGTGTCGGTAGAGCACTGTCCGCCCGCGCAACCCCTTCGCCTTGGCCGTGCGGATGAAATCCTGTCGCAGCACGTCGAGCATGCTGCTGCGGACCATGCGCGCCAGGAAGGCCGCGCTCGACGCGCCGATCGCCAGACCCGGCAGCACCAGGTACTTGATGGACATAATGCCGCCTTCTTGCAGACTCACGAAGCCGGAGGGCGGCAGGATCGACCAGTGGATCGAAAAGGTGAGCACGAGTAGCAGTCCGAGCCAGAAGTTGGGGATCGAGAGTCCGATGATGGCTCCCGACATCAGCACGCGATCGACCCAGGAGTTATGCCGGACCGCCGCGAAGATGCCGGTCGGCACGCCGAGCAGCATGGTGAAGAAGGCGCCCATGAGCGCCAGCAGCAGCGTTGGCTGGGCGCGCTGTAGGATCACCTTCATCACCGGCTGGCCGAGCACCAGCGAATCGCCCAGGTCGCCATGCAGGAAGACGCGCTCCGTCCAGTCGACGAACTGAACGGGAAGCGAGCGATCGAGCCCCATGGCGGTCCGGATACGCGCCACCTGCTCGGGTGTCGCGTCCGGCCCAGCCACCACCGCCGCCGGGTCGCCCGGAGTCATCCGGACGAGCCCGAAGGCGATGACGGCGACCAGAAAGAGAAGCGGTATCAATGTCAGCAGCCGGCGGCTCAGATAGCGGGCCAAACGACAACCTCCCCCTCAGGGTCTTGCGTCGCGTCCTATTCGAGCCAGACGTTCCAGAGCATCAGGTCCTGTCGGCCGGTGAAGTTGTGCACATTCTTGCGCGTCGCGCGCAGCGTGTACATTTCGCCGAACTGGATGTACGGCACTTCATCGTAGAACCCCTGCTGCAAGTCTTCCCAGAGTTTCTTACGCTTGGCCGGATCGGTTTCGGTCACGAGCGCCGTTTCCGCCTTGGTGATTTCGGGCGAGGTCGTCCAGCCCGGCCAGCTTGGCGTGTAAGCGCCAGTTCCGAGCGGGTCACCCTCAAAGCCGATCCCTGTGCTGAAGATATCGTAGACATCTTCCTTACTGCGGTTCGTCACGACCGTTGGCCAGTCGGAGACGATCAGGTCGACATTGATGCCGGCCTTCTCCCACTCCTTGGAGGCGACCAGCGCGCTGCGATACATGTAGTCGTAGTCCTTGGTCGTGATCCAGCGGAGCTTCTCGCCCTTATAACCCGACTCCGAGAGCAGCTGCTTTGCCTTATCGATGTTGTTCTGGGCGTACAGATCCGAACCGACCTCGGTATACCAGTCACCCCACTCCTTCCCCGCGAGCGAGGCGAAGCAGGCATAGAACTTGTCGTTGTCGATCGTGCCGGCCATCACCTCTTGCGGGTTGGTGGCGGCCAGAGCTGCCTCGCGCAACTTCATATCGGTGCCGATGCCCTTCTTCTTATTGAAGACGGCGACGGCCTTCGAACCCGGCTTGATGATGACAGGCACCAGATTCGGGTCGGAGTTAATCTGATCGTACTGTGCCGGTGGCGAAGCGTAGGAGATGTGAAACTCGCCCGAGACGAGGCCGTTGAGCAGAGTTGTCGGGTCCTGTACCGGCGTGAAGACGATTTCGTCGACATAAGCCCAGCGCTTGCCGCCGCGTCCGTCGCTTGGCTCGTCGCGCGGGGTGTAGTTGTCGTTGCGCACCAGGGTGACCGAGCTGTCGCGCACCCACTCCTTGAGCTTGTAGGGGCCGGTGCCGATGGCGTCGGCGTCTTTGATCTCTTTGTCCTCTTTGGCGGTCGTGTCGTAGTACTTGTCGACGACATCTTTCGGGAACATGACGGCGAGGCCGCCGTACTGCCCGATCGCGAAGAGCAGACCGCCATTCGGCTTGGTGAAGACCATTTCGACCGTGTGGTCATCTTTCGCCGTCATAGTATCGAGGTTGGCGGCGATCGTCTTGCCGCGCGTCGTCATCCGATGCCAGCGCTCCAGTGAGGCAACCGCGTCCGCCGACGTGAAATCGGCGCCGTTATGGAATTTGACGCCCTGGCGCAGCGTTATGGTGAACGTCATCCCATCGGCGGAGATATCCATGTCTTTTTCGGCGAGCATCGGAATGTAGGTGTTCTTCTCGCTCATGGTGAAGAGGTATTCATAGACGTGGCCCATGACGTCGCGGTTGATGTTCGGTGTACCCCACATCATGTCGACGGAAGCGAGGTCGGTGTTGATCGCGACCTTCAACGTGCCGCCCTTTTTGCCTCCAGCACTCGCGTCGGCACCGCCGGTCGCGGCGGCTGTTCCCGCTGCCGAGGAGGCCACCGGCGAGGCGCCACCGGACGACGTGGCCGCCGGGGTGGACGAACTTCCGCCCGAGGCCGAGGTCGCGGCCGAAGTTGAACCGCTAGCTGCCGAGGTCGGCGTCTTGTCGCTGCCACCACCACAGGCAGCCAGGAACGCCGCAACCGCGGGCACGGTGAACCCAAGCGCGGTCAGTCGTTTAACAAAATCGCGACGGCTAAATTCTCCAGACGCAAGTCGTTGCATTGCGTCCGATACATCGCGTGATGATGGCATTCGGCTCATCTCTCCTCTGCATAGGCACTCGTCGCGCACGCAGATACTCGGCTGCGCGGGCCGCGCCCGAACAAGCATGATTGCTTGAATACCGCCATCATAGCGGCCGATTCGGTCAATGTCAATCCGTTTGATGAAGGATTCCTCTGGTCTGTGATATAAACGTGACGGATCAACCCATCAATGAAGGGTCTGCATATGGTAAGCCCCGAGGTTGACGAAGTCGATCGTCGTTTGATCAGATGTCTACTCGATAGCCCTCGCGCCTCCTATGCCGATCTGGCTCGTTCCACCGGCATCGGCGAGACGACCGCCCGGCGCCGGGTTGAGGCGCTCATTTCGTCCGGCATCATCACCCCCGCGGTCATTCCCGACGTCCGGCGGCTCGGCTTCCGGGCGCTGGCGCTCGTCGGCGTGAATGTCGATTTGAACCATCTCTACGAAGTCGCCGAGACGATCCGCGATTTTGAGGAAGTCACGTCACTGCATCTCACGATGGGGCGCTACGACCTGATGATGACGATCACGGCGCCGAACCTGGAAGATCTGACGCGCTTTCTCGTCGAGAAGGTCGCGCCCTTGCCGGGCATTCGCGATACCGAGAGCCACGTGTCGTCGCGCGCGCTCAAGCTCCTGCGAGACTGGCGACTCCCGGCGGAAGAGGGTCCGATGGCTGCACAAGATGAGCCTGCTCATAACGCAGTGGAATGATTCGATTGTCATAAAGAGGAAGGCGGAGCATGCATGACCAATACGGAGCGCTTCGATACGGTGATTGCCGGGGGGCGGGTGATCGATCCGGCGTTGGGACAGGATGGCGTGGCCGATGTCGGGATCGCCGATGGGCGCGTGACACGGGTCGCTCCGTCGCTCGATCGGTCGCGGGCACGCACGGTCTTTGACGCCAGTGGCCAGATCGTCACGCCCGGACTGGTCGATCTGCATACGCACATCTACTGGGGCGTCACCTACTGGGGGATCGAGGCCGATCCGGTGGCGGCGCGGAGCGGCGTGACGACCTGGCTCGATGTCGGTAGCTCCGGCTCCTACAACTTCCCCGGC
>JAICKJ010000044.1 GCA_025928015.1 Thermomicrobiales bacterium
ATGTTCGCGCTGGCGCCGAATCCGATGGCCGGCGGCGAATGAGCGGCCGGCCGGTCGTCGGGATCGACGCGAGCCGCGCCTTCCCGGCCGAACGCACCGGCACCGAGACCTATTCGTATCAGCTCCTGCGGGCGCTGATCGCGCGATGCCCGGAATGGGACTACCGCGCCTTCCTCAACGCTGGCAAGGTCGCGCCGGACGCGCTGGACGATTCGGTCGAGCTGCGATCGATCCCGTTCCCGCGCTTCTGGACGCATGCCCGGCTCTCCTGGGAGATGCGGCAGCATCCGCCTGATCTGCTCTTCGTGCCGGCGCACGTCATCCCGGCAATCCATCCGCCGAGCGTCGTCACGATCCACGACCTCGGCTATCTCCATGTCGCCCACGCGCATCCGTCGCGGCAGCGGCTGATGCTCGATCTGACGACGCGCTGGAGCGCCCGTGTCGCGCGGGAGATCATCGTGCCATCGCAGGCGACGGCGGACAATCTGCTCCGGCGTTATCGCGTCGATCCCGAGCGCGTCACCGTGATTCCCCACGGTGTCTCACCTGCGTTCACGCCGGTCTCGTTGGAGGCAAGAATCCGGATTCGACAAACGTATCGGCTGCCCCGGCCCTTCGTGCTTTCGGTCGGCACGATCCAGCCGCGCAAGAACTACGGCCGGCTGGCGCTTGCAGTGCGGACGTTGGTCGATGCCGGGCACGACATCGACCTGGTCATCAGCGGGCGCGAGGGTTGGCTCACGGAGCAGACGCTGGCGGAGATCGAGCGGGCCGGGCTGGGCGAGCGGTTGCATGTGCTCGGCTACGTGCCGGACCGCGATTTGCCGGCGCTCTACGCGACCGCCCACGTCTTCGCGCTCGTCTCGCTTTACGAGGGCTTCGGGCTGCCGGCACTGGAGGCGATGGCGGCCGGGACGCCGACCGTCGTGGCGAGCGGCTCGGGCCTGCCGGAGATCGTCGGGGATGCCGGCATCGTCGTTGACCCGAGGTCCATGAACGACATCGCCGGGGCGATCAGCGCCTTGTTGTACGACGAAGAACGACGAGCTCACCATGCCGCCGCCGGTCGCGAACGGGCACAAGGATATACATGGGAACGTGCGGCGGCGGACACGGAGGCGGTCTTCCGGCGGGCGCTCTCAGGGCGTCGATCCTGATACATTGGAACCAGACGGTCTGGTGGCGCGTTAGCCGTTGCGATAGCGGCCGCGGCCCATGCGTGCGATGCACAGTGGGTTGGTGACAGGAGGAGTCGGTTGCTGGGATCCGGGCGCGTCATCGGCATCATTCTCGTCTTCGCCGGCATCATCATCGGCGCCGGGGCGGCGGTCTGGCTGCTGACCGGCATGAACGAGGGCACCTTGCGGGGATCGGGCGCGGCGCTCGGCTTCGTGCTCATCTTCGGCGTCGTCGTCCTGCCGCTCATCGGTGGCGGCATCTACCTCGTCATCCAGGGCCGCTCCGAGGCCCGGGAGATGGCTGGCATCCACCAACAACAGGAGCTGCTGGCGATCGTCGAAACGCAAGGCAAGGTCAAGATCTCCGATCTCGTCTTGCAATTGAAATCGACGAAGGACGGTGTGGTCGACGACATCCACGCGCTCGTCGGACGTGGCCTCTTCTCCGGCTACATCGACTGGCAGAGCGGCACGCTCTATTCGGTTGAGGCGTCCAAGCTCAACGGCCGGCAGACCTGCCCGAATTGCGGCGGCCAACTGGAAATCGCCGGCAAGGGCGTGATCAAGTGCCCCTACTGCGGCGCGGAGATCTTTGTCTAGCTCACGAGGGGAGGAACGCACATGACGGAGCGAATCCTGGGTTGGCTCGACCGCGTGCCGGGCTACAGTGGCTACCGCGACAAGGAGCGCCGGCGCGACGAGGACAAGCGGGTCCGCGTCGCAATCGCGGATTCCATCAAACGGATCGCCGGCAAGGTGCAGGAGGCGGGCCGGGCGCTGGCCAACGCCCGGCAGATGCAGGACATCCAGGCGGTCGAATCGCTCTACCAGCGCATCACGCTCCTCGGAAACAAGGTCCGCAACGCGACCTACGGCTACGCCGGGCTCTTTGACGACGTGAAGATCGACGAAGCCGCGCTCGACCAGCTCGGCCGGTTCGACCGGCAGATGGGCAAGGAGCTGGATACGCTCGATGCCGCCGCGAGCGCCGTGCAGGCGGCGGGATCCGACCCGGCCGCGATCGGCAAGGCGGTCGCCAGCGGGAACGACGAAATGGCGCGGTTGGAGACGCTCTGGGAGAGCCGGTCCGCGGTGATCACCTCGGGACGGCCGACGAGTGACCAGAAGGCCCTGGCGCTGCTCGACGAGTCCGCGAAGCCGCCTCCGCGGCCCGCGGCACCCCGCTTGCGACCCGGCGCGGCATTGTCGATTCTCGGCGACAACTTCATCGTCGATTTGACGATGGAGGTCACCGGCAACGGCGAGGCGCTGAATCTGGCCCGGATCGGCACCAGCGACTGGCTGTTGCAGGCGTCGGGCGCGACGGACGTGACGGCGCGGCTCAAGGAGACTGGCGCCGACAACCGACCAGCGCCGGATCAGAACGGACGCGTGACGATTACCAGCAAGGACGGGTCGACGCAACAGGCGGCGGTGACGTACGCGTTGAATGTGTCGGACGCCGATGTCAAGGTGCGGATCGACTTCGGCGACGAGTCCCGCGCGTTCGCGGGGAACAAAATCGCGCCGGACGACGTAGATATCTTCGGTCAACCGGCCCATTAGGGCCGTCATCGGAAGAAGGAGCAGAACGCAATGGCGATTCTCGATCGTGTTTCCCAACTGGTTCGCGCGAACGTCAATGACCTGATCGACCGCGCGGAAGATCCGCAGAAGATGCTCGATCAAATCCTGCGCGACATGCAGTCGAACATCACGCAGGCGCGGGCGCAGGTCGCCTCGATGATCGCGCAGGAGAAGGAGCTGGAGGCCGACCTCGACCAGACCACGCAGCTCTCCAGCGAGTGGCACGACAAGGCGACCCGCGCGGTGACGGCCGGCAAGGACGATCTCGCCCGCGAGGCGCTGCGCCGCCAGCGGGACAACGACGAGTCCAGCAAGCTCTACGCGCAACAGCTCGACGTCCAGAAGCAGGCGGTCGAGAAGCTGAAGCAACAACTCCGTCTGCTGGAATCGAAGTACCAGTCGACGCTCAGCCAGCGCGATACGCTGGTCGCCCGACAGCGCCGGGCGCAGGCGACGAAAGAAGTCGCGCAGCACGTCTCGGTGCTTTCGCCGCTCGATCCTGGCGCGGAGCTGGACCGGATGGAGCGCAAGATCCGCAGCAACGAGGCGCAGGCCGCCGCAATCACCGAGATCGGCGACACGTCGTACGACGCGCAGTTCCGCGAGCTGGGCGACGCCGATATCGAGCAGGAGCTGCAAGCGCTGAAGGCGCAGTCCGGCCAGGGCGAGAACGCTGGCGCGCTGACATCGGGCTCCGACTCGTCCGAGACGGCGGACACGGCCGCCGAGCCCTCGACGACGTCGAACTAGTCGTTCGTTCCAGAAGCGGGGCGAGCCGACCGGCTCGCCCCGTTTGCGCCGGAATGCCAGCGAGACGGAGGAGACGGAATGGCGGTCCTTGACCTCATCGAATATGTGGACGAGAACAGCAACGAGATCGTCCACCGCGAGCCGCAGGATCAGTCGGGCGAGTTCCGGCTGGGGTCGCAGCTCGTGGTGCGCGAGAGCCAGCAGGCCGTCTTCTTCCGCGATGGCAAGGCGCTCGACGTGCTCGGGCCGGGCCGGCACACGCTCTCGACCAACAATATCCCGTTGCTGACCGGATTGATCGGGCTGCCGTTCGGCGGCAAGTCGCCGTTCCGGGCCGAGGTCTTCTTCGTCTCGATGCGCGAGTTCACTGACATGAAGTGGGGCACGCCGCAGCCGGTCGTCTACCGCGACTCGGAGCTGGGGATGGTCCGGTTGCGGGCGTTCGGTACCTACTCCATGAAGGTCTCGGACCCGCAGCTCATCGTGACGCAGATCGTCGGATCACGGAGCGAGCTGACGACGGATGACCTCGACAACTTCCTGCGCAGCATCATCATCAACGAGTTCAACGACTTGCTCGGCGGGGTCCAGACGACGATCCTCGACATCCAGAAGATGACGCGGGAGATGGCCGATACGGCCCGGAACGCGCTGTCGGACGACTTCGCGAAGCTCGGGCTGACGCTGACGTCGTTCCAGATCAGCTCGATCACGCCGCCCGACTCGGTTCAGCAGAAGATCGACGAGCGGTCGGGCATGGGCGCGCTCGGCGACATGGGCCGGTACACGCAGTTCAAGACGGCCGAGGCGATCGGCGACGCGGCGAAGAACCCGGGCACGGCGGGTGACATGG
The DNA here is from genome assembly GCA_025928015.1 of Thermomicrobiales bacterium. GTDB lineage: Bacteria > Chloroflexota > Chloroflexia > Thermomicrobiales > UBA6265 > JAICKJ01. The sequence continues at coordinate 4,372 of JAICKJ010000044.1, forward strand.
CCTCGACCGGCGTCGGGCTCGGCGCGGGGCTCGGGCTCGGACAGGCGATGGCCGGCGCGCTGCGCGAATCCCAGAGCCAGCAGGGGCAATCGCAGGCGACGCCCGCGGCCGCGCCGGCGACGATCGCTTGCCCGAATTGCCACCACCAAATCCCGGCGAATTCGAAGTTCTGCCCCGACTGTGGCTACAACCTGCAGGGCGTCACCTGCCCCAAGTGCGGGACGGTGAACTCGCCGGGCGCGAAGTTCTGTACCAACTGCGGGACGGCGTTGACGAGCTAGACGCGGGTCTGGAGCGGCCACGAACCATGGACGCCCAGGAACGGCTCCGCCACCTGATCGACGAACACGAAAGCCGCTTGCGCGACGGGGTTCCGCCCGATCGGCAAGCGGCTTTGCTCGCGCTGCTGCGTGCCATAGACCGGCCGCGCGCGAGTGAAGACCCCGAAACGACGCTCGACATCATCATCGGACGTCACGAAGGGCGACTCGGCAGCAATCTGGCGCTGTGGCTCTGTCTCGCCGGCGGCGCCGGTGGGAGGCCGGATGATCGATGGACCGGCGATTCGCTGGCGGCGTGGGCTGGCCAACTGCTGGTGGAATGCGGTCGGGTGGCGGTAGCCGAGCGCGTGCTTTGGCACGTGGAGACCGGTTTCATGCGGATCGTGGGCGATGAAGACGGGTCGTCCAGCGCGTGGATCGCGTCGGGTAGGGCACCAGCGAGCTGGCGGGAGCGAGTCGATTTCGACTGGTGGTCGCGATGGATCGCGGATCGACCCGAGCTCATGGATCACCAGATGGGGTATCCGGACGACTCGGTCATGGGGGGATGTTCGACGCGAACGTACCGGGACGTGGCGGCCTTCCTCCACACGCGCGCCAACGCAGCGTCGGAGACGGGCGAGGCTCCAATCACAGAGACCGAAGCAGCGCTGGTGGCGTCGATTGTCGAAACATTGTCGCTGCCGCCGGAGCAGGTTGGCCTGGCAATTTCCGCGATGACATTCGACGAGGCGAATGCGGCGTACCACGCGGCCGTGCCGGGGATCGCGCCGGCGCCGCTCGTCAGGATCGCGCCGGGCCGGCTGGCAATATCCGCCTACGGCTTGACGGCCGAGCCACTCCTCTTCGTAATGCGCGAGCTCCGTCGGCGGGATGCGCAAGCGTATCACAACACAGCGTGGATGCGAGAAGCCGTGTTTCGCCGGGACCTCTACACCCTTTTCAGCGACAAGCGGTTCGTGACGAGCGCGACGCGCATGCAATTGCGGCGTGAGCGCGGCGGGCTGCGGACCGATGTCGATGCCGCCGTCTACGACCGCAAGACCGGCACATTGGGCGTGTTCGAGCTGAAATCGCAGGATCCGTTCGCCCGGTCGGCCGCCGAGCTGACGCGCCAGCGCGACAATGTGCTCCATGCGAACCATCAGATCGCCGGCATCCTCGACTGGCTGAACCGGAACGGCGCGGACGAGCTGCTCAACCGGATGGATCGCGAGACCGCGAAGCGGTTCCGGGTCCGGAAGGTCCTGCCATTTGTGCTCGGCCGCTACCTCGTGCACTTTCCAGACGGTCCGGCGCCCGACAAACGGGCCGCCTGGGCGACCTGGCCACAAGTCCTCCGCACCACCGGTGGCCGTCCCTTCGGCGGAAAGGACGCCAATCCGCTGGCGACGCTCTCTACCCGGCTGCGGAGCGAGACGCCGTTGGCAATGCCGTCCAGCGCGCTGACGACGCATGAGCTCGCACTCGGCGGAGCGCGTCTGACGATCTATCCGAGCTTTGGCGCGTACAAGGAATCTCGTTCAGGTTAGGCGCTCCGACGATGCCGATGGTGCCGGCCAAAGGTATGATTCTTTGCGTACGTACGCACGGCAGAACCGGCCTCGGGGAGCGAAAAATGGTAGAATTGGAGGGTAAATTGCTCGCGTCGTCACTGTCTTCCCCAGGAGCATTCATTCGTGGAAATCGGAAACGTCAGAATCGCCAGCATCGAAAACGAGATGCGGCAGTCGTACCTCGACTACGCCATGAGCGTCATCGTGCAACGGGCGCTGCCCGACGCACGAGACGGGCTCAAGCCGGTCCACCGGCGGGTGCTTTACGCAATGCACCAAATGGGCCTGCGGTCCAACACCCGCTTCCGCAAGAGCGCCGGTATCGTCGGTGAGGTGATCAAGAACTTCCACCCGCACAGCGACACCGCGGCATACGACACGCTGGTCCGCATGGCGCAGGATTTCAGCCTCCGCTATCCCCTCGTCGATGGGCAGGGCAACTTCGGCTCGGTGGATGGCGACAGCGCCGCCGCCATGCGCTACACCGAGGCCAAGCTGACCGCCATCGCCGAGGAGATGATGGCCGACATCGACAAGAACACGGTCGATGCCAAGCCGAACTACGACGCTTCGATGGAGGAGCCGGTCGTCCTGCCAGCTCGACTGCCGAACCTGCTGATCAACGGCAGCGCCGGGATCGCGGTCGGCATGGCGACGAACATTCCGCCGCACAACCTCGGTGAGGTGTGCGACGCCGTCAGCTACCTGATCGACAACCCGGAGGCGACGATCGAGGACCTGATGAAGATCGTGCCGGGGCCAGACTTCCCGACCGGCGGGACGATCCTGGGCACCGAGGGCATTAAGGCGGCCTTCGCCACCGGGCGCGGGCGCGTCGTGATCCGCGCCAAGGCGTTCGTCGAGGAGCAGGAGCGCGGCAACCGGTTCCAGATCGTCGTCACCGAGCTGCCCTACCAGGTCAACAAGGCGGTGCTGCTGGAGCGGATGGCGGACATGGTCCGCGACGGCAAGCTCGATGGCATCAGCAACCTGCGTGACGAGTCGGACCGCTCCGGCATGCGCATGGTGATCGAGCTGAAGCGTGACGCGCAGCCGATGAAGGTGCTGAACAATCTGTTCAAGCATACGGCGCTGCAGCAGACCTTCGGCGTCAACAACCTCGCCCTGGTCGAGAACGGCACGCAGCCGCGCGTCCTGACGCTCAAGCGGGCGATCCAGGAGTACATCGACCACCGCAGGATCGTCATCACCCGGCGGACCGAGTACGAGCTGGAGCGCGCCCGCCGGCGGGCCCACGTCCTCGAAGGTCTGAAGATCGCGCTCGACAATATCGATGAGGTCATCCAGACGATCCGGCGCTCACGGACGACGGACACGGCGCGCCGGAACCTGATGTCGGGCTTCAAGCTGTCCGAGATCCAGGCGAACGCGATCCTGGACATGCGGCTGGCGCGGCTGGCCGCCCTCGAACGGCAGAAGATCGAGCAGGAATACAAGGAGGTCTTGAAGGAGATCGCCCACCTGGAGGCGCTCCTGGCCGATCCGAAGCTCATCCTCGGCCTGATCCACGATGACATGGCGGCGCTGAAGGAGAAGTATGGCGACCCGCGGCGGACGCGAATCCAGGACGTCTCCGGGGCGCTGAGCGAAGAGGACCTGATCCCCGAGGTCGATGTCCTCGTGACCGTCACCCAGAAGGGGTACGTCAAGCGCATCGCCGACGACGTGTACAAGACGCAGCATCGCGGCGGCCGCGGCGTGACCGGGCTGACGATGCGGGAGGAGGATGCAATCACGCACATCCTCTCCGCGAACACCATGGATTCGTTGCTGGTCTTCACCAACCGGGGCCGCGTCTATCAGGTGAAGGTGCATGAGCTGCCGGACGCCGGACGGACCGCGAAGGGCCTGCCGATCGTCAACGTGATCAACATGCAACCCGATGAGTCGGTGACGACGCTGATGCGGGTGCGCGACTTCGACTCGGCGAAATACCTCTTCTTCGTGACGAGGCTCGGCCGGGTCAAGCGAACCAATCTCGATCAGTTCAAGTCGGTCCGCTCGAACGGGTTGATCGCGATCGGGCTGGAGCCGGAGGACGAGCTGGTCTGGGTGCGGGAGACGAACGGCGACCAGGATGTCATCCTCGTCTCGCACAACGGGCTGGCGATCCGCTTCCCGGAGACGGACGTGCGGCCGATGGGCCGGCCGGCCGCCGGCGTGATCGGCATCCGCATGGACAAGAAGAACACGGTCGTCGGCTTCGAGGTGATTGACCCGGGCAAGGACTTCCTGGTCGTCGCCGAGAAGGGGCTTGGCAAGCGCACGGCGATGGATCAATACCGGACGCAGTCGCGTGGCGGCAAGGGCATCCAGGCGATGCGGGTAACGCCGCGCACGGGCATGATCGTCGCGGCCGGGATGGTCAGCGAAGAGGACAGCGTCATGCTGATGAACACTGCCGGCATCGCGATCCGGATCCCGGCCTCGCAAATCTCGCGCATCGGTCGGGCGACCCAGGGCGTGACACTGATGCGGCTCGGCGACGGCGAGGAGGTCGCCTCGATGACGATCATCGAGCCGCGCGACCCGGCCAGCCTCGCCAAGTTGAACGGCGCCGGTAATCCCGAATTGGTCGCGCCCAGCGAGTAGCGCCAGGCAATCTCCACGCGCAGACGAGAGCGCCCCGGATTCCGCTGATCCGGGGCGCTTCATTGTCTCCGGCAAAAGTCCCGGTGTCAGGCGGTTGCATACTCGATGGCTCGGGCGCGGCGGTCGACACGGCCAAACCACTGGCTGACCACCGGGAGCAGCACCAGGAGGGAGACCACGACGACGAGCAGGCACCAGAAGAGCAGCAGCGCCGTCGCGCCGGAGGCGTGGGGAAAGACCGGAGTGCGCTTGATCACCGTCAGGAAGAGGAACTCGAGCGCGATGGCGCCGGGCGCGACGAGCGCCGCCAGCGTGCCAGGCAGGAGCGAGGCGACGACCGTGGCGAGACCAGCGGCGATGTAGACACCCGCGCTGGCGGAGAGCCAGCCAGCCAGCGTGCTGTCGGACGACATGCCGACGCACATCGGCACCATCAGCGCGGCCGGCAGCAGCAGCAGGCCCGCGTATTCCGGATCCTCGCGGGTCGCGATGGCGATTCCGAGCGCCAGGGCGACCATCACCAGGACGGCGGCGACTGACGCGACGACCGGCGCCAGCAGCACGCCGTGGCCATGCTCGAACGAGGGCACCGCGATGGTGAAACGACGAAGCGCGAGGATCGGCATGGCGATCGAAATGGTGGCGATATTGGCCAGCGCCGCGTTGCGCCAGAACGGATGGGTCAATCCGTTCGCGGCGAGGAAGAGGAACAGGGTCGGTCCGAGCAGGATAATGACCCAGAGCGGCACACCGAGTGGGCTCAACAACTCGGCGCCGTGGCCGGAGAGCCAGAGGCTGACGGCCGCGACGAGACTCGGCACGATCTGGCCGGCGATCTGGCGTGGTGACGGCAGGACGATCATCTCGTTTTGCGACCGGGCGCGGGCCGGCGGCGGCGCGTTCCGCCTCACCGGGGCCATCTGACGCCTGGACGATACGTGTTCCACCCGGGCACGCGGCGCGCGCTGGGCCGCGGGACGGGTCACCGACCGGCGCTCATCGACGCCGGGCTCCATGTCGGGGAAGAGTGGTCGGGGCAAATCCGGCAACATGACTTTCGGGCGCTGGGTATCGGCGGGTTTGCGGGATGCCATTGCGGACACCTACACGACCGGAGCGGGCAAGAGCGTGGCAATCGGCACGCTGGACCGGCGTCGTCCCCGAAACGACGAGACGGCGGTGATGCCGCACAGCTGCAGCATCTCCAACGTCTCGGGCAGACCGACGCCGATCGTGCCGGGCACGTGTGAATCCGTGCCGGTCGTGATCAGCTCGCCGCCAGTTTCGACATACCAGCCGACGATGCGCGGCCCCGGCATGCTCGCCCGCGGCGGTTGCCGCAAACCCGAGGTATTGATCTCGAACGACGTGCCGTGGTCGATCAGCGCCGTGAAGATGTGCTGCAGCGACGAGCGGTAGCGCTCGGGGTCGTACGAACCATGCGCCGCAGGTTTGTAGCGCTTGGGCAGGTCGATGTGACCGATCGTGTCGAACCAACCCGTCTCGACAGCCGCCTGAATTTGCTCGTAATAGGGCAGGAAGACGTCATCGAGCGATTTGCCGGCGAAGTACTCCGGGAAGATGAGCGCGCCGTTCTGGCCGTAGTGGACCGAGCCGATAATGAAGTCGTATGTGTGGGTAGCGAGGAATTGCTCGACCTGATCCGCGATGCCGGTGTTGAAATCGACTTCAGCGCCGGCGAGGATCGTCAGCCGGTCGCCGAACTCATCCCGCGCGCGGTCCAGCTCTTCGCGGTACGCATCGTAGCGGTAGTAGCCGAACGATTCGTCCGCCGGCTCGTGCTCGATATGATCGGTGAACGCGATCTCCGTGATGCCCGCGGCGATGGCGGCCTCGCACGAGGCGCGCATCGGCGTTTCGCAATCCGCCGAATAGTGCGTGTGAACGTGATAGTCGAACACCCACGACCTCCTCTTCACGATGGACTATACCAGCAGACCGCGAGCGACCGGCGCGCGCCGGGCTTGGTAAGATTCGGCAGCCGCTTCGCGCGTGAATCGGAAAGGCTTCGGGTTCGGGATGTGGGAGACGACCAGATCGACGTTGCTCGATATCGGCGGCGCGACGCTCGACGTGCTGATCGCGATCGCCAAAGTCGTCGTCATCTTCTGGATCGCGAGCTGGGTGGCCAAGCTCGCGCGCCGGTGGGTCGTGACCGAGTTCTCCCGCCGCGCCTTCGCCCGCAACAGCGCCGTGCTGATGGGCCGGCTGGCGTCCATCGCGATCGTCTTCATCGCGCTCCTGATCGTCCTGCGGATGCTCGGCGCCAACTGGACGGCGCTGCTCGCGTTCGCCGGCGCCGGCACGGTGGCGATCAGCCTGTCGCTGCAAGACGTGCTGAAGAACTTCTTCGCCGGCATCTACCTGCTGTTCGAGCGGCCATTTCGCGTCGGCGATTCCATCAAGATCCGGGATGTGGAAGGCACCATTCAGGGGATCGACATCCGCACGACGCTCGTGAAGAACCTGCGCGGCGAGCTGGTCCTGGTGCCGAATGCGACGGTCTTCACGGAAATTCTGACCAACCGCTCGCGCTATGGCACGCGGCGCATCGACGTGACGATCACCAAGGTGACGATTGAACCAGAGACCGTCTATGCGCGGCTGAAGGACGCGTTCGCGGGCATGCAGTGTGTCCGGCAACCGCTGGAGTGGCCGAAGGTGACGCTGATGGAGCCGGACGGCATGACGCTCGTGTGGAGCGCCTTCATCGATGGTCCGTGCGATGACCCGGCGGCCATCGCCAACGCACTGAATGGAGCGTTGCCGGACGCGACGATCGAGTTCGCGGCATCATGACACGCGCACGACGCGTTGGCATCTTCGGCGGCACCTTTGACCCGATCCACCACGGCCATCTCGCGCTCGCCGAGGCGGTCGGACAGGCGCTGGACCTGGAGCACGTGATCTTCTATCCGGTGGGAACGCCGCCACACAAGCCGGGCGCACCGGTCAGCGCCGCACAGGCTCGCTACCGCATGACCGAGCTCGGCATCGCGGGCAACGAACGCTTCGCGATCAGCGACCTCGATCTGGCGGGTGAGGCGCCATCCTACACTGTCGATCTGCTGCGTGAGATCCACGCCCGGGTGCCGGATGCGACGCTCGTATTCATCATCGGCGCGGATTCGCTCCGTGACTTCCCGACCTGGCACGATCCGGACGGTATCGCGCGCATGTGCCGGCTAGCTGTCGGCGCGCGTCCCGGCGTCGAGGTCGATCCGGACCAGATAATGGCCCGCGTGCCGGCGCTCCACGACCGGCTCGATCTGGTGGAGACGCCCCGGCTCGACATCTCCGCGACCGAAATCCGCCAGCGCGTCCGCGCCGGTCAATCGATCCGCTATCTGGTGCCTGATCCTGTCTGGGATTTCATCCGGTCGCGCAAGCTCTACCGGCAAGCGAGCCCGCCCTCGCCGAATTCGCGCTGACCTGATTCTGCTGTCATCCGGGATCACAGAATGTCCTGGCCCGACGGGCCTCATTCTCTCTGGCTTGTCGGGAAGGCGACTACGCGCTCGGGTTGGACGACGATCACTACCCGCTCGTCTTGACGTCCGAGCTCCTCGGTCGTGGAATTCCGATTGAGGTATTTCTGGCTGGCTGCATTGATGGATCGGAAACCGGGATCGTCTTCCATGCGGACGACCAGGCCACGAATCTCGAGCGCGCGATACGGGTTTTCCGGATCAACCATCGAGACCGAGACGCGTGGATCGCGGAGCAGATTGCGGTACTTCTGACGTTTCTTGTTGAAGGCGAAGCGAAGATCGGTTCCGTCCCAGAGGAACCAGACGGGACTTACCTGGGGATCACCTTTTGGACCGAGCGTTGCCATGTACGCCAGTGCCGATGATTGGAGTATATCGAGATGGGATTCTGGAATGAGGGACATTGCGTGATGAAGACCTTTCGCTCTATCTATTCCGGATGGAGTGACGCACGTCTGCGTGGCATCCAATAAGAGTCGTTGACAAGGTAACGCCAGTGACTCGCACCGTGTGAGCTTTGGTCCGGGCAACGCGGGGCATCGCAGGCGAACCGGTCCGCGGGAGACGTAGCTGCGCCCCGTCTCTCCCAACGCGTTGACCCCATTGGTCCGGACTTCCTATACTCCATCGGGTTACGGTCAACGACCGGCCATGTTCATTGTCTCGCGCTGGCACTGCCGTTGGCGTTCCCGGCGACCGTGACAATCTCGCCTTCGCTCACGCAGGAGCACCTCTGTGCGATTCCGCACCTGGCACATGCTCGTCTTCATCGCCTGCCTGACGTTGCTGTCCGGCTGGATCGTCCTTCCAGGCTCGACGCTGGACATCGGCGGCTTCAAGCACAATCACCCGGTGCGCGAAGGGCTCGACCTGCAGGGCGGCCTCCAGGTGCTGTTGCAGGCCAATCCACCAGCCGGACAGAAGGTCGACAAGGACACTCTCGCTGGCACGCGCGACACGATCGAACGGCGCGTCAATGCCCTCGGCGTGAGCGAGCCGCTGATCCAGACGCGCGGCAACAACCAGATCGTCGTCGAGCTGCCGGGCATCAAGGACCCGCAGGACGCGATTTCGACGCTGAAGGACACGGCGCTGCTGGAGATCATCGATCCACAGGGCCAGCAGCTCCCGCCGGGCACGGTGGTTCGCACGACATTGGGCGTGCCGGGCGAAAATGGCGCCGCGACGCCGGCGGCATCGCCCGCGGCGTCACCGGGCGCGACCCCGGTTGGCGCCACCCCGGCCGCGAGCCCGGTCGCTTCGCCGGCCGCGTCACCTGTGGCGGCGACCGCGAACACGCCCTCTCCCACGCCGACACCGACCGGTCCGGTCTACACGACGGTCATCAGCGGCAAGGACCTGAAGGACGCTTACCGCGGCACCGGCCAGAACGGCCAGGTGGTCGTTGTCTTCGAGCTGAAGGGGAACGCGGCCAACAAGTTCTACGACTACACGAGCAGCCACATTGGCCAGCCGATGTCGATCGTCGTGGACAAGAAGGTCATCTCCAGTCCGACGATCCAGGCGTCGATCTCGAACCAGGGCGAGATCACCGGCGTCTCGGCCACCGAGGCGGAGCAACTGGCGATTCAGCTCAAGGCCGGCGCGCTCGGCGTGCCCCTGGATGTCGTCTCCAGCCAGACGGTCGGCCCATCGCTCGGCCGTGACTCGATCGACCGCAGCCTTGTCGCCGGCATCATCGGTCTCGGCGCGGTCGCGCTCTTCATGATCATTTACTACCGGTTGCCGGGCATCCTGTCGGTCATTGCGTTGCTGATCTACACGCTGCTCACCTTCGCGCTCTTCAAGGTCATCCCGGTCACGTTGACGCTCGCCGGCATCGCCGGTTTCATCCTCTCGATCGGCATGGCGGTCGATGCGAACGTGCTCATCTTCTCCAGAATGAAAGAGGAGCTGCGAACCGGCAAGACGCTCTCACACGCCATCGAGGCCGGGTTCGACCACGCCTGGCCGTCGATCCGCGACTCGAATATCTCGACGATGATCACTTGCGCGATTCTCTACTGGTTCGGCCAGTTCACCGGTGCCAGTATCATCACCGGATTCGCGCTGACGCTCTTCGTCGGCGTCGCGGTCAGCATGTTCACCGCGATCACCGTCACCCGAACCTTCCTGCGCCTGATGGTGGACGCGGGCCTGATCAACAGTAGCTGGTGGCTCGGCATGAACGCGGCCGAGCTCGCCGCGCTCGCCGCCGGCGACTGAGCCGCGAGGACGATTGATGGACCAAATAGCGGGCAAACGCCACCTCATGGATCATTTGGCGGGCAAACGCCATCTCTGGTTCGCACTTTCGTTGGTCTTCCTGATCCCGGGGATCATCTCGCTCTCCATTCACGGGCTCAATCTCGGGATCGATTTCACCGGCGGCTCGTCCTGGCAAATCCAGTACGATCGCGAGGTGAGCACCGAAGCGATCCAGAACGTGCTGACCACGCACGGCCGGCCGGAATCGTCGGTGCAGCAGATCGGCAAGAGCAGCGATCATACGTACCTGATCCGGATGAAAGAGCTGAACGAGGGCTCGCCCGAGAAGGCGGAGCTCGAAGCGGCGCTCGGCAAGCTGGGCACGCTGAATCCCAAAGCCGAGGAACTGAACACCGTCGGCGCGTCCGTCGGCACCTCGATCCGGAATCGCGCCTTACTGGCGATCGCGCTCGCGGCGGTTGGCGTGTTGCTCTACATCGCCTGGGCTTTCCGCAACACGCAAAATCCGTTGCTCTACGGCATTTGCGCGATCGTCGCGATGCTCCATGACGCCATCATCGTGACCGGCATCTTCTCGATCCTCGGCTGGCTCGCTGGGGTCGAGGTGGACGCTCTCTTCGTCACAGCATTGCTCACCGTCATCGGCTTCTCGGTCCACGACACGATCGTCGTCTTCGACCGGATTCGCGAAAATCTGAGTCGCCGCATCTCGTCATCGTTCGAGGAGGTCGTGAACTACAGCATCGCGCAGACGCTGGTGCGGTCACTGAACACGTCGTTGACCGTGGTGATCACGCTGGCGGCGCTCTATCTCTTCGGTGGGTCGACGACGAAGGAATTCGTGCTCGCCCTGCTGATCGGCATCATCGCCGGGACCTATTCGTCGATCTTCAACGCGAGCCAGTTGCTGGTCGCCTGGGAGAACGGCGAAATCCAGTCGCTCTTCCGCCGGATTTTCCGGCGTGGGCAGCCGTCGACCGCGGCCGCGTAGACGTGCAAGGTCGTTACCATAAACGCGGCGCGCGCCGGGGTGCCGTGGTAAACTCTTACCTCGCGCGTGGCAGGCGGTATTTCGCCCGGGCCCGCGCGAAACTATGTGCGAGCGGGTGCCAGCGCGGCCCGTTGGCGAGCGAGACCAGATCAACCGCCATCTGAGGAGGAGAAGGCTTGGACCAGAAGCTGATTTACGCGCTGCCAGTGATCGTTTTTGGACTCCTGGCAGTGGGTTTCGCCATCTGGATGGCGAAGGACGTGCTCGCTCGCGACAAGGGCACTGCGGGGATGCAGGACATTTCCAACCGCATCTTCGAGGGCGCGATTGCCTACCTCAACCGGCAATACCGCACGATCTTCTCGTTGGCCATCGTCACGGCCATCATCATGGGCGTGCTGGTCGCGATCTTCGAGAAGGACTACAGGGTCGAGCGGGGTCTTATCACAGGGATTGCGTTCCTGATTGGCGCCGCCCTCTCCGGGCTCTCCGGCTTCATCGGCATGTACGTGGCGGTCAAGAGCAACGTGCGCACCGCCGCCGCCGCGCAGAAGGGCGTTGGCGACGCGCTGATGGTCGCGCTCCGTGGTGGGGCGGTGTCAGGATTCCTGGTCATTGCGATGGGTCTGCTGGGCGTGCTGGGAGTCTTTGGCGTCGTCTACCAGTTCGCCAAGGGTGACGTGGCGATCGCCGAAACACCGTTCTGGATCGTCGGCTTCGCCTTCGGCGCCAGCTTCGTCGCCCTCTTCGCGCAGCTCGGCGGTGGCATCTACACGAAGGCCGCCGACGTCGGCGCGGATCTCGTCGGCAAGGTCGAGGCCGGCATCCCGGAGGATGACCCCCGCAACCCGGCCGTGATCGCGGACCTCGTCGGCGACAACGTCGGTGACTGCGCTGGCCGTGGCGCCGATATCTTCGAGTCCTCGGCGGCCGAGATGATCGGCGCGATGATCCTCGGCGTCGCGCTCTTCAAGGCATCGTCGGCGCATCCAAGCATCAATGGCCGGGACGTCGCCTGGATCTTCTTCCCGCTCGTCACCGGCGCCTTCGGCCTCCTCGCCTCCCTGATCGGCGTGCTCTACGTGCACCCGAAGGGCGAGGTCAAGGACCCGATGGGCGAGCTCAACAAGGGCTTCTACGTCGTGGCCGGGCTCTCGGTCATCTTCATCTTCGGCATCTGCTTCGCGATGCTGCCGCACGGCGCGTTCCAGTATGCGCTCTGCGGCGTCATCGGCATCCTGACCTCGATCGCCTTCCTCTACATCACCCAGTACTACACGGCCGGCACCTACCGGCCGGTGCGGGATATCGCCGAGGCGTCCAAGACCGGCAGCGCGACGAACATCATCTCCGGCATCTCGGTCGGCTTCGAGACGACCGGCCTGCCGGCGATCACGATCGGTATCGCGTTGATGGCGTCGTATTACCTCGGTAAGACGGTCGAATTCCCTGGCACGGTCGGGGTGTCCGGCGGCATCTTCGGTACAGCGGTCGCGACGATGGGCATGCTGATGTCCGCCGCCTACGTGCTGGCGATGGATACCTTCGGCCCGATCACCGACAACGCCGGCGGCATTGTCGAGATGAGCAACGCGCCGGAGGATGTGCGCGAGGTCACCGACACGCTCGACTCGGTCGGCAACACGACGAAGGCGCTGACCAAGGGCTACGCGGTCGGCTCGGCTTCACTGGCCGCCTTCCTGCTCTTCTCCGCCTACCTCGATGAGGTCAAGCGGTTCGGGAACTTCGGTGACAGCTTCAGCCGGGTCGTGAACCTGGCGGAACCCAAGGTCTTCGTCGGCGGCTTGATCGGGGCGATGCTGGTCTTCGTCTTCTCATCGTTCGCCATCCGCGCCGTCGGCCGCGCCGCCGGCGACATGATCGAGGAGGTCCGACGCCAGTTCCGGTCCGATCCGGGCATCATGGAAGGCACGTCGACGCCGGACTACCGCCGCTGCGTGGACATCTCCGTCCGCTCGGCGTTGCGGGAGATGATCCTGCCGGGCTCGCTCGTGATCATCGTGCCGATCCTGGTCGGCGTGATCCTCCGCTGGGAGGCGGCCGCCGGCATGCTGATGGTCGGCACAATCGTCGGCGTGCTGATGGCGATCGTCCTCAACAATGGCGGCGGGGCCTGGGATAACGCGAAGAAGTTCATTGAGGCCGGTCACCTGAAGGGTGACGACGGCGAGGTGCTCGGCAAGGGCAGCGAGGCGCACGCCGCGGCGGTCGTCGGCGACACCGTCGGCGATCCCTGGAAGGACACCGCGGGCCCGTCCCTGCACGTGCTCGTGAAGCTGCTGGCGACGATCACGCTGGTGCTCTCGCCGCTCTTCATCTAGCGCAAACGACGGAATCACGGGATCGAAGGGGCGGGCGCCAACCCGCCCCTTCGTCATACACGAAGGGCGATCGATGGCGGCGGCGCGGAAACGGATCGGGGTGATCGGCGGGGGCATCGCCGGGCTGACGGCGGCGCTCCGGCTGGCGCAGGCCGGACACGAGGTGACGCTCTGGGAGCCGGGCAAGCTCGGCGGCCAGGCGGCGGTCTTCCCGGTCGCCGGCACCTACCTCGAGATCTTCTATCACCACCTCTTCCAGAGCGACACCGAGATTGTGGCGCTGGCGAACGAGCTGGGCGCCGGCGACAAGCTCGTCTGGCTGCCGTCGAACGTCGGCTACTTCTCCGGCGGCAAGATCTATCCGTTCAACGGCGCGCTCGACCTCCTGAAGTTCACGCCGCTTCCCTTCATCGACCGGCTGCGGCTCGGGCTGGTCTCCGCGTACCTGCAGAAGGTGAAGAACTGGAAGAGGTACGAATCGGTCACCGCGCACGCGTGGCTCGAACGCGCGTTGGGGAAGCGCGCCTACGACAAGACGCTCGGCGCCCAGCTTCGCGCCAAGTTCGGCACGTATTATGACAAGGTCGCGATGGTCTGGTTCTGGGGCAAGATCTATCTCCGCACCACGTCGCGCCGGACCCCGCTCGATCAGGAGAAGCTGGGCTATTTCCGCGGCAGCTTCAAGGTGATCGTGGACGCGCTGGTGACCGGTTGTGAGCAGGCTGGCGTCGCGCTACGGGTCGGCAGCCGGATCCAGGAACTGCGCCAGAACGCCGATCAGACGTGGGATGTGACGGTCGCGGGTACGGACGAGCCGCAGACGTTCGACGCGATCGTGGCGACCGTGCCCTCGCCGATCTTCCAGAAGATGGTGCCGAATCTGCCCGAGGAGTACCGGAAGCGGCTCTCGGCGCTGACGTACGAGGCGGCGGTCGTGGCGCTGCTGGAACTGGACCGGCCGCTGTCGTCAATCTACTGGCTGAACATCGCCGATCCGGACCTGCCCTTCACCGGCGTGATCGAGCACACGAATTTTCTGCCGGCGAGCGATTACGAAGGCAAGCACTTCGTCTATCTGAGCAAGTACATGGAGCCGGACCACCCCTACTTCGCGATGCCGGAGCAGAAGCTGATCGACACCTACCTGCCCTTCCTGCGGCGGATCAACCCGAAGTTCGAGCGGTCGTGGATCAGGCAGTCGTGGGTCTTCCGGGAGCGCGCGGCGCAGCCGATCATTCCGCTCCACTACTCGTCGATGATCCCGGACCATCG
>JAICKJ010000360.1 GCA_025928015.1 Thermomicrobiales bacterium
AGCCGCCCGATTTCGGGCGGCTCGCGCCGTATTCTCAGGCGCGACCATGTCCGCTGCTACCAACCCGCCCTGCTGTCATTCTGACCGAAGGGAAGCATCTCCCGCCGCAGCGGCGACCTGGTTCGGAACCAGACCCGTTCGCATCCTGCCAATCCCTAACGCCGTCATGCTGAGCGGGCGCAGCCCCGAAGCATCCCCCGGCGAAGCCGGTCCGCGCAGCGGACAGCTGCGGCGGCAGGAGGTGGTTCGACTGCGCTCACCATGACGGGAGCGGGCACGCGTGTTACCCCTCTCCCCGGTCTGCACACCTCGACTCTGCTCGAAATGACAGCGTCGGGGATTGGTGGATGCCGATGTGCGTGGTAGCGAGCGGTGTGGCGGGCTGGCGTGGTGTGGGACAATAACGCACCATCCTTGCTGAAGCGCGGAGGATAACCTATGGCGGACACGTTGCCCGTTACCAGGGGCGTCACGGCGAACGGTCTTGACGAGGACGAGTGGCCCGCCAGCGCGGCGGCCGCGACGTATGACGCGGCCGCGCTGCCGCTACTGGAACCGAAGGTCTACATCAACCGGGAGCTGAGTTGGCTGGAGTTCAACCGGCGCGTGCTGGACGAGGCCGCCGAAAAGCCGACGCCGCTCCTGGAACGGGTCAAGTTCTCCGCCATCTTCTCCTCCAATCTCGACGAGTTCTTCATGATCCGCGTCGCCGGCGTCAAGCGGAAGGTCGTCACTGGCATCGGCGACCCCGGCGCGGACGGCCGCACGCCGACCGAGCAGCTCCGCGCGATCCAGCGCCTGACTCAGGAGCTGCTCGACCAGCAGGCTGCCCTCTTCGCGGACGAGCTGGTGCCCGCGCTGGCGAAGAAGAATCTCTCGGTCGTGCCCTTCGCCCAGCTCACGTCGTCCGAGCAGCGCGCGCTCGGCGCCGTCTTCGAGCGCGAGATCTTCCCAGTCCTGACCCCGCAGGCGGTCGATCGCGGCCGCCGCTTCCCGCACATCTCCAACGACAGCCTCAACCTCTGCGTCGTGCTCAAGTCCAAATCCGGCCCGCTCTTCGCTCGCGTCAAGGTGCCGGCGCTCTTGCCCCGGCTCGTGCCCGTCCCGTCCTCCAAGCCGCACGCCAAGTCGGGCACCGTCCTCGCCCAGGAGAACGTCGCCGCCGGCGCCGACCGCTTCACCTGGCTGGAGGAGATCATCGCCGCTCACCTCGACCGCCTCTTCCCCGGCAGCGAGGTCGTCGCCTCCTACCCCTTCCACCTGCTGCGCGACTCCGACGTCGAGCCGGACGAGGACGATGGCGACCACGACGACCTGATGGAGATCATGCGCGAGACGCTGGCGCACCGCCCCTTCGGCATGGTCGTCCGGCTCGACATCGACCAGACGATGCCGGAGGAGGTCTGCCAGTGGCTGCTGGAGCAGGTCCACGGCAGCCGCTCGGACCTCTACGTCGTCGACGGCCATCTCCACCTCAAGGATCTGCATGAGCTGTCGAAGGTCGATCGCCCCGACCTCAAGGACCCCGTCTTCATCCCGGCTCCCCTCGGACCGTGGGCCAAGGAGACGGTGAACGAGGACGGCGAGGTCGAATCGGACATCTTCGCCATCCTGCGCCGCCGCGACGTCCTGGTCCATCACCCCTACCAGTCCTTCAACGCGATCGTCGAGTTCCTTCGCGCCGCCTCCCGCGACGCCGACGTCGTCGCGATCAAGCAGACGCTCTACCGGATCGGCAAGGACTCGCCCCTCATCCCGGCGCTGATCGACGCCCGCGACGACGACACCCAGGTCGCCGTGCTGGTCGAGCTGAAGGCCCGGTTCGACGAGGAGAACAACATCTCCTGGGCGCAGACGCTGGAGAAGCACGGCGTCCACGTCGCCTACGGGTTGATGGGGCTCAAGACGCACTGCAAGCTCACGCTGGTCGTGCGGCGCGAGCCGGATGGCCTCCGCCGCTACGTTCATATCTCGACCGGCAACTACAACGCGATCACCGCCCGCATCTACGAGGACATCGGCCTGCTGACGAGCCGGGAGGACATCGCCAGCGACGTCACCGAGCTCTTCAACGTCCTCACCGGCTACGCCCGGCAGGGTCAGTACCGGGAGCTGATCGTCGCCCCCGGCGAGATGCGGGCGCGCCTGATCAACCTGATCCTGCGGGAGATCGAGGCCCACCGGAAGCACGGCAAGGGGCACCTGATCTTCAAGATGAACTCACTCGTCGACAAGGAGATGATCCGCGCCCTCTACGCCGCCTCCCGCGCCGGCGTGAAGGTCGATCTGATCGTCCGTGGCATCTGCTGCCTGCGCCCCGGGCTGGAGGGCTGGAGCGAGAGGATCCGGGTCATCAGCATCGTCGGCCGCTTCCTGGAGCACAGCCGCATCTACTGGTTCCACAACGGTGGCGAGAGCGAGGTCTACATCGGCAGCGCCGACGCGATGGAGCGCAACTTCGATCGCCGCGTCGAGGTGCTGGTCCCGGTCGAGGACGAGCGCCTGCGCGCCCATCTCCGCGAGGTCATCCTCCCCGCCTACCTGCGTGACACCGTCAACGCCCGCCACCTGCTACCCGACGGCACCTGGGAACCGATCAAACCCGACAAGAACCACCCGCGCTTCGATGTCCAGACCTGGCTGATGCAGCTCTACCGCAACGGCCCCGCGGGCGGGCCATTGTGGTAGGTGGAGTGAGGTTCACCCAATGACGGGTGATGTAGGGGCGCACGCCGTGCGCCCGCGTTGCACACGTGACAATGGCGGGCTGATGGACCTCGCCGCGCGGGGCTGAAGTCCCCGCGCTCACGCCGGACGAAAGCCGGCTGAAGACCGGCTGACGATCGGGCGATTGTCATCATTTGGGCCAACGGGAGGCCAAGAATGCTGTAGGGGAGGA
>JAICKJ010000126.1 GCA_025928015.1 Thermomicrobiales bacterium
AGGACGGCGAGAGCGAAACCTTCCTGCTCGTCTTCAAGGTCGATCAGGACACCGAGCTGGCGCATCTCTTCTGGCAGCCGGACGGTGGCATCCTCGTCACCGTCGCCGATCTCGCCGGCGAGTAATCGCGGCATTCACACGAACAGCACACCGCCCGCGGCGATCGCCGCGGGCGGTGTCCGTTTTTCCGGCTTGCCAGCCTTGCGACAATCGAAGCAGGACGGTGATCGCCGTCGCACCGCGCCGCTATGAAAGGCCCCATGCCCGCCATCCTCACGGTCAACGCCGGCTCATCGAGCCTCAAGGCCGCGCTCTACCGCCTCGACGGCGAGTCCCGCCCGGTCTACGGCGCCAGCTTCGACCGCCTCGGCATCCCCGGCGGCGAGGTCCGAATCCGCGACGCGGAGGGCCGCGATCTCCTCACCGATCCGCCCGACCTCGACACTCACGAGGAGGCCCTCCGCTTCCTCGTCGACTGGCTCCGCGACCGACCGGAACGCCCGGAGGTCGCCGCCGTCGGCCACCGGGTTGTCCACGGCGGACCTCACTATCGCGATCCCGCGCCGATCACGGACTCGATGCTCGCCGGCCTCCGGGACCTCATCCCGCTCGACCCGCAGCACCTGCCGCAGGCGCTCGCCTGCATCGCCGCCACGCGCCAGCTCTTCCCGGACGTGCCGGAGGTCGCCTGCTTCGACACCGCCTTCCACAAGACGATGCCCGAGGTCGCGACCCGCTTTCCGCTCCCCATCGACGTGACCGGCCCGGATGCGATCCGCTACGGCTTCCACGGCCTCTCATATGAATACGTACAGGAGGAGCTGACGCGGCTCGATTCCGTCCGCGCCCGAGGCCGGACGGTCATCGCCCACCTCGGCAACGGCGCCAGCATGGTCGCCGTCCGTGACGGCCGCTCGGTCGATACCTCGATGGCCCTCACGCCGGCCGCTGGCCTCGTCATGGGCACCCGCGCCGGCGATCTCGATCCCGGACTCCTGCTCTACCTGCTTACCGTCAAGGGCATGGCGCCGGAGGATCTCGACCGGGTCATCAACAAGGGCTCCGGCCTGCTCGGCGTCTCGGAGACGACCAGCGACATGCGCGATCTGCTCGCCCGCGAGGAGGACGATCCCCGCGCCGCCCTGGCCGTCGCCCTCTTCTGCTACCAGGCCCGCAAGTTCCTCGGCGCCTACGCCGCCGTCCTCGGCGGGCTCGACACCGTCGTCTTCACCGGCGGCATCGGCGAGCACGCCGCGCCGGTGCGCGCCCGCATCTGCGCGGATTTCGCCTACCTCGGCCTCACGCTCGACCCGGCCCGGAACGCGGCCCACGCGCCAATCATCTCGGCCGGTGACAGCCGGGTGGTGGTCCGGATCGTGCCGACGAACGAGGACCTGATGGTCGCGCGCGACACGATGCGCGTCCTGCGTCTGGAAGGGAAGCCATGAACTACCGATTCGACACCGCCGTCTCCAGCGCCATCCTCGCCGATCGGCCGGTCCCGCCGCAACCGCCCCTGGAGAGCGAGCCGCTCGCTCCCGACCTGCTGGAACGTATGCAGAAGTATTGGCAGGCCGCCAACTACCTGACCGTCGGCCAGATCTACTTGCAGGACAACCCGTTGCTCCGCCGGCCCTTGCAGCCGGAGGACATCAAGCCACGCCTGCTCGGCCACTGGGGCACCTCGTCCGGCCTCAGCTTCATCTATGTCCATCTCAACCACCTCATCCGCGAGCACGACGTCGACGTCATCTACCTCACCGGCCCCGGCCACGGTGGCCCGGCCCTCGTCGGCAACACCTACCTCGAAGGCACCTACAGCGACTACTTCCCGAAGATCACCCGGGACGAAGCTGGGCTCCGCCAGCTCTTCCGCCAGTTCTCGTCTCCCGGCGGCATCCCGAGCCACGTCAGCGTCACCACGCCCGGCTCGATCAACGAGGGCGGCGAGCTCGGCTACGTCCTCACCCACGCCTTCGGCGCCGCCTTCGACAACCCCGATCTGATCGTCGCGGCCGTCGTGGGCGACGGCGAGGCCGAGACGGGCCCGCTCGCCGGCTCCTGGAAGTCGACCTGGTTCCTCAACCCGGCCCGAGACGGCGCGGTCCTGCCCATCCTCCACCTCAACGGCTACAAGATCGCCAATCCGACCGTCTTCGGCCGCACCGGCGACGCCGACCTGATGGCCATGTTCGAGGGCCAGGGCTACGACGTCCATTTCGTCGCGGGCGACGACCCGGCCCTGATGCACCAGCGCTTCGCTGCCACACTGGAGACCTGCTACGCGCGTATTCGCGCCATTCAGGCGGATGCGCGGGCGCACGGCGTCACTGGCCGGCCCGCCTGGCCGATGATCGTCCTCCGCTCCCCCAAGGGCTGGACCGGCCCGAAGGTCAACGACGAGGGCCAGCCGGTCGAAGGCACCTTCCGCTCCCACCAGGTGCCGCTCGCCGGCGTCAAGACCAACCCCGACCACCTCCGCGAGCTGGAGGCGTGGATGCGCAGCTACCAGCCCGACGAACTCTTCGACGCTAATGGCGCCTTCGTGTCCGAGCTGGCCGCGCTCGCGCCCGAAGGCGACCGCCGCATGGGCGCCAATCCGCATGCCAACGGCGGCCGGCTGCTCGTGCCGCTCGACGTGCCCGATTTCCGCGACTACGCCGTCCCGGTCGCGGAGCCGGGCACGACCTATGTCGAAAACACCCGGCCGCTCGGCAAGCTGCTGCGCGACCTCTTCGTCCAGAACCACGAGCAGGCGAACTTCCGCCTCTTCTGCCCGGACGAGCTGGAATCGAACCGCCTCGGCGACGTGCTGGAGGTCGAGAATCGCTGCTTCGTCGGCAAATTGCTCGAGATCGACAGTCACCTCTCCCCCGACGGCCGGGTGATGGAGGTGCTGAGCGAGCATCTCTGCGAGGGCTGGCTGGAAGGCTACACGCTGACGGGCCGCCACGGCCTCTACGTCACCTACGAGGCGTTCGCGATGGTCTCCGCCTCGATGACCGTCCAGCACACCAAGTGGCTGCAGGAATCACTCGCGCTGCCCTGGCGGGAGCCGGTCGCCTCGCTCAACATCCTCCTGACCTCGACCGCCTGGCGCAACGACCACAATGGCTTCAGCCATCAGGGGCCGGGCCTGATCGACGTCATGCTCTCCAAGCGTGGCACCGTCGCCCGCATCTACCTGCCGCCGGACGCCAACTGCCTGCTCTCCGTCGGTGACCACTGCCTGCGCAGCCGCGACTACGTCAACCTGCTCGTCTGCGACAAGCAGCCGCACCTGCAATACCTGGCGATGGACGACGCGATCGAGCACTGCGCCCGCGGCGCCTCGATCTGGGCGTGGGCCGGCAATGCGCAGGACGAGGAGCCGGACGTCGTCCTCGCCGCCGCCGGCGACGTGCCGACGATGGAGATCCTCGCCGCCGCCGAGTGGCTGGAGCAACACCTGCCGGCGATGAAGGTTCGCGTCGTCAACGTCGTCGACCTGATGACGCTCTTCCCGACCGAGCACCACCCGCACGGCATGTCTGAGGAGCAGTTCATCGACCTCTTTACCCGCGACAAGCCGGTCGTCTTCGCCTTCCACGGCTACCAGCGGGCGCTCCACGAGATCATCCACGGCCACACGAACGTCGAGCGCTTCCATGTCCGCGGCTTCAACGAGCAAGGCACGACGACCACGCCGTTCATGATGACGATCCTGAACGACATGAGCCGCTACCATCTCGCCGCCGAGACCCTGCGTCGCGCCAAGCGGTTCCGGGACGAGGCCGCCAAACTCGTCCCCGAGCTCGACGACCTCATCAAGGAGAGCATCACCTACGCCCACACCCACCTGGAGGACCCGCCCGAGATCCGCGACTGGACCTTCACCCGCCCGTCCGTGACCGCCTGACCGCTTGCCCATGTCCAGAAGTGGCAAGGCCGCGGGGCTGATGCCTGCTGGCCGGCGAGCGCTCATCGTGTTTGTCGTTGGAATCACCGTGGGGCTGATGGCCGGCGCAGGGGCTGGCTGGCCATTTGCTCCGATCATCGGTTGGGATGCGGCAGCGTTATTCTACGCGGGGTGGACCTGGAGTGCGATCTGGCCGCTCTCGTCGGGGCAGACCGCCGATTTGGCCCTGCGAGAAGATCCGGGCCGGGCGGCCACCGACGCGGCATTGGTGACCGCGAGTCTGGCCAGCCTGGTGGGTGTCGGACTGCTGATCATCGAGGCGGCCAGAGTGAATGGCGGTTGGGAGCGCGTCGCCATCATCGGCCTGAGCATCGCCAGCGTGATCCTGTCGTGGCTGCTGGTGCACACGATCTTTGCCCTGCATTACGCGCGGCTCTATTACACACCGCCCCGAGGTGGGATCGATTTCAACGAAGCGCAGCCGCCCAGTTACGTGGATTTCGCCTATCTCGCGTTTACGATCGGCATGACGTTCCAGGTGTCGGACACCAACCTGTCGGCGCGAGCTCTCCGTGCCACCGCCCTGCGGCATGCGCTTCTGTCCTACGTCTTTGGCACGGTGATCGTTGCCTTGACCATCAATCTGGTCGCCGGGTTGGGAAAGTAGGACGCTCTGCCCGGTCTCCTCGCTCTCGCCGACGGCTGTTGCGCTGCGCCGATCCAGCATCAGCTCGTGCAGACGCCCGGCGGGCAAACCTCGATGTCCTCGCAGCAGAACCCGGAGCAGCAATCGCTGTTGCTGTTGCAGCTCGCGCCATCCGGGCTGCACGTGAGCTGGTCCACGAAGAGGCTCCCCGGCCCGAACTGTGCGGCGATCGTCTGGTCCTTCGGCTGGAGCGCCACTGCCGAGAGCCACTCATCGTTGCCGTTTGGCAGGATGCGGGCGTCGTAGATCAGTTGCCGTGTGTCCGCGCCGTAGCGGGGATTGGTCAGCTCGATGAAAAGCGAATCTTCGCCGGTGTCGGTCTGCGCCACCAACGCCGCGTTGGGCGGATCGGCCGGGTCGAACGCGCGTCCATCGACGAACTTCCCGGTCGGCAGCGTGCCGACGATCCGCTCCGGCCGGTCGGAGAAGTAGGCCGTTTGCGCGCCCGCCTCGTTCAGCGTGAGGGTGAAGGCGCCCGCTTGCCGGGCGTTGGGCGCAAACGAGCCGGCATTGAAGTTCTGCACGAAGAGCACCGAGACCGGCCCGCCGCCGGCGACAGGCGTGGCGGCGGGGGTCGCGCTTTGCGCCGCCGCGCCCCGCACGCCGAACAGGGCCGTGGCGGCGAGGCCGGTCGCGCCGCCGCGCATCGTCGCGCGGCGCGTGAGCCTGGTGGCCATGAACCTGGTCAGGGCGTCGAAACGGTTCGCATCCATATCGTCGTGCTCCTTCCTGATGCGCTCAGACGGCGGGGGTGCTCAGTGCCGGCGTCACCAAATCGGGCAGCACGCCAAGCTGGCGGCGGATGCCCAGCCCGTCCGTCTCGTTCCAGGACTCGACGATCTGCCCACACGCGAAGCGAAAGATGTTGATGCCCCTCCAGGTTGCGGTCTTGCCGGTTGGTGGGATGCCGAGGAATGCCCCCTTCTGCGTTCCCGTTGCCGTCCAGCGCGCGACGACCAGATCGTCCTGCCCGAACACCTCGTCAATGGTGAAGGCCAGATCCGGGAAACCCGTAAAGTACTGGCTGACCTGCCGCTCGTACGCGGCCAGCCCGGTGGTGTCCGCGACCTGGCCCCAGTGGTGCACCACGTTGGGAGACAGCAGACCCGCGAATGCGCTCGGGTCGCCTCCCGACCACGCATCGAAGAAGCGGCGGGCCAGCGCCTCATTTTCGGCCTCACTCCCGGCGGCGCAGTTGGTGGCCGGGGTAGCGATCGCGCCGGGCGAGCCAACCGGTGATGCCTGGGGCGTGGCGGGCGGCGTGGGCAGCGCCCCGATCTGCTGCAGAATGCCCACGCTCTCCACCTCGGAGGCTCCCGAGATGATCTGTCCACAGCGGATTCGGTAGATATTGATGCCGGTCGTGGTCACCCGTGTGCCGGTCGCCGGCACGCCGAGGAACGGCCCGCCGTGCGTGCCCGTGAGTGTCCACCGCACCGCGACCATGTCTCCCTCGGCCACCGTCAGCTCGACGCGATACTGACCGTCCGGAATCGCGGCGAAAAGCTGCCTGACCATATCCGCGACGGCCTGCCGGCCATGCAGCACGGGGAAGCTGCCCGCATCCCAGACGATATCCGGCGCGGCGATCTCATCGAGGGCGGAAAGGTTGCGTCCGGTGAACATGTCCTCGGTCCAGCGTCGTGCGATCGCCACGTTCTCGGCTGCTGTCGTGGTCGGGCACGCACCCGGTGTGGCGCCTTGCGCGCCGGCGTGCCCCAGCCCTGCGCCGAGGGTTGTCGTGGCCAGCAGCGCGCCGGCGGCCCGTAGCACCGCGCGGCGAGTGGGCCGTCTGGCGAGAGAGATCGCGAGCGCATCGCATCGAGTTTCGTTCACTGGCTCATCCCCTCCCGAGGTCCGATCCACCTTGCCGGCTCGTCACGGGGCACCATGATTCCCGCCCGGCCCTGACTTCCGGCGCCGAATGCTCGAAATCGCGGTTGCTCCTGCCGTTCCTCTTCACTTGCCGGTTCACACGGCACGATTACATCCTATCGGGAGCTTGATCATCCGGCAAGAGGCGGCCGGCGCAATCCCGGCCCCGGCCGGCGGCCGGTGGGCGCGATTGCGGTGCTGTCAATTGTGCCTTCGGTCAGGCACAATCTCGGTGGGACGCGAGACCGCGCATGAGCGGACAACCAATGGGAGCATCGCGCACGGAGAGACAAGGCATGAAGCGCCGGTTGATTCTGGCTGTCGTGGTGGCGATCCTGATCCTCGCCGTGGTGCTGTTGCGAGTCGGACCCGCGCCGGGCACCGCGGCCCATCTGTTCCTCACTGCCATCGTCATTGTCGGTGGCGCGACCTTCGCCGGGTTGCTGCTCCTGCTGATCATGCGCCGCTTTGTGCCCCATACCAGGCTGCGGCCGCACAACGACGTGTTGGGATTCACCTACGCGGCGGTCGGCATCATCAACGCGGTGCTCCTGGGCTTCGTCGTCATCACCGTCTGGCAGAAATTCGACAATGACGTCGACGCCGCCGATCACGAGGCGCACGCCGTGGCGGATCTGATCCGCCTCTTGCCAGGGTTGCCGCCGGCCGAGCAATCAGTCGTGCGCCAGGACCTGGCCAACTATCTGCATACCGTCGTCGACCAGGAATGGCCCGCCATGGACCGGAGCGAGGCGACGGGCGCGCCAGGCACGGCAATCATCGACGATATCTGGCGAGCCTACGGGTCTACCGGACAGGAGCTGACCTCCCAGAACCAGTTCTATGTCATGGGGCTGCAACGCGTGGCGGATCTGGGCGGCTTCCATCGCGACCGCATCCGCGAGAGCGGACAGGGACTGCCGCCGCTCCTCTGGGCCATGCTGGTCGGTGGCAGCGTGCTGACGGTCGGCTTTGTCTATCTCTTCGGCGTCGCGGAGGATTGGGCCCACGCGGCGATGGTCGGGAGCGTGCTCGCCTCCGTGGCGCTGCTCCTCTTCCTCGTCTTCGAATTGCAGAACCCGTACAGCGGCGACGTACGCGTTCCCCCGGAGAGCTTCCATGTCGTCCTGACCCAGTTCACCACCGCTTTGACCCCCATCGCGCCACCGGCCTCGACACCACCCTCGACACCGGTCCCGCCACCGTGACGCCGCCCCGGCGCCTACGTCAGCGCCGGCCAGTGTCGCGTCATGTAGTCGGCGGTCCGCAACGTCAGCGCGCTGATCGTGAACGTCGGGTTGACCGCGCCGGTCGTCGGAAAGAGGCTCGAACCGAGGACGAAGAGATTCCTGACGTCGTGCGTCTGGCCGTAGCTGTTGGTGACCGATTCCTTCGGACTATGCCCCATCACCGCGCCGCCGAGGATGTGCTGGTCCGCATTGGGGAACGTCCAGACCTCGGTCGCCCCGGCCGCCTGCATGATCTTCTGCCCCAGCTCCAGCCCGGCCCCCCGCAGCTTCGTGCTGTTGGCGGCGGCGTTGTGGACGGCCCGCGCGAGCGGGAGGCCGTTGCGGTCCTTCTGGTCGCTGAGCGTGATCCGGTTCGCCGCCACTGGCAGATCGTGCCCGATGAAGACCAGGTTGACGATGTGCTGGCTGGCCCGCTTGCTGAACTCGTCCAGTGGCTGGCCGAAGAGATCGACCCGCGTCATCGCGATCCCGAGCAGATCATTCGGCTTCATCGCCGTCGCGCCCAGCCACTGGAACCCGCCCACGAACCCGCGCGACCGGTCCGTCGCGTAGTGTGCCTGCGACCAGATCTCGCCGCCGGCGCGGCCCATGTACGGCTTCGTCTCCTCGGTGAAGAGCCCGTAGATCGCGCCACCGGTGTGCGTCATCATGTAGGCGCCCACCAGCCCGCTGCTGTTCGCCAACCCATGCGGGTGCGCCTCGCTGGCCGAGTTCAGCAGGATGCGCGGATTCTCGATCGCAAACGCGCCCAGCGCGATCACGCCGGCCGTCACCATCTGCCGGCTGCCCTGCGCGTCGATGTACTCAACGCCGGTCGCGCGTTTTCCATGCGCGTCCGTCAACACCCGGCACACGGCCGCGTCGTTGACGAGCTTCGCGCCGGCCGCCAGCGCCTGTTTCAGATAGGTCGCCTGCGGGTTGGCCAGCGCCCCGATCGGACACCCCGCGTCGCACCAGCCATCGAGGATGCACGCCGCGCGGTCGCCCTTGGCCCGCGACAGGATCGCCTGCGGCGTCGGTGCCGTCGCGATGCCGAGCGCATCGAACCCTCGTTTCAGCGTTTGACCCTGCGTGAGCACGGGCAGGGCGGGAAACGGGTACGGCTCGCCGGGCGGGCTCCAGATGTCCGCCTCGCTGTCGCCGGAGATGCCGACGTCCGCCTGCACCCGATCGTAGTAGGGCCGCAAATCGTTGTAGCCCAGCGGCCAATCGAGCCCGACACCGGTGTGTGTGCGAAACGCGAAGTCCTCCGGGTGGAGGCGGAACCAGCAGGCGTAGTGATGCATCGCCGCGCCGCCGGTCCCCCAGGCCGTGTTCAGCGTGATCCCCAGTGGATCGGTCCCCGACGTGAGTGGCGGGAACGGCGTGCCGTGGATCCGCCGCGACCAGATCTGGGAGCTCCAGAGATCGGACGCCGGCCGGGCCGGTCCGCCCTCCAGGATCACGACCTTCTTCCCGGCCTCGGCCAGCTTGGCGGCGAGCAAGCTCCCCGTGGCGCCGCTGCCCACGATCACGAGATCAGTGTTCATGGCCATCACGCTCACCAGCTCTCCGCCGGCAGGATGTGCGGCATGTAGGGAATATTCAGCTTCGCGAAGCCACTAACCGTCCCGTAGACGACATCGACAGCGTCCGAGCGCGTCGCCAGGTAGAAGAGCGAGGAGGGCGGCCCATTCCAGCCCGGCGCCTTGCCGGCGAGGAGCGTGCCGACGAGCGCCTGCTGCTGACTGAAAGTGGATTGGGCAAATGGTGTGCCGCTCGCTGTGACGCTCACGGCATCGAGCGCCGCCAATCCCTGCGTGTAGAACGTCGACAGATCGTCCGGCCAGTTGAAGTACCGGATGATGAGCAGCGGCATCTCCTTGCCCAGCTCGTGATCGACGAAATTCGCGATCCCCGCGTCCCGCGCGCCCGGCAGCATCACCTCACCGAGCGCCTCCAGCGTCGCGCCCTGCGCCGCCGAGAGGACGGTCAGGGGCACGTTTTGCGCATGCGCCGCCGCCGGCGTCAACAACCGGTCCCCGAACGGGATCGCCAGCGCCGCCACGAGCGCGCCACGACGCAGCACCTCCCGCCGGCTGAGTGACTCGGCCGCCAGGCGCGTCCTCGAGAGGGACTCCATCGGTCATCCTCGTTTCTGGATTGTGGTTGTGTGATCCCTGTCGAAGTCGCGGCGGGGAGCGGCCGAGGCCGCGCGCAACCAGCAGCGTGGCGTCACCGCCCGTGGCGATGGCGCTGGTACTCGATCGTCCCCAGATACATCTCACTATGAGCCAGTGCTGGGGGGAGTCAAGACGTGGCGCGGCGGCGTGATCGCCCGCGATCGTTATTCCGCTGGCCGCAACCCGGTGTGGATGGCGACGGTGCCGAAGGCGAGGAGCTGGTATTCGACGTCGGTGAACCCGACCTCGTGCATCAGGTCGGCAAGGTCGTGCGCGGCCGGGAACGCCGTGACGGAGCGCGGCAGGTAGCGATAGGCCTTCAGGTCGCCGCTCAGGAGACCGCCGACCAATGGCACCCCTTGCTCGAAATAGACGCGGAAGAGCGGGCCCAGGATCGGCCGCCGGAAGGGCGTCATCTCCAGGCAGACGAAACGCCCGCCGGGCCGCAGGATGCGCCGCATCTCCCGCAGCGCCGCCTCGAAGCTGACCATGTTCCGCAACCCGAAGCCGACCGTGCAGGCGTCGAACGTCCCGTCCGCGAAGGGCAGGCAGAGCGCGTCGCCGACCAGAAACGCCGTGCCGGTGCGCTGCTCATGGGCTGCCTTCTTGACCGCGGTGGCGATCATCCGGTCCGAGAAGTCGGCCCCGATCACCCGCTTCGCGCCCGCCTCGCGGAGGGCGAAGGCGAGATCGCCGGTCCCGGTCGCGACATCGAGCACCAGCGGCGCCTTGCCGACCTGCCTGGCGACCATCTTCCGCCAGGCGAGGTCGCGCCGGCCGGTCATGATCCGGTTCATCAGGTCGTAGCGCGGCACGATCCGGCCGAACATCGCCCGCACCTCGCGCCCGCTCTGAAGCGCGCCCCGTTTGGCGCGCTCCACCGGCCGCGTTCCGCCTGATGTCCTCGGATCACTCATCGACCGTATCCCTCGCCACTTGCTTCACCGTCATTCTGACCAACGGGAAAGCCTGTCCTGAGGAACCGAAGGACATCCCCCGGCGAAGCCGGTCCGCCGCAGCGGACATGGGTGTCACGCAGGACGAGTGTTGCCTGTGGGCAAGCGCTTCGCGCGGGGATGCTTCGGCCCTTCGGGCCTCAGAATGACGGGTTTTGCGTCGATCGGACCGCGCCACGGCGTCAGCTCAGCACCAGCGCCGCCGCCAGCAACACACTGTACAGCAGCATCGTCCGGCCGGTCGCGGCCAGCGTCGCGTTCAATGGCCGCCC
>JAICKJ010000140.1 GCA_025928015.1 Thermomicrobiales bacterium
CCAGAGGACATGCTGCCGGCTCGGGTCGAGCGACCAGGCCACGACCATTGCGCTCGTCGTATCGCCGTCGACGCAGAGCCGGCCGCCGGCGCCGCTGTTCAGGCGCATCGGCTGGAAGGTGTAAATCTGTGCGCCAGGTTGGCCGCCGTAGAGCCAGGTGAGCTGATTCTGATAGGTCGCGCGCTGTTGGTCGGCGGCGTCCAGCCGGCGTGAGAGGCTGTAGGACCAGACCAGGGAGGTGACCAGCAGCACGGCGAGGGCCGCCGGCACGACGGCCAGGCCCCAGCGGGGCCAAAACGCGCGCGCGGGCGCTGCCGGTCTGGCGGGTGGACGATCCGGCGGCGCGGCCGGTGCGCGCACGGCCGGTTGTGGCGGTTGCTGCGTCTGCTGCACGCGCGCCAGCAGGGAGGCTTTGGCCGCCGGCGAGGGTCGGGAGGAGAGGGGCGAGGCGAAGGAGAGGAGCGCCGTCACGCGGTGGAGATCGTCGATCAGCTCGCGGCAATCCGTGCATGATGCCAGATGGAAGTCGACGCGACGCCGCTCATGATCGTCGAGCGCGCCCAGCGCGTACGCTTCCGCCAGGTCGTCGACGTGCTCGCCGTTGTCGCGTGCATCCCCGTCGCGCTGGTTGACGTCCGGCTGCGTTTCCGTCACGAATGCCTTACCTCGTGTGCTTCAAGGATCGAGCGGAGCTTCTTCAAGCCCAATCGCATCCGCGTCTTGACCGTGCCGAGGGGTTGATCAAGCCGGTCAGCAATCTCTCGTTGGGTCAGGCCGTGAAAGTAGGCCAGCTCGATCGCATCCCGCTGCGACGCGGGAAGCTGCTGCATCGCCTCGTTGACCTGGGCGCGCAGGTCACTCAGCCACACCTCATCCTCAACGCTCTCGCCCGTATCCGGCAAGCTCGCCAAGGTTGCCAGCGGGTCCTCATCGTCGGCCGCGACCGGGCGCCGTCGCCGGCGGCGAACCAGATCGATGGCCAGATTGTGGGTGATGCTCAGCAACCAGGTGACGAGTGATCCACGCCGGTCATTGAACGTCGGCGCTTGCTGCCAGACCCGAAAGAAGACCTCTTGCAGGATCTCCTCCGCGGCCAGCCGGTCCCCCACGATCCGTAGCGCAAATGAAAAGACGATCCGGGAATACCGATCGTACAGCACCTCAAGCGCCCGGGCGTCCCGGGCCGCGATGCGTTGCATCAGTTCAGCGTCGCCCAGCGTGATCGGATCCTGATCGGCTGAGCGCGGGTCTGCCGTCAATGGAGTATCCCGGAGCCAGACGCCCGCGCGGCTTTGGCCCGCGGCGATCCGGCTACTGATGATATACGCCAGATGGGGAGGTTCAGATTGCCGGTGTCGAGCCACCCGCATCCACCTCACCCGCTTCCATTATCCCAAGCGGCGCAATCGGGCGACCGGACCGCGCGCTCGCGGCACGGTAGGATAGGGACGTTGACGCATGATGAGCACCTGGAGGAGCCCGATGTCCCACCCCCAAACCGGCCCGCGGCACGCCGCCGTCCGCGAGACGCTGCATGGCGTCGACATCGTCGATCCCTTCCGCTGGCTGGAGGACGCGCAGTCCCCGGAGACGCGGGAATGGGTGGCGGACCAGAACGCGGCGAGCCGCGCCGTGCTGGACGCCATCCCCGGTCGAGACGCCCTGACCGCCCGGCTGCGGCAGTTGCTGGAGGTCGGCGCGGTCGGCAGTCTGCGCGAGGTCAAGGGCTGCTTCTTCTACACGAAGCGCGAGGCCGGTCAGGATCAACCCGTGCTCCGGATGCAGGAGGATGGGCTGGATGCGCCGCCGCGAATCCTCGTCGATCCGACGACCTACGGCGAAGACGGCCTGACGTCGCTCGACTGGTGGTTCCCGTCGCCGGACGGCGCGTTGCTCTGCTTCGGTCTCTCCCGTCACGGCGACGAATGGAGCACCCTGCACGTCCTCCAGATCGCAGCCGGTGAGGTGCTCCCGGACCGCATCCATCGCGCCCGTTACGCCAGTGTCGCCTGGCTGCCGGACAGCACCGGTTTCTACTACACCCGCTATCCCGAGCCGGGGACTGTTCCGCCGGGCCAGGAACATTACAACAGCCACCTCTTCTTCCATCGCCTTGGCGTCGATCCGGCGGACGATCCGGAGATTTTCGGCCAGGGCCGGGCGCCGGAGGACATGATCGGCGCCCGCATCTCCGCGAACGGCCGCTGGCTGGTCGCCAGCGCCTTCCAGGGCTGGTCCCGCTCCGAGATCTACCTCCTTGACCGCGAGCACCCGGACGATGGTTTCACCCCGGTCGCGGCTGGCATCGACGCGGTCTTCGCCGACGCGCTCGTGCACGGCGACCGGCTCTACCTGCTGACCAATCTCGACGCGCCCAATTACCGGGTCATCGCCGTCGATCTCGACCGAGCCGGCGCGATCTCTCCGGCGGAGATGGCGACCGTCATCGCCGAACGCCCGGATCGCGTCATCGAGGCCATCGCGATCGCCGGCGACCGGATCGTGACCGAGGAGCTGGAACGCGCGATCGCCCATCTTCGCCTCTACGATCTCGCGGGGAATCAGGCCGGTGAGCTGGACCTGCCCGGACCAGGATCGATCGGCGAGATCGACGCGGATACCGGCTCGCGCCTCCTCTGCGTCACCTGGCAATCGTTCACCCAGCCGCCGACCGGCTACGTCTTCGATACGGATCGGGGGACGCGGGTGGATGTTTCGCCGGTCGCCCTGCCCGCCGGCTACGATCCGGCCGGGATCGTGATCGAGCAGGTGAGCTATCCGTCGATGGATGGCACCCCGATCAGCATGTTTGTCGTTCGCAGCCGGGATGTCCCGCTGGACGGTTCCGGCCCGGCCTACCTGACCGGCTACGGCGGGTTCAACATCAGTCGCGGCTCGGAGTACACCCCGGTCCTGCCCGCCTGGCTGGAGCAGGGCGGCGTCTTCGCGCTGCCCAACCTGCGAGGTGGCGGCGAGTACGGCGAAGCCTGGCATCGCGCCGGCATGCGCGAGCAGAAGCAGCACGTCTTTGATGATTTCATCGCGGCCGCCGAGTGGCTGATCGACAACGGCTACACCAGTCGCGAACGCCTCGCGATCAGCGGCCGCAGCAACGGCGGCCTGCTCGTCGGCGCGGTCATGACACAGCGGCCGGACCTCTACCGCGCGGTCTACTGCGGTGTGCCGTTGCTCGACATGCTGCGCTACGACCAGTTCAGCATCGCCCGCCTCTGGATCCCGGAATATGGCACGGCAGAGGAACCGGATGACTTCGCCTGGCTCCATGCCTACTCGCCCTATCACCACGTCGAGGATGGGGCGCTCTACCCGGCCGTGCTCTTCGACGCCGCCGAGGAGGATTCGCGGGTCGACGCGCTGCACGCCCGGAAGATGACGGCGCTGATGCAGGAGCGCGCCGCGAACGGCCCGGACCGGCCGATCCTGCTGCGGATCGAGTCACAAGCCGGCCACGGCCAGGGCAAGCCGCTCCATAAACGCGTCGCTCAGGAGGCCGATCAGTGGGGCTTCCTCGGCTGGCAAGTCGGCATCGATTGGGGCGATTGAATTCTAGGGAACGACCGCGGTGTCCGCCACTTGCCGTCCGATGGCCAGTGATCTGAAAACGCGGCGATTGCCGGGCAGGACGAACTGGTGCATGCCGTCGAGCGCCGGGTCCGTCGCCGGATAATCGGATCGGTAGTGGCCGCCGCGGCTCTCGCGCCGGTTGCGGGCCGAGATCGTCATCGCCAGCGCCAGCAGCGCCATATTGCGCAGCTCGATTGCCGGGACGGAGCGAATTGCACGACCTGCGATCCGCTCCGCGATCTCCCGCAGGCGGTGCTCCGCGTCGTCGAGGCTCGCGTGATCGCGGACGACCGAGACATCCCGGCTCATGATCGCCTGGAGCTCCGTGCGGAGCGCGTGCGTCTCCTCGTCCGGCAGCGCCGGCAAGCGGTGGCCATCCCGCGCCGGGCTGATCCCTGTGGCCGGTGGCGCGACCGAATCCAATCGATCTGCGGCGCTGAGCCCGAAGACCAGCCCTTCGAGCAACGAGTTGCTGGCCAGGCGGTTCGCGCCGTGGACACCGGTGCATGAGACTTCGCCGATTGCCAGCAGGCCCGGCAAGCTCGTCGTCCCGTCCGTGCCGGCGTCAATACCGCCCATGAAGTAGTGCGCCGCCGGCGCGACCGGCAGCAGGTCTCGGGTCAGGCTCAACCCCTGCGCGGCGAGGTGCCGGGCGATCGTGGGAAAGCGCCGCTCCATCTCCGCGGGATCGAGATGCCGCAGGTCGAGCCAGACCGACGGCTGCCCGTCCGGCACCATCTGTGCCTGGATCGCCCGGGCGACGACGTCGCGCGGCGCCAGCTCGGCCAGTGGGTGCTGACCGACCATGAACCGTTCGCCGGCCCGGTTGCGCAGGTACGCGCCCTCGCCGCGGACGGCTTCGGAGATCAGGAACGGCGCGCCGCCGGGCAGCGCGAGGACGGTTGGATGGAACTGGGTGAATTCGAGATCGGCGACGGTCACCCCGGCGCGGATCGCCATCGCGACCCCGTCGCCCGTCGCCGCCGGCGGGTTCGACGTGACCGACCAGAGCTGCCCGCAGCCGCCGTTGGCGAGCACGGTGACGCCCGCTCTCAGGGCGAAGCGCGTGTCTGCGTGGTCCATGACGATGCCGGCGCAGCGGCCGTCCTGCACGAGCAGATCGAGCGCGGTCGCGTGCTCGAAGATCGTGGCGATGTGTCGCTCGCGGATTCGCGCGACCAGCGCCCGTTCGATTTCGAAGCCGGTCGCGTCGCCGCCGGCGTGTAGGACCCGGTTGCGGCTGTGCGCGCCCTCCCGGCCCAACTCCAGCCGCGAGGCGGCGTCCCGATCGAAGGCCGTTCCTTGCGCCAGCAGCCAGTCGACCGCCGCCGGCCCCTGTTCGACCAGTATCCGCACCGCCTCCGGATCGCAGAGCCCGGCGCCGGCGATCAGCGTGTCCTCGTAGTGCAGGGCGGGCTCGTCGTCCTCGCCCACGGCGGCGGCGAGCCCACCTTGCGCGTAGCGGGTGTTGCTCTCGCCGAGCGCGCCCTTGGTGACCAGCGCCAGCCGGGTCTGCTCCGGCAGCCGGAGGGCGAACGCCAGCCCGGCGATCCCCGCGCCGACGACCACGACGTCGAACAACCGCTCCTGCTCCCACGAGGCGGTCATCTTCAGATGGTCGGAAGGCAATGCATCGAGTGTGACGTCAGCATCAGGCAGCTCGCTCATATACTTAGTGTATCACTGACACGAAGTCTGCCAAGTGGTCGACAATTGACCCAGCGGCGTCTTGGTTCCCGACCAAATCGTTTGCCCCTGCCAATCCCCTTCCGTCATTCTGAGCGGCGAAGCCCGAAGCATCCCCCGGCGAAGCCGTTCCGCGACAGCGGAGGTGTGCGCCACCGGGGACGAGTGTTGCCTGCGGGCACGCGCTTCGCGCGGGGATGCTTCCCGGTGGTCAGCATGACGGCGGAGCGGGTTGCCAACCTGCAATGCTCGTCCGGCGCGGTATCATTCACTTGCGCTTGGGCACAAGATTCCTCGGGGGCTCAGATTGCCTTTTTATGTGATCGGCAAGCCCAAATACGGATGGATGGTGCCGCTACACGCCGACCGTCAGGAAGCCGCGGTCGGTGACGCGGGCTTCGGGGATGACGGAGAGCGCGAGAAAGGCGAGCTGGCCGAAGGGCGAAGCGAGCGGGCTGCCCAGCGTGTGGCCGGCACGCTCCTGCTCGTCGTACCCTGCCGCGACCGTGCCCAGCGGCTGGTCGGAGAGCAGGCCGGCGATCGGGAGCGGTAGGTGAGCCAGCACCTGGCCGTCCGAGATGGCCGCCAGACCGCCGTGCGACTCCGCCACCGTCGCAATGGCGCCGAGGATATCGGCGTCGCTCGCGCCAACGGCGATGATGTTGTGCGCGTCGTGCGCGATCGTGCTGGCCAGGGCGCCCCGCCTCAGGCCGAAGCCATGGACGTAGCCGACACCGACGCGTCCGGTCGCGTGATGCCGCTCGACGCAGACGAGCTTGAGCAGGTCGCGGGAGACGTCACTGACCGCCCAACCGTTCTCGATCGCTGGCTCGACTGTCCGGCAGCGGGTCACGATCTGGCCCGGAATCAACTCGACCGCATGGTGGGCGTGTTCAGGCGCGAGACGCAAGTCCGAGAGCCGGACCGGCCCGAGGTTGACGGTCTGCAGCAACGTGGCCGGCACCGGCGGCGTGGAGACATCCGCCAGGTATTCGCCGTCGCGGGCGACGACCTCGCCCTGGAAGAGCGTGGCCCGGACGTTGACGGTCCGCAGATCGCCGAGCAGGACGAGGTTCGCCTGGTAGCCGGGCGCGATCGCGCCGATGCCGTCCAGCCGCCAGTGGTGCGCGGTGTTCCGGGTCGCCATCTGGATGCCGCGGATCGGGTCCAGCCCGGCGCCGATCGCAATCCGCAGGATGTCGTCGACGTGCCCCTGATGGAGCAGGTCGTGGCAGTCGCGGTCGTCCGAGGCGAAGCAGCAGCGCGGCCAGGTCTCGTCGGTCACGAGCGGCAGAATCTCGCGCAGATTCTTCTCCGACGAGCCCTCGCGAAGCATGACCATCAGCCCGGCGCGCAACTTCTCCCGCGCCTCCTCGGCGGAGGTCGATTCGTGG
This sequence comes from Thermomicrobiales bacterium, assembly GCA_025928015.1. GTDB lineage: Bacteria > Chloroflexota > Chloroflexia > Thermomicrobiales > UBA6265 > JAICKJ01. The sequence continues at coordinate 6,666 of JAICKJ010000140.1, forward strand.
TCCGCATCGATGCCGGAGCCGGCATAGGCCTGGATTGCGTCACCGCGCAATCCCGGCGCGTGGCCGTCGCGCCGGACACCGGTCGCGGCGGCAAGCTTGTCGGCGATCTCGCCATCACCCGCGAAAACGCCGGAGAAATTCATCAGCTCGCCGAGCCCGACCGTCTCCGGCCAGGCGAGCATGGCCGCGATCTCATCCACGCCGAAGGTCGCGCCGGGGCTCTCGTGCTCGCTGGCGGGCACGCACGACGGCGCGGTGAAGGCGACGTGCAGCGGCAGGTTCGCCGTCGCTGACCGCATTGCCTCGATGCCGGCCAGTCCGCAGACGTTCGCCATCTCGTGCGGGTCGGTGACCACCGCGCCGGTACCGTGCGGCACGACGGCGCGGGCGAATTCCGGCGGCCAGAGCAGCGACGATTCGAGGTGGATGTGCCCGTCAACGAACGATGGCGCGACGATCATGCCGGTCGCATCGATCGTCGCTGCCGCCTCGGTGTAATCGCCGACGGCCGCGATGACACCATCCGCGATCGCGATGTTCTGCCGCAACAATTCGCCGGAGAAGACGTTGACGACTTTGCCGTGAGTGATCAGGAGATCGGCGGGTTCCGCGCGCTGGCTGACGCGCAGGCGCCGTCGCCATGCTTCCGGCGAAAACGGCGTCCGGCCCCAGCTCGCTCGCGACATCGCTCGCCTGCCTCCTCTCCGTGATCAGCCGATCTGGCGCTCGATCGTCGTCAGCACGTCTTCGAGCTCCGGCAGATGCTCCCGAGCAAAGGCGCCGATATCGTCGCTGCGGTTGAACGGCAGTTCATAGGTGCTGGAGACGGCGATGCCGGCTTCGACCTCTTCCCAATTCGCGCTCTGGTGCTCGTCGAGGAAGCCGCGCGCGACCGAGGGGAGGCGAATGCGGGCCAGTCGCTCGCGCGCCTGCCGGCGCCATTCGTTCTCCTCATCGGCGTACAGGCCGGGCGACGACGCCCAGAGCGTGATCTCGTAGCCGTCATGCCCGATGCGGACGTCGACGCGGCCGAGCTCGTCGTCGACGGCAATCGTCCAGCGATTCTGTTCATCCAGCGTGGCGTAGGCGTAAAACCCGGCTTCCTGCAGCGACCGCTGGGCCGGCGCGAGCGCGGCGCGGTCGTTGGCCAGGGCGTATTCCGATTGATCGGTGTCATCGAACATGAGCGTGGATTCTTCCATGACTGAGAAATAGTGCTCCTGTGCACGGGTCACGATTGGCGTGGTTCGCATGGAACCGTTCCGATGCGACACACCATGCTAAAGCACAACGCGCTCGTCGTCAGGGGGGTGACGGGTCGATTGAACCGATCCGGCCGAAACTCGTCCTCAACGCACGAGTCACAGCTCACCGTTCAGATCTCGTCTCCCTCGGGCGTCGCGAGGCGTGGACGCCAGCGTGGCCATTGGACGTGCAGCCTCCAGCGCGTGCCCGTCGCCGGGGCCGCTCGTCCGCCACGCTCGAACCAGAGTGTCATCGTAATGCCAATCAGCGGGAAGAGCAGCGCATAAATGAGACCGCTGACGGCGTTGGCCATGAGCGGCGACGGCAGGAGCCAGATCATCACGACGATCCCGGATATCGGCGCGAGCAGCCCGAGCACGAGCGCGATGGCGAGCGAGAGCGCGGCGGTTCGCCACCAGCGGCCCCGGACCGCCGCTTCGCTGATCTGGCGCGCGTCGCGCCAGGTGCCGTCGCGGAGCACGACGGCCTGGACGATGAAGAGCCAGCGAACGATGCGGATGAAGGCCCAGGGGAGCCCGACGATGGTGATCGCCAGGAGAAAGATCACAATGCTGGCGCGGGCCGCGGCGAGCAGCAGCGGCCGGAGTCGCGCCAGCGCCGCCCGGTAGACCGCGAAGACGCGCGGTCTCCTCCCTGCTTGAATCTCTGCCACCGCAAAGACCACGGCCGGCGAGACCACCGTCCAGCCGATGAACTGCGTGAGAGCGCCGCCGCTGGAGAAGAGCACTTGTGATGGCGAGGTCAAGTCCATCACGTTGAAGAGCAGGCCGCCAAGCGGGATCGAACGCAGCGTCTCCTCGGCTTGATTGGCCAGCGTGCCCAGGACGAAGAGGACCGAGCCGAGTCCCAGGAAGACCCAGGGATGGCGGAAGAAGAGGGCGAATGCCGCGCCAAGCGCCTCGCGCATGACGAAGAGCAATCCGAGCGGGATCAGGATGAGCAGCGCGCCCGCGCCGTAGGCGAGCCCCGGGTGGCGCTTGGTCGCCGTAAAGAGGAACGACCCGGCCTCGGACGCACTGCAGAAGAAGCTGGTCGCGTTTGGGCCGACCGTCTTTTGAGAGGGCAACGAGAGGCTCGATTTGCGAAGGCCGTCCTGCCAGGAGAACGGCTCCAGCCACTGGCTCTTCGTGTTCGGGCCGGTCGGGCCATCATAGGGGGCGGTGTCCTTTTCGCCCCAGCGGCCCTCGAAGGTGAGCCACGCGAACGAGCCTGTCGCTGTCGGCTGGTCGGGCGTCAGCACGACCTTCAGCGGCGTGCGGATCGAGGGCGCCGTGGTGTCGTCACAGCCGAAACCGGAGCCATGCTCGCCCCAGCCGAGGTAGATGTGATTGCCGTAGTAGGTCGCGTGGGAGCCGGCGGCAGGGTAGACGATCGGGTGATCGCCGTCCTTCTGGACCTTCACGTCGTCCCAGTTGGCCACCTCGCCGCCGCCGTGCTGGGCGTAGGCGACTTCCGTCGGCTCCTGCCGCAACGCTTCGGCCGCCGTCGGGGCGTCGAACGTGAGCTGGATCATCTCCCAGTCACTCTCGTGCAGGTTATTGAACCGATTGTAGACATAATAGAACCAGTACTGGAGCGCGAGCCCGTCGTGGCCAGGCTCGGTCACGATGTGCGCGTAGACCGTCGGCGTGTAGTCGGCCATGCGCGCTTTGGAGAATTGCTCGTAGGTGCAACCGGGCTGGCGGGAGTCGCCGGGCAGGTCGAGATAGTACGTCCCGTCCTTGCGCGCCAGGTCTTGTGCGGTCGGCGCTTGTGTGATGATCGGGTCATTGGCCGGGTTGCGGGCGCCTTCGTCGCGTCGCAAGGTGACCTCAGGAGCGCCGAGTGTGACCTCGACCGGCGCTGGCTGGTAGGGCTCGCCTTCCGGGTCACAGGCCGCCGGCTGGCGCTTCAACATCGCGATCGGCGCGAAGCGGTCCGCCAGCGCCTGTTGGGCCGCAACCCCGCTCGTCGCCGGTGCGGGCGCTGCTCCCTGCGCCGCCCTGACGACCGAGGCCGGCGAGGCCAGCACAACGGCCAGGCCCGACGCCGCCAGCAGTGCGAGCAGGAGGCGCTTGAGGTTCACGAATCGACGCTCCTTCGATGTCGCCTGGAGAAGCCGGCCGCGGGATCAGCCATGCCGCGCGGCGCACTCTCGTTCTGGACAGATTTTTCGCTTTACATAGCGGTCCGCAACTGGTGGTCATCGTAGCATCGCCGGCCGCCGCTCACAAGTCGCGGCGCCCGACACAGCCAAAAAGCGACGAGCCGGGGGGGGGGCGAAGAAACACCCCAAACCGACCACGGGGGAAAACCCCCACCCCACCGCCCCCCCCGCCCCCCCCCACACCCACAC
>JAICKJ010000217.1 GCA_025928015.1 Thermomicrobiales bacterium
GGCGTCGAGAAGGTTGAACCAGGGCGGGACGTCCGGCACCCGGTCCCAGTTCTGGGAGTAGGTGAGGAGCGTCGTGTTCCCGGGCGGCGTCGCCCGGAGCGTGGTGATGAGTTCGCTCCAGAGAGGCGTGTAGGCGGGCGCCTCCAGCGAGGAGAACTCGGTGCCGATGACGAGCCAGGCCGCGTGCTCCTGGCTGGCGAGCGTGGCCAGCGGCTGGAGGAAGGTTGTGTAGCTGGCGAACCACGCGGCGGGATCGACCGGCTGGATCGAGCCGCGCCACGCCCCCGCGGGACCAGTTTGGTGAAGTGTTGTCTCGTCCATCAGCGGCTTGAGCATGACGGCGAGGCCGCGCTGGTTCGCGGCGCGAATGACGAAGCGCACGTCCTCCAGCGCCGGCGTCAGCTCGGACGAGGCTTGCACCGCGGACGCGCTCCAGGTGAGCTGGATGAACGGGATGATCAGGCAGATCGCCGAGTCTCCCGCCGCCGCGCGGGTGTCCAGGAGATGCGTGATCGCCCGATGGTCGCGCGCGTCCTCGTGGTTCAGATAGAGTGAGACGCCGGTCGCGAAGCGCGGCGTCGGCGGTTGCGCCACTGGGCTCGCGGGCGCGACTGGAGCGGCTGGGGCCGCCATCCCCGTCACCGGACAGCAGCCGAACAGGACGAGGGCGAGGAAGAGGAGGGAACGGTGACCCAGCATGTGCGGATTCTCCAAGGTGGCGGCGTCCCGCGCGCGTCTCATCACGTCAGTCCGCGGCTTCCGCGGTCGCATCGAAGGCGATCTCGTGGACCGGAACCTGTGGCCGGACCAACCCGTGTTCCGTCTTGCGCCAGTAGCTGATGCGGCCCCGCAAGACCTCCCAGCCGGCGATGGCGGCCGCCTGGCTGCCGACGACGAGCCAGTGAATGGGCAGCATCGGGAGGTACATGATCAGCTTCGGCTGGTTCGACTTGAGCGCGGCGAACGCGCCCGTCATCACGAAGAAGAAGTTCGCCAGCAAGCACAGTGTACCGAGGTAGAAGGCGGGCGCCGGCGTCACTTGTTGCACGAGCGTGGCTTGTGTCCCCGCATAGACGAGCGTCATCATCCAGTAGATGGGGGCGGAGAGCGCGGCGGGGTGCGACATGACGATCATCGCGAAGAAGGTAAGCGAGCCCCACCAGCCGTAATCGCGCAGCGTCCAGCGCAGGTCGCGGGTGTGGGAGATCGTCGTGGCGATGCCGCCCTTGGTCCAGCGCGATGACTGCTTCACCTGCGCGTGAACGCCGGTCAGCGCCTCCTCCCACGTGACAGAGGCGATCATCCGCGTCTTGTAGCCGGCCCGCTTGAGCTTCGCCCCCAGGTCCTGATCCTCGGCCACGTGGGCCGGGTCCCAACCGCCGACGTGGGTGAGCGCATCGAGGCGAATGAAGTTGCTGGTCCCGCCGAGTGGCACGACCGCGTTCGTCGCGGCGAGCCCGGGCAGGACGATCTGGTAGTGGATCGCGTAGTTGAAGGCGAGGCAGGCCGTCACCCAGTTCTGCATGGCGTTGTGCCAGCGCAGCTCGGCCTGCACGCAGGTGATCTCCGGGTGGCGGCTCAGCGCCGTCGCGACCTTGCGCAGTTGGTCGGGCTCGGGCTGGTCCTCCGCGTCGTAGATGCCGACGACGTCACCCAGGATCAGGTCCGGCCGTTCCAGTCGCACGTATTCCAGCGCGCGCGGCTTGCCGCGCAGCGAGGGCTGGTAGGACGCGGGCACGACGACCACCCGGAAGTTCTCCGGCAGATCGATTGACGCAGCGGCCCGGCGGGTCTCCAGATCGTCCTCTTCGAGGAGGATGATCGGGCGGAATCGGTGCGGCAGATAATCCATGTGGGCGAGGCCCGTCACCAATTGCCTCAGCACCGACGCTTCCTTGTACATGGGCACCAGGACCGTGATGGGCATGCACTGGTACGCCGGGAGCAGATCCTTGTCGTCAATCGTCCCGCTCTCGCATTTGAGCGAGACGAAGAATTTGATGCCGACGATGAGCGTGAAGCCCACGATCAGGCCGAGCACGAGGGTGGAGAGCGCGGCGCTGGCGTTCCAGGCGAAGGCGATGCCGAAGACGGTGAGGACGGTGATCACGGCGATTTTCTGCCAGCGGCTCGCGCCCGGCGCGATCGAGATGGAACTCAGTCGGAGATGACGTTGCCTGGTCGATTCAGTCGATTCAATCGTGGTCACTTCCCATTCCTCTTCGACTCGTGATCGATTGTCAGATAAATGCGTCCGAAATGGTTGGAGAACACCTCGCGGAAGTTCTGCTGAAACTCAGGCGTTGTGACGAGTTGCGTATCGATCGTGTCGCCATCGCGGACGAGGACCCATTCCACTCTGCCCGATGGATCCCTCATGGTGGATGTCCACAAGTCGGGATAGCTTTCGGTGATGTAGTTGGAGAGATCGATGCCCGCGTGATACTGGACGCCGTTCAGCGGACCGAACGACTCCGCCAGGATGCGACCATAGTCGTAATGCTGCTTCAACCACGCCGTGTAGTCCCTCATGGCTGTCGATTCTTGCGCGGCCGTATCGTGGAGGACAGCCGCCGCGTCCGGCTGCCGCAGCTGCTGGCCCTGGATGACCATCAGGCCGACGAGGATGGTGACCGCCAGCGTGCGGCGGATGGCGACGTGATGCCGCGCGCAGAGGTGGATCGAGGTCGCGACCGCGATGCCCACCAGCACCGCCACGCACGGCGTGATGGTCGTGCCATAGCGGATGTTGAGCGAGAAGAGCGTGCCGGGCTTGATGTCGATCGCGTTCTGCCCGAAATAGAGCGACATCGGAAAGAAGACGACCGGCGCCGCCAGATACGCCAGCCCCAGGAGGTGCCACTGGCGGTCGATGACGAGACGCTTGATGGCGATCGCGGCGCCGAGGATGGCAACGAGCAAGACGGCCGTGGGGATGTTCCAGCGAACAGCGAGGATGTACTGGCGCACCGATTCGTGGATGTTGCCGACGGCGAAGGTCTTGCCGGCGCCGACCACGTCGATGGCGTGGGCGGAGTAGCGGCTGTTGGAGAAGTAGAGCGGGTCGCCGAAGAGCGCCCATTCCCACCCCACGATCCAGAACGCCATCACGAAGAGCGGCGTCGCGTAGAGGACGGCCATGCGCGTGAGCCAGTACCAGAACCGCCGGTCGCCGGCCCAGAGGGCGAGCCCCATCGGCACGACCGAGATGAAGGTGTAGGTCCACATCTCGTAGCGCACGAGCGACGCGGCGCCGAGGGTCATGGAGGCAATCAACAGCCACTTGAGGCTGGAGGCATCCTTGCCCAGCCTGACCAGCGCCCAGGCGCCCACCACTTCCACGGCCATGATGATCGGCTCGGTCATCGGCGTGGTTGCGAAGTACACGACGTTGATGTTGAGCGCGGCCACGAGGACGGCGGCGACGCCAGCGGTGGCGCTGCGATTGGTGACCTGAAGTGTCAGGTCGTAGATCACGACGACCATCACGACGAAGGCCAGCATCGACCAGATCGATCCGGCCAGGCCGCTCCGATAGAGCGGGTTAATCCAGGCGAGTGAGGAGATCAGGGCGGTGTCGCCGACGAGCCAGATCGACCCCCATTGGGCCAGCGAGATCGCTTGCACCGGGTTATCGAAGGCGCGACGCGCATTGTTGAGCTTGGTCAGGCCATCGCCGTACAGGACGGTCTTGCCCGCCGCGGCATAGAACACATAGTAGCCAATCACCAGGAGGCTGGCGACCGCGGCCAGGACGCGATACTGGAACTTCACCAATGCGCGCTGCAAGCGCGGTTGCAATACATTCACGACGCGGTTCCTCTTTCGAATGCGTGGTGGGCCAAGGGGGCGGGCAGATGCCCGGCTCCCGTCGTTGGTTAGGGATGGCCGTTACACGGGATCAGTCGGGTGGCGCGGGCACGGGGAGCCGTATTCGGACGACCCGGTTGAACATCCATTCGCCGATGTAGAGGTTTCCGTTCGGACCGATGGCAAGCGCGGTGGGGACCATCAGATTCCAGAGGACCGTCCGCTGGGCGCCGGTTTGTGGATCGACGGAGACGACCTGCCCGAAGGTCGAGAGGGCGATCAGGAGCCGCCGGGACTGGCTGTTCCAGGCGATGCCGGCCGCTCCCGCGTGCTTTGGGAATCGCGCGATCGGGGCGATGACGGGCGCGACGGGTGTCGCGGCTGGCGTGCCGGCTGGCGCGCTGGCGACCGCCGGCAGCAGCGGGTGAAAGCCGTAGTCGTGCCCACCCTGGATTCGGTCGAGCTCATCCGGCGTGACCTGGTTCTCCGAGGTGACGCCCGGGTCGTAGTTCGCGTTGGGACCGTTGTCCGCCGTCCAAAGGTTGCCGGCGCTATCGAATGTCAGGCCGAAGGCGTTGCGCAATCCGGTCGCGATGATGCGGACGTCGCTGCCGTCCGGGTTCATGGAGAAGATGGTTCCGCGCAGGCCGAGACGGCTGGATGCCATCGGGTCGTACGTCAGCCCTTGGGAGACGTAGATCCGGCCGGCGCGATAGGCCAGGCCATTCGTTTGATGGACATCGTCGAACGGCAGCCCATCGAGCACCGTCTCCACCGCGCCGCAGGTCGTCCCCCGCACGCTGGCGATGCGGATGATGGCGCCGAGCTCGCTGACGTAGAGGTCGTTCCCGATGAAGAGCAGCCCGCTTGGGGAGTGCAATCCGTCGATCAGCAGATGTGCGCCGGTCTGGTCCAGGGCGAAGACGCTGCCATAGATTGCGGACCAGAATTTGAGCGGATAGGTCGTGTTGTAGGCGACGGCGACGTAGACCGCGCCATCAGGCGCCACGGCAATGCCGGTGGGGCGGCCGGGCAGCACCCCGCCGACGACGGAATAGGGGACCTTGCCATCGTTGATCTCGGACGCCTGAGCGGGCTCCGGGTTGACGCGCGGATGCGATGCGGTGCTCCATGTGCCGCAGGTCAGTCCTGCGGCGCGTGTCTGCGCGGTCGCGGGCGCGGTCCAGATCAGCGGCGCGCAGACCGCGAGCAGCATGGTGATTGTGATGAATCGCCGTCGCATGAATGTTCTCCTCCCGCGATCAGGACAGGGCGGACAGGCAGGTGACCCAGAGGGCGAAGCCGAGGATCAGCAGGCAGAGCGGGCGATCGGAGAGGACGAGGTCCTGAGGGTTGCGGTCGTGCTCTTCCCGCTCGACGGCTTTCCAGAAGCGGATGAAGGCGATCGCGATCAGCGGGGTCGTCAGCGCGGCCCAGGGCGCGATGCTCCACATCGCGACGGCGTAGACGGCGGTCGCGCCGGCGGTCATGACCCCATAGAGGCGGGGGAGCGCTGCGGCCCCGTAGCACGCCAGCACCGGCCGGGTGGAGGCGCTGTTCTGGCCGAGGGCCAGCCATTCGGTCTCCCGCTTGCCGATCACCAACGCGGTGGCGAGGAGCGTGGCGAGGACGGCCCACGGCACGCTCGCGCTCACCGCCAGGCCGCCGGCGGCGAAGCTGCCCAACACGCGCAGGCCGTAGAGAACGCCCACGAGCGCGAGCTCGAGATAGGGGATGTGCTTGCCGCGCAAGGAGTAGAGGTGCGACAGGACGAGGTACAGCATCAGGATCGGCAGAGCGCCGCCGCCGACTTCGTCTCCGATCGCGAGTGCCGTGAGTGTCAGCCCGCCGCTGAGCTGCAGCGCAAATGAAACCGAGACGTCACCGGCGGCGATGGGGCGGAAACGCTTGCGCGGGTGGAGGCGATCGCGATCACGATCGATCACGTCGTTGACGAGATAGATGCTGGATGAGGCCAGGCAAAACGCGACGGTCAGCAGCGCGACGTCGACCAGACCGCGGACGTGCGGTGTGGTGATGATGAACGGCACGGCCGCCAGAACGAAGGTGTTCTTGAGCCATTGCGCGGGACGAAGGGCGGTCAGCACCGGTCGCCAGCGCGCCGTCGTGGTCGTCGCTGCTGCCGGCGCGCTGACGCGTATGGCGACGCGGGCCATGGCGCCGAAGGAGATCCGGTCAGCGATGATGAAATTGAGGACGGCGCCGAGTGATTCGGTCACGATCCACGTGACGAGGAGCGAGCCGCCGAACCGGTCGTGGATGACATTGAGTCCGATGATCTTGAACCAGATCGTGGGGGAGGTCAGGACGAACACGCCGAAGAGCGGGAAGCACCAGATGCGGCGCTGGCGCGAGGTCAAGGTCGCAAAGCGGTCGCCCCAGGTGATCGTCCAGTTGAGCAGGAAGTTGAGCAGGGCCGAAAGCAGGACGGCCCCGGTCGTCGTGGCGAGCAGCGGCAGCCCGGCCCGGGAGCCGAGCAGGAGCAGCAGGCCCTGCACGAGCGCGGACAGAAGACCGATCGTCAGGAAGAGTGCTGGCCGGGCTAGCCAGATAGTCCTAGTTGACTGACGGAGCCCTCGGGTGATCAGGTCGGCAGTGGCCACCGACGCCTTCGGATGAGCGACCTTGGAAGCATTGGAAGAAACAAGTGATTCCATTATTCAGACCGCCTGCCATAAAATTGGTGATCTTCAGATCACGCCAGTTGGCTATTCCGGACCCATTTCGCGCAGATCACGTATCTAAAGTGCGCTCGACGCAGTGTTTTGGGGGCGCACGTCGGCCTGGACCATCGCCGAGCCAAGAAGCGACGATGGAATCTGCGGCACTGCGCTGCCTCAGCCGTATTCGAATGGAGAGATAAGTACCGTTGTGGCGGGGTGGCTCGGCGCTTATCCGATCCACCGGCGTCCGCTCATTGGCCAGATAGTACTATGACCATACGCGACATGTCAACACATAGGGCTAGTACCTTTAGCGGAATCGGTCGGGATGCGATGCGCGAGATGGAGTGGCGGAAGCGCTGTCGCTCTCAGGCGAAGAGGGGAGGAGGACTTGTGGCTACGACGTGGCGGGGGCCGTGGCGTTGGCGGGCGAACGCAGGCATGGGTATCGTGGCGGCTTGACTAGTGTGTACGAACAGTGGCATCAATGACGGTGCAGCTCGCCTGCCCCGCCCGCCCGCGCCAATTCGTGCTCACCGTGGAGGAAGGCCATGCGCCTGCTCGCGCGCCTGTTGCCGCTCATTCTGCTGATTGCCGCGCTGGCGCCGGCCGGCGCCAGCGCGGCAATCAGCAGAATGAGCGGCAACAGGCGCGCGAGCAGGCGCATGGCCTTCCTCCAC
>JAICKJ010000299.1 GCA_025928015.1 Thermomicrobiales bacterium
GCGACGACCTTCGCGCCCTGCGCGGCGAACATCCGTGTCGCGACGCGGCCCATCCCGCTCGCCGCGCCCGTCACCAGGATCACCTTCCCCGCCAGCCGCATTCCCGTTCCCCTTCCCGTCGTTGTCAGTAATCAACGCGGCCCACATCGCCGCGTCCATCGTCCGACATCGTAGCATTGGCGGGCGATTGACAGGGCAGGAGCGGGATGCGGAGAATCGGCGAGCAGCCCCCTCCCCCAACGTTGGGAGAGGGGAGTTCGTTGGGGAGCGGATTGGCATCCCGGGACGCGCATGTGGGGGCCGATCTTGTATCGGCCCGGCATAGGCAACCCGGAACGTGATAGTTGGGTGGCCGGGCGGACACGAGGTCCGCGCCGGCGCGGCGTTGCGCATTTCGATGATCGTCTCGGGGAAATGCTCCCCTCTCCCGGCGTCGGGGGAGGGGCTGGGGGAGGAGGCGGATGCTGACGCTCGATGAGCTGGCGAGCCGGGTGCGGGACGGGGCGATCGAGACGGTCATCACGGCCGTCTGCGACATGCAGGGCCGGCTCTTCGGCAAGCGGGTGACGGGCGAGTTCTTCCTGGAGCATTGCCGGGATCACGGCACCCATTTCTGCACCTACCTTCTCGCGACCGACATGGAGATGACCACGCCCGCCGGCTACGCCCACCTCGACTGGGCGAGCGGCTACGGCGACTACCAGGCGCGGCCGGATTGGGCGACGTTGCGCGCCATCCCCTGGCTGGAGAAGACGGCGCTCGTGCTTTGCGACTCGGTCGATGAGGCGTCCGACGAGCTTGTTCCCTTCGCGCCGCGGACGATCCTGCGCCGGCAGATCGAACGGCTGGCGGCGCGCGGCCTGTCGCCGCAGATGGCGACGGAGCTGGAGTTCTACGTCCTCAAGGAGTCGTACGAGGCGGCCCATGACAAGGGCTATGTCAACCTGACGCCCTTCGGCTGGTTCAACGAGGACTACCAGTTGCTGGCGGCGACGAAAGCCGAGCCGCTCTACCGGCGCTTCCGCAACGAGATGTCCAGCGCCGGCATCCCGATCGAGTTCTCCAAGGGCGAGGCGTCGCCGGGGCAGCACGAGGTCAACATCCACTACGCCAACGCGCTGACCTCGGCCGACCGGGCGGCGCTCTTCAAGCACGGCGCGAAGGAGATCGCCTTTCAGCAGGGCGTGGCGGTTACCTTCATGTCGAAGCCATACCCGTCCTGGACGGGATCGAGCGGGCACATCCACGTCAGTCTCGCGGACGGGGCGACAGGCCAGAACGCCTTTCCGGCCAGCGACGGCCCGGCGTGCGGCGAGATGTCGGCGACGATGCGCCATTTCCTCGGCGGACTCCTCGCCGGTGCGAAGGAGCTCTCGCTCTTCATGGCCTCGACGGTCAACGCCTACAAGCGCTTCGCGCCCGGCTCCTGGGCGCCGGTCCATCTGGTCTGGGGGCGGGACAACCGGACCTGCGCGTTCCGGGTCGTCGGGCGCGGCCCGGCGCTGCGGATCGAGAACCGGCTGCCCGGGGCCGATTCCAACCCCTATCTCGCCTTCGCGGCGGTCCTCGCCGCCGGGCTGGACGGCATCGAGCGGGAGATCGAGCCGCCGGCCGAGTTCCGCGGCAACGGCTACACGGCGACGGAGCAGCCGCGCATCCCGTCCGCGCTCTACCGCGCCATCGACGCCTGGGAGACGAGCAAGCTCGCCCGCCGCGCCTTTGGCGAGACGGTCCACGCGCACTACCTGAACATGGCCCGGGTCGAGCAGGAGACGTACGACGCCGCCGTCACCGACTGGGAACGGGAGCGATATCTGGAGCGGGGGTGAATCAGCCCCCTCCCCCAGCCCTCCCCCAACCTTGGGAGAGGGGAGCGCGTCGGCGTCGCCCGGCCGTAAACGGACCGGGCTATGACGACCAAGCCGGCTCAAGCCAGCTGACCGCGACGTGATCGCGCTTCATCGCGATGTATGCTGGCAGCGGGCCATTTTGTCGGGGCGGACCGGTGTGTCCGCCGGCCTCGCCCCCGAGCCCGTCCGCACCTGCCAACCCGCCCCGCTGTCATTCTGACCGGAGGGAAGAATCTCCCGCCGCAGCGGCCTGTGCAGTCATCACAGGCGTTGATGATGGACGCAACCGGGAGAGATTCTTCGCTCTGCGAAGCTCAGCATGACAGCGTAAGGGTTTGGCCAATCCGAAACGCTCACCCTTGTCCACGCGCTTCCGCCGGCATCTCGAACAGACGGCGGTCGGTGGCGGCGGCGTTGAGGGCCGGGCGGTGGTCGGGGTGAGCGATGGAGATGAGCAGCTCGGCGCGGCGGCGGAGTGACTGGCCGGCGAGGTTGACGACGCCGTATTCAGTCACGACGTACTGCACGTGGCCGCGCGTTGTGACGATGCCGGAGGCCGGCGCAACCTGACCGACGATGCGCGAGATGGCGCCGTCCTTCGCGGTCGCGGGCAGCGCGATGACGGCCTTGCCGCCCGGCGAGAGCTGCGCGCCGTGCACGAAATCCATCTGGCCGCCGATGCCGCTGTAGATGCGCGGGCCGATCGAGTCGGCGACGACCTGACCGGTGATGTCGATCTCCACCGCCGAATTGATCGCGATCAACTGGGCGTTGCGCCGGATCTCGCGCGTGTCGTTGACGATGTCGTTCGGATGGAACTCGACGAAGGGGTTGCTGTCGACGAAGTCGTAGAGGCGCTGGCTGCCGAGCGCGAAGGTGGTGACAATGCGGCCCGGCCAGACGGTCTTGCGCCGGTTGGTGATCACGCCCCGGTCGGCAAGGTCGACGATGCCGTCCGAGAACATCTCGGTGTGGACGCCCAAATCCTCGTGATCGGCGAGCTGGGCGAGCACCGCCTCCGGGATCGCGCCAATCCCGACCTGGATGGTCGCGCCGTTGGGCACGAGCGAGGCGACGAACTCCCCGATCCGGCGGTGGATATCGGTGATGGTGGCGCGGGGGATCTCCGGCAGCGACCGGTCCGCTTCGACCATCGCGGCAAAGCGGCTGATATGGACGGCCGAGTGGCCAAGCGTGCGCGGGACTCGCGGGTTGACGAGCGCGATGACGCGCTTCGCGCTGTCCACCGCGGCGCGGGCGCAGGCGACGGAGACGCCGAGCCGGCAGAAGCCGTGGGTATCGGGCGGCGAGACCATGATCAACGCGACATCGAGCGGCAGCACGCCGCTGGTGAAGAGCGCCGGGACGCGCGAGAGGAAGACCGGCGTGTAATCGGCGACGCCCGCGTTGACCGCCTCGCGCACGTTCGCGCCGACGAAGAGGGCGTTGTGGCGGATGTGGCCGCGCACCGCCTCGCTGACGTGTGGGGCAGGCCCTTCGGTGTGAATGGAGATGGTCTCGACGTTGTGCAGCGCGGGCGCCCGCCGGGCCAGCGCCTCCAGCAGCTCCCACGGCGTCATCGCCGCCTCGTGGATGTAGACGCGGTCGCCGGACCCGACCAGGCGGATGGCCTCATCGGCGGACAGCGTTGGCGGGGCACCATGATGGTCCACGTGGCGTCTCCTCCCTGCGATGCGCGAGCAATGGCGCCAGGCATCCGGCGTCCATTATCGCGGACCGGGCGTTACGGGAGCGGCGTGCCGGTGACCGGCCCGGGACGGCGGCGCATGGCCTCGCGGACGCGCTGCCAGAACGTCTCGTCGGGGGACTCACCCGCGAGGGCGCGGGCGACATGCTCGGCGTGGACCTTCCGGCGTTCGAGGTAGTAGAGCGTCGTGGCGATGATCGTCATCGGGTAGACGATGACGTAGATGGCACTGGAGATCAGCCCGGCCGCCTCCAGGGAGACGAGGTTCCCGATCACCAGCAGCATCCCGATCAGTGGCCCCGGGATGCCGGAGATGAGGAAGACGAGCAGCGCCATGCCGAGCGTCCGCGCCCAGTCGCCCTTGATGATGTTGCGGCTGACGTGGCGGGCGTTGCGCACGCCGGCGCCATCGAGCAGGACCGCGTGCGGCGTGTAGGCCCACTGGATTTGCCGGTAGAGCGCGAGCGGGATGAGGACGATGGTGAGCGACATCAGCGCGATGATGATCTGGTTGTAGACCAGCGCCAGGAAGATGACCGGGATGCGCCGCCAGGAGGTCCGCACGGCCTCGACGTAGCGCGGCGGCTCGTCCGAGACGATCTCGTTGGTGACGGCGATCACTCCCGGCGCGACCAGCGCGATGAGCAGCAACGATGTGACTGAGCTGAAGCCGATGGCATCGGCCGAGAACGTGCGTCGGGCCAGGTGGTCCAACCACATCGTCAGGGCGGAGATGCCGAGCACGAGGAGCGACGCCGGCAGGTAGACCGGTATGTTCCGCAGATAGGTCTTGATCCCGCCCCAGATATAGACGCGGGTCAGATAGACGGCGAAGAGCAGGATGGCGAGGACCGCGACGATGGCCGCCGAGAGGATCTGGGGCGCCATCTGGATCTTGCGGGCGACGTCGCCGCCGAAGGTCGAGAGGGAGCAGAAGAACTTGCCCGGACCGATGCCGAACGTCTCCGAGCTCGGCACCGGATAGCTGACGGAGCGCAGGTCGTCGGTCCAGC
>JAICKJ010000185.1 GCA_025928015.1 Thermomicrobiales bacterium
GATTGGGCGACCGGCTCGCCGTCCGTCGACGAGTTCATGGCGACGCTTGCCATCAATGCCCAATCGCTCGACGGCGTGCATCTCGTCGGCGAGCCGGAGCTTTTCCAGGGCGAGGTCCGCCTGACCCTGTGGATCGATTTCCCGGTGATCGACCTGGGCGACGTCGATGAGGTCGCCTTCGAGCTCTTCGGCCGCGTGGCGCCGGAGATGCTGCTCAGCACACGCACCGTCGGCGAGCGGACGATGGAGTATCGCTTTCTGGCCGGCAGTCTCGAATCGGGCCATGTCGGCGAGCTGGAGCTGATCGGTCCCTACGTCGCCGAATTCGCTCGCCTCCACGGCTTGCGCCGCGCCGATCACCATCGCTTTCACGCTTGAGAGACGCTTGCCCATTTCAACCTCGGGGAATCGGCAAAGGTGCCCTCCCCTCAGGTATACTTGCCGCTGGTCGTGCTAGACGGGGAGCTGGCGGTGCCCTGTACCCGCAACCCGCCTTAGCGGGGTTGAACTCCCTCTCGAGGTCGATCGCTTCGGGACTTGGGCGGCCACGTGGTGTTGAAGGTCGGGTCCCGCGCGGCGGGGAACTGTGAATCGGGTCAGGACCGGAAGGTAGCAGCCCTAAGCGGACCTCCTCGGGTGACGTGGGGTCTCCTGACTGGAGCTAACGAGCCGTCAAAAGCCGGGGTGTTTCGATCGACAGAGGGTGCACGGCCAAACACAGCAACGACGCGACAGGCGCCTCCATTCGGAGGCGCCTGTCGCGTCGTGTGCGGCGGGGTGAGCGATCAGACCCGGCGTCGCTTGACCGGCCGGCGCGGCGGTTGGCGGCGGTATGCGGCGACCCGATCACGCGGGGAGCCGTAATCCAGCCGGGGGCCAGTCAATGCCTTGCGGGCTTCCCAGGCGAAGACGGCGAGCATGATCACCGCGGCGAGGAAGCACAGGTACATCCAGAGGCGCATGCCGAAGCCGAACGGATTGACCTGGAGCAGCCGGACGCCGAGGAAAAAGAGGCCCGCGCCGAAGACCCACATCGCGATCGTCGTCGCCTTCCGCACTGATTTGCGGCGGAAGAGGCGGCCGACCGGCGGCTGCCAGGGACGGTAGTAGTAGTAGCACGAGACCAGGAACCCGACCGCGAAGAAGACCAGATAGAGGAACGAGAACGGTCCCACCGTGTCATTGGCGCCGGGCACGTCCGTCAGATACCCCACCGCAACCTCCGATCCCGTAACCGTCAGACCGACTCATGCTCGAAGAGCAAGGTTCGCTTCACCTGTTCGATCGCCTCGGTGACATGAATGCCACGCGGGCAGGCATCGGTGCAATTGAAGACAGTACGGCAGCGCCAGACGCCGGACCGGGCGTTCATGATCCGCAATCTGTCCGCCGTTCCCGTGTCCCGGCTGTCGTAGATAAACCGGTGCGCGTTCACGATTGCCGCCGGCCCAATGTATTCCTCGTTCGTCCAGGTGATCGGGCAGGAGCTGGTACAGGCCGCGCAGAGGATGCACTTCGTGGTGTCATCGAAGCGGTGACGCTCCTCCGGCGACTGCAGCCGCTCGCGCGCGCTCGGCGCATCGTCGGCGATGAGGTAGGGCTTGACCGAGCGGTACGCCGCGAAGAACGGCTCCATATCGACCAACAGGTCCTTCTCGACCTTGAAGCCGATCAACGGCTCGATCGTGACCTTGCGGCCCAGGTCCTTCATCAGGATCTTGCAGGCGAGCCGGTTGCGCCCGTTGATCCGCATCGCGTCCGAGCCGCAGACGCCATGGGCGCACGAGCGCCGGTAGGTCAATGTGCCATCGACGTGCCACTTGACCCAGTTGAGCGCGTCGAGCACGCGCTCGGTCGGCTCGACCTGAACATCGTACTCCTCGAAATGCGGCTTGACGTCCGTTTCCGGATTGAACCGCTTGATCCGCAGCGTCACGTCCACCGGTGTGATCCCTTTCTGCCCGCTCGCCGGGGCGTTGGCGCGGCTAGTACTTCCGTTCTTTCGGCTCGAAGCGGCCGAGCGTGACCGGCTTCTTCTGCAGCTCCAGCCCGCCGGAGGTCTTGTAGATCATGCTGTGGGCAAGCCAGTTCACGTCATCGCGTTTCTGGTAGTCCTCGCGCCAGTGGGCGCCACGACTCTCCTTGCGGGCGATGGCACCGTGGACGATCGCCTCGGCGCAATCGAGCATGCACCCGAGCTCCAAAGCCTCCAGCAGGTCGGTGTTGTAGGTCTCGCCGTGATCGTCGATGTGCACGTTGGTGTAGGCGCGCCGCAGATCGGCGATTTCCTTTCTCGCGGTCTGGAGCGACTCTTCGGTGCGGACGACCGACACGTTGTCCATCATCACATCGCGCATCCGCTGCCGGATCTCGACGGCGCGCTCGCCCTTCTCGCGCGTCAGCAGCGCCGCGATCTCCGCCTTGGCGGCGAAATCCGGCTCCTTCGGCAGCACAGCCCAGTCGGACGTCTGGATCAGCTCGTACATGTGCTTGCCGGCGCGTCGGCCGAAGACGACCAGGTCGACGAGCGAGTTGGTGCCGAGCCGGTTCGCGCCGTGGACGGAGACGCACGCCGCCTCGCCGGCCGAATAGAGCCCGGGTACGACCGTGCCGTCCGGCTTGGCGAGCACGCGGCCATGCAGGTCGGTCGGCAGGCCGCCCATCGCGTAGTGGGCGGTCGGCTGAATCGGGATGCCTTCCTTTTTCGGCTCGACGACAAGGTAGACGCGCGCGAAGTCGGTTACGTCCGGCAGCTTCTCGTCCAGCACTTCATCCGGCAGATGGGAGAGATCGAGCAGGACATAATCCTTGCCGTCGATTCCGCGCCCTTCCTTGACTTCCTGATGGATGAACCGGGAGACCATGTCGCGTGGCGCCAGGTCCTTCAGAGTCGGCGCATAACGCTCGGCGAATGCCTCGCCTTCGCTGTTCCGCAGAATGCCGCCCTCGCCGCGCGCCGCCTCGGAAACCAGAATCCCGAGCCGGTAGAGCCCGGTCGGATGGAACTGGTAGAACTCCATGTCCATCAGAGGCACGCCGCGCCGGTAGGCGATGGCGATGCCGTCGCCGGTGCCGGCGAGCGCGTTGGAGGTGATCCGGAAGACGCGGCCGTAGCCGCCGGTCGCGATCATGACCGCCTTGGCGTGGATGATGTGTATCTCGCCGGTCTTGATCTCGTAGGTGACGACGCCACAGCACTGGCCGTCGTCGGAGAAGATCATATCGACGAGCTGATACTCGTCGAAGAAGTTGACGTTGTGCTTGATGCCCTGCTGATAGAGCGTCTGCAGGATCATGTGGCCCGTGCGGTCGGCCGAGTAGCAGGCGCGTCGGACCGGCGCTTCGCCGTAGTTGCTGGTGTGGCCGCCGAAGCGCCGCTGGTCGATCTTGCCCTCGGGCGTCCGGTTGAACGGCAAGCCCATGTGCTCCAGCTCGAGCACGGCGTCGACCGCCTCCCGGGTCAGCACCTCGGCCGCATCCTGGTCAACGAGGTAATCGCCGCCCTTGACGGTGTCGAACATGTGCCACAGCCAGTGGTCCTCCTCGACATTGCCGAGTGACGCGCTGATGCCGCCCTGGGCCGCGCCGGTGTGCGACCGGGTCGGATAGAGTTTGCTGACGACCGCGATGTTCGCCTTGCCGGCCAGTTGAATGGCCGCCATCAGGCCGGCGCCGCCGGCGCCGACGATCACGACGTCGTAGCGATGGTAGGCCATTCTCTCAATCCTCCAGCAGCCTCGCGTTCCGCCGGGCGCGTTGCCGGCGCGCGGACTCTGTTGCCACGTCGCGCCCGTCCTTGATCGAATGGGCGCACCCTCCCTTCTGGAAAGCTACGCCCGGCATCGCAAAGGTGTCAAGGAGGTTCGGACCCGCGTGCCGGCAGGCGATTTGCCGAGTGCGCCGCATCTCGCCGGAATCGATCTCGGGTACAATACGTGAAGTGAAGCATCGCCAGTTCCGGCTTAAGGAGCCCCTCTTGCTCGGTACCACCTCAGCGTCCGTCGATCGCGTACTCGCGGTGGCGCACGATCTCGTTGACGCCTGCGGCGCGCTCGCAACCCGGATCGCCGAGGTCCCGGCGCCCACCGGCGACGAGGCGAAACGCGCGACGTTCGTCCGGCAACTGCTCGTCGATCACGGATACGAAGACGTGCGGGAGGATAGCATCCACAACGTCACGGCGCGCATTCCCGGCGAGCACCGGGATGCGACACCGCTGCTGCTCGCCGCGCACGTCGACACCGTCTTTCCGCGCAGCACGCCGCTCCACATCGTCCGCGAGGGCAACCGCATCCACGGTCCCGGCATCGGCGACAACAGCCTCAGCGTGGCGGTCGTCCTCCTGCTCCGGACCGCATTGGAACGGCTCGGCCTCACCCCCGCGGTCGATGTCATCGTCACCGGTAACGTCGGCGAGGAGGGTCTGGGCGATCTGCGCGGCATGCGTGCCGTCATGGACGCGCACCCGGAGATCGGCGCCGCGATCGCCATCGAGGGGCAGACGCTGGGCCGCCTGACCCATCAGGCGGTCGGCAGCAAGCGGTACGAGGTCACGGTCACCGGTCCCGGTGGACACAGTTGGGGCGACGCCGGCCGACCCAGCGCCATCCACGCGCTGAGCAATCTCATCGCCCGCCTCGACCGGCTGCCGCTCAAGCACGAGCCGAAGACGACACTCAACGTCGGCATGATCACCGGCGGCATTTCGGTCAACACCATCGCGCCGACCGCGAGCGCGATCATCGATCTCCGCTCGGTCGATGTCGCCTCGCTCGATTTCCTGGCGGCGCAGGTCGAGGCGGAGGTCCGACTGACGGCCTCCCGCGATGTCTCGGTCGCGATTCGCAAGGTCGGTGATCGCCCGGCGGGCAGCGTGCCGCTGGACAAGGGCATCGTCCCGATCGGCGTCTCCGTGCTCCGCGCGCTCGGCCTCGACGCGACATGCGATGCATCCAGCACGGACGCCAACATTCCGATCAGCCGCAGCATCCCGGCGATGTGCATCGGCCTGGCGACCGGTGGCAACGTGCACCGGCCGGACGAGTACATCGACCTCGACCGGCTCGGTACCGGGTTCGCCCAGCTCATTATGCTCACGATGAAAGTGACGCAGGCGCTTTCGAAAGGAAAGCTCGCCTGATCTCCATCGCCCATTGCGGGCGCTAGAAAGTCAATCGTTCCCGTGCAATCCGCGCTCGTGCAGGGCCCGTCCGACTTCGTCGCGATCGATATCGAAGCGACGGGGATGGAGCCGTCTCGCGATCACATCATTGAAATCGGGCTGGTTCGTTTCAGCCGCGACCATATCGTCGACCGCTTCGAATCGCTTGTCCACACGCCTGTCGCGCCGACGACCGACATCACCGACCTGACCGGCATCACGGCGGCCGACCTGGAGAACGCGCCCTCCTTCAGGGATCTGGCGCCGAAGATCCGGACCTTCATCGGCAGCCGTCCACTGGTGGCCCATTCAGTCGAGATGGACGTCGCGATGCTCGAAGCCGCCGGGCTGAGGGTCGCCAACCGTCAGTTCGACTCCTTCCGGCTCTCGACCCTGCTCATTCCCGACCTTGCCTCATATAGCCTGCGCGCGGTCGCCCGCCATCTTGGGGTGACCGTTGATGCCGTGCATCGCGGCGCCGCCGACGCCGAGCTGACTGCGGTCGTCTTCCAGAAGCTCCTGGCGCGGCTCGATTGCTATGACGGCGGCTTGCTCGACCAGGTCGCGACACTCGCCAAACGTGCCGGCTGGAGCGAAGCGGCCCTCTTCCGGAATGCGGCGGAGAGCGAGCTCACCGGTCCCATCTTCACGCCTGGCGCGATTGAACGGCGTCTGGCGCCGGAGCTGGCCTTTCTCGAAGAGAGGGAGCGGCCGGAGCCGCTGCGCCGCACCGGCTCGACCCGCCCCGTCTCGGTCAAGGAGGTCGAGCAGGCGCTCTCCGGCCAGGGCGCCGTCTCGCATGTGCTCGACAGGTTTGAGTACCGGACCGAGCAGATTGAGATGGCCAAGGTCGTGACGCACGCCCTGAACGATGACGGCCAGCTCATGGTCGAAGCCGGCACCGGCACCGGCAAGAGCATGGCCTATCTCCTGCCGAGCGCACTCCTCGCTGTCGAACGCGGCGAGCGGGTGGTCATCTCGACCGACACCATCGCCCTGCAGGACCAGTTGCACCAGAAGGACGTGCCGGACCTGCGCCGCGTGCTGCGCCGGCTTCCCGGCTCCCCGGAAGTGGAGACCGCGATGCTGAAGGGCCGCGCCAATTACCTCTGCCTGCGCCGCTGGTTCCAGCAGCAACGCACGCCCGCGGACGATCCGGTCGAAGCCGGTGTCCGCGCCAAAATCATGCTCTGGCTGGACCAGACCGAGACCGGCGACCGCTCCGAGCTCCGTCTCTCCGGCGAGGAGGAGCGCTACTGGCGGAGCAACGCGGCCGAAGAGGACGCCTGCGTCCCCTCGCGGTGTGTCTACAACCAGCGCAACCAGTGCTTCCTCTTCCGCGCCCGCCGCAACGCCGAGCGCGCCCATCTGATCATCGCCAACCACGCACTGCTGCTTTCGGACCGCGTCGCGTCGAGCCGCATCCTGCCCGAATATGACCGGCTCGTGATCGACGAGGCGCATCACCTCGAAGACCAGGCGACCAGTCACTTCGGATACGTCCTCGACCAACGGTCGCTCGACGACCACATGAACGGCCTGAGTGGCGTGACCGCCGGCGTTGAAACCGGCACCATCGCGACCGCGAACGCCTTTCTCTCCCATTCCGCCGAGCAGAAAGCGGTGGACCAGACGCCGAAGGCGCTGTCGCTCTCCAAAATGGCCACCGAGCGCGCGCCGGCTGTCCAGGCCGATATCGCCGACCTCTTCCTCCGGCTCAATGAGCTCGTCCGCCAGCAAGGTGGCGGCCGTGGTGGCTACTCCTCGTCGGTCCGGGTCACGCCCGGCGTGCGACGGGGGAGCGACTGGGCCCAACTGGAGATCATCTGGGAGCGGCTCGACAAGGGCCTGGCCGATCTGGCCTCCGTCGTGCGCTGGTTCGCCGATGTGCTCGATGGCCTGCCGATCCCCGACGACGATGAGAACCCCGAATCGATCCAGCGCGACGAGCTTGTGCTCGACTGCGTCGCCGCGTTGCGCACCGGGCAGGAGCTGGCCGGCAAGTTGCTCGACATCTTCGGCACGCCGGCCGAAGATCATATCTACTGGATCGAGAAATCGCCGGTCCAGGGCCTGATCTCGATCCATGTCGCGCCGCTCTTCGTCGACGAGTTGCTGCGCGAACAGCTCTTCAACCGACTCCGGACCTCCGTGCTGACCTCGGCGACGCTGACGACGGATGGCACCTTTGACTTCGTCGCCGGTCGACTCGGATTGCCGGACGCGGATCGCGTCTCGCTACCCTCGCCGTTCGACCACGAGCGCTCAACGATGCTCTATCTGGCCGATGACATCCCCGAGCCGCAGCATCAGGGCTACCAACGGGTGCTGCACCAGACGCTGGAACAGCTCTGTGAGGCGACGGGTGGCCGCGCACTCGTCCTCTTCACCTCCCATTCCGCCTTGCAGGCCGCCTACCGGACGATCAAGGACCCGCTCGACGCCAGGGGAATCGTCGTCCTCGGGCAACGAATCGATGGCGGTCCGCGTCAGCTCGTCGAGCGGCTGCGATCGTCCGACCGCGTCGTCGTGCTCGGCACCTCGTCGTTCTGGGAAGGGGTCGATGTGGTCGGCTCCGCGCTCAGCCTGCTGGTGATCGCCAAGCTGCCGTTCGCCGTCCCCAGCGATCCGGTCTTCGCCGCCCGCAGCGAGCTGCTGGAGCAGCCGTTCCTCGACTACGCGGTGCCTCAGGCGGTGCTCAAGTTCAAGCAGGGATTTGGCCGGCTCATTCGCAGCCGGTCCGACCGGGGCGTCTGCGTCGTGCTCGATCGGCGGGTCGTGTCCAAGCGGTATGGGGCATCGTTTGTGCAATCATTACCCTCGTGTCATGTCCGGGTTGGCCGCTCACACGACGCGGCCGACGCCGCCGCGGACTGGTTGGTGCGCGACGCGTAATCGCGCCACCAGTCGAACAGGGGAGGGGTCATCCCTATGTCTGAGCACGAGCAAAACGTCTTCAACCGCAACCTGTCGCTCGAGTTCGGCCGGGTGACCGAGGCGGCCGCGCTGATGGCTGGTCGCTGGATGGGCCGGGGCGACAAGGAGGCAGCCGATCAGGCCGCGGTTGACGCGATGCGGCAGGTGCTCGGCACGATCGACATGGAGGGCATCGTCGTGATCGGGGAGGGCGAGAAGGACCGCGCGCCGATGCTTTTCACCGGTGAGAAGCTCGGCGCTGCGACCGATCCCAAGGTCGATATCGCCGTCGATCCGGTCGGCGGGCCCCGCCGGCTGGCGCCGGGCCGGCCCCCGTCGCGGGCCGTCCTGGC
>JAICKJ010000276.1 GCA_025928015.1 Thermomicrobiales bacterium
CAAGAAGCCGGCAAAGAAGGATGACACCGCCAATGGCAAGGAGCCTTCGCAAATCTGGACCATCGCAATAACTGGGGGCGAGGCGCGCCAACTGACGGCAATGAAATACGGCGCCGAGTCCCCGGTCTGGTCGCCGGATGGCGAGACGGTCGCGTTCCTCGCCCAGTCCATGCTTAAGGACGAAGAGGCGGCGCCCGAGAAGGTGGCCGACGAGCGCATCGTCACCAAAATCCGCTACCGGTTCAACGGCATCGGGTATCTCGACCGCTTCAAGCATCTCTTCACTATTCCGGCGGCTGGCGGCGAGGCGACGCAGCTCACCTCGGGCGACAACCAGAATAGCCAGCCAACGTGGACTCCGCATGGCACGGCGATCGTCTTCGTCTCCAACCGGCGGGCGGATCGGCAGCAGTCGTCGGCGTCGACCATCTTCGCGGTGGATCGGGATGGCGGCGAGCCGCGCCAGCTCACCGAAGATGACGCGTCGTTCGCCAATCCGGCGGTGTCGCCGGACGGAACGCGGGTCGCCTTCACCGGCCACCTCGATTACAAGGCCGGCTCATCGAAGACGGTCGAGCTGTGGACGGCCTCGATCGACGGCGGTGATCTGACCTCCCATTCGGCGTCGTATGACCGGAGCATGGGCGACGCCGGCATGAGCGACGTCTACTTCGGGGCCGACAGCCGCCCGGTTTGGATGTCTAACCAGACGATTCGCGGGCTGTCGGCGTCGGAGGGCGCGACGTCGATCGTCCAGGTCGATCTGACGACGAACGCGGTCAAGACGGTCGTCGGCGGGGAGCGGCGGATCATCGCCTTCACCCCGGTTGCGGACGGTCGTGTCGTGTTTGCTGCCGGGGATATGTCGCGACCGTTCGAGCTCTTCATCGCCGACGCGGACGGCGCCAACGAACGCCAGCTCACCCACCACAATCGGGACTGGCGCGACGAGGTCAGGCTCATCGAGCCGATCGCACTCGACGTCACCGCTGGGGATGGGAAGCAGATCCAGGCGTGGGTGCTGCCACCGTATGGCTTCCACGCAGGCAAGAACGAGAAGCATCCGCTGATCCTGCAAATCCACGGCGGCCCGCACGCCATGTACGGCTATGCGATGTTCCATGAGATGCAGCTCATGGCGGCCAAGGGTTACGCCGTCCTCTTTTGCAACCCCCGCGGCTCAGTTGGCTACGGCGAGGAGTTCGCGGCGACGACGCGCGGTCGCTGGGGCGAGAGCGACATGCCGGACGTCATGGCCGCGCTCGACCAGGCACTGGAGCTCGGCTGGATCGACAAGGACCGGCTCGGCGTCACCGGCGGCTCCTACGGCGGCTACCTCACCAACTGGATCGTCGGCCACACCGATCGGTTCAAGGCGGCGGTGACGCAGCGCTGTGTCGCCAATTTCCACTCGTTCTTTGGGACGAGCGACATCGGGTACGACTTCGGCGAGCACGAGTTCGGCGGCGTGCCCTGGTCGGACAGCGCCAAGCTGCTCAAGTACTCGCCGATCACCTACGTGGACAAGATCACGACACCGCTCCTAATCGTCCACGGCGAGCAGGATTTGCGCTGCCCGATCGAGCAAGCCGAGCAGATGTTCGTCTCGCTCAAGTACCTTGGGCGAGAGGTGGAATTCGTCCGCATCCCGGAAGAGAACCACGAGCTGTCGCGCAGCGGCACCCCGAGCCGGAGGCTGGCGCGATTGCATCATCTGATCGGCTGGTTCGAGCGCCATATGCCGGCCTGCGGGAACGACGACCAGCAATGACGCAGACCGGCGACCTCGCCACCCTTGCGCACGACCTCCGTGGCGCCCTCCGGACCGCGTACGGGAGGAGCGGTGCTCGGACCACGCGCGGCAGCGAGCCGCTGCAGGACGCCTTTGCCCGGTTCGGCAGTCGCGCATCGGCAGCCGGCGTCTCACTCCAGGATGTGATGGCCGCCGGAGTCGAGATCCTCCAGGACTTCTTTGAACGGCAGGGCGGCTACGGCGCCGATCCATCGACTGTGATGGCGGCGGGGGTGTCGCTCGCCGCGGCCGCCAGGGGTTATGCCGAGATCAGCGGTCAGCCCGTGACCGATCGCGATGGACCGCCACTGCCGCCGCAGGTGGCGCGTCTCGCCGCCTTGCACCGAATCAACCGGGCGGCGACCGCGAACCTCAAGTTGAAGGAGATGCTGGAAACAACGGTCGCGGTTGTAGCGGAAACAACCGAGAGCGATGCCTGCGCCGTCTTCCTCTACGACGACGCGACCGGTCTGCTCGCGCTTCGCGCCGCGGTGGGGCTCAATCCCACCGCCGTCGGCGCGACGACGATCCGGCTGGGCTACGGTATCACCGGCAACGCGGCTGAATCCCGCGAGGTGATCTCGGCGCCGGACGCCCGGATGCACCCGGCGTTCCACGCCCACCCAGGTATTGGCGACGAGATCTACCAGTCGCAGGTCTCGGTGCCGATGCTTCTGCAGGGCCAGGACCAGCTCGTCGGTGTATTGAACATCCTGTCGATCGCCCGCAAGGAGTTCGACCAGGATGATCTGGAATTTCTGCGCACGGTCGCCGGCGAGCTGGCGATCAGCATCGAGAACGCGCGGCAGTACTCCAGCACCGACGAGCGGCTACGGCGCAAGCTTGACGAGGTCAACAAGCTGCAGCGCATCTCCCGCCTGGTCACCTCGACGCTCAACCTCTCTGAGGTGCTCCGGCTGATTACCGAACAGGCCGTCGAGTTGATCCAGGCCGAGGCGGCCGCGATTTACCGGCGGCGACATGTCCCGGGCGCCGCGCCCGGCGAGTTCCAGCCGATCATCGAGTACCGGGTCGGGCCCCGACGGGAGGTTGCTGATCCCGAGAAACGGGATCGGCTGGTCTCCGAGGTGCTCCGCACCGGCGCGCCCGGCACGGCCGAAGTCGCATACATCGACGGCATGTGCCTGCTCTTTTGCCTGCCACTGAGATCAGCCCGGGAGACACTCGGCACGCTCTGCTTCCGGCTTCGGGCCGGACACGAGATGACGGAGGACTCGCTCGGTCTCCTGCGCACCTTCTCGGACAGCGCGGCGCTGGCGATCGAGAACGCCGAGCTCTACCAGGACGCGATGCAGAGCCTGGATGTGCAATCGACACTCGTGCAGGAGATGCACCATCGGGTGCGGAACAACCTGCAAACGGTAGCTGCCTTGCTCTCGCTGCAATTGCGTTCCGCCCCCGGCGCGCCGTGGGAGACGGAAATCCGCGAGGCGGTCAGCCGCATCCAGGCGATCGCGACCGTCCATGACCTGCTCAGCGACGAATCACGGTTAAGCGGCACGACCGTCGACGTGATTGCCCGGCACGTCGCGGAGGATGCCTACAGCACGCTGATTCCACCGACGCTCCACGTGCACTTCGACATCGGCGAGAGCGATCTCCGCGTGCCGTCGCGCCAGGCGACGATCCTGTCGCTGCTGATCAACGAGTTGATCTCGAACGCCATCAGCCACGGATTCAAGGACCGGTCGCTCGGCTACATCCGTTTCCGGGCCGCGCGGGAAGGCGCGACGGCTGAGGTCGAGGTGTTCAACGACGGCCACCGCATCCCGACTGGCTTCGATCCGGCCGAAAGCGCCGGCCTCGGCATGCGGATCGTGCAGCGGCTGGTGACGTCCGATCTCCGGGGCGCATTCACGATCGCCTCTGACAAAGCGGGAACCACGGCGCGGATCGTCTTTCCTCTTGCCGAGGACGGCGAAGAGTAACCGCGGCGGGCGGCATGCCAGAACGTCAGCGTCAGGCGTCGGCGCCGCCGTAGGACTCATCAAGCAGTTCGACGATGTGCTTGACCGGCAGCCCGGAGTGGTGGCGAATGAGCGACGTGCGGAGCTGCATGGCGCAACCGGGGTTGGCGGTGACCACTTCGCTCGCGCCGGTCTCCAGGACGTGGCCGATCTTGCGGTCGCCCAGGTCGTTCGCCATTTCCTTGCGGATGATGTTGTAGATGCCGGCGCTGCCGCAGCAAAGCGACGATTCCTTCATCTCGATCAGCTCGAGCCCCGGGATTTGCGCCAGCAGATCGCGAGGTTGCTGGGTGATGCGCTGGGCGTGCGCGAGATGGCAGGGCTCCTGGTAGGTGACGGTGCGATCGACATGGTGCGTCGGGGGCGTCAATGGCTTCTGCGCCAGCAGCTCCGAGACATCGACGACGCGCGCGGAGAACGCCTTCGCGCGTTCCGCGTACGCGGGATCGTCCCGCAACAGAAAATCGTATTCCTTGAGGGCGGCGCCGCAGCCGGCGGCGGTGACAACGATCGGCGCGTCGCCACTCGCCTCGAACGCCCGGATGTTCTGCTTCGCCAGGCGCCGGGCATCCTTCATCATGCCGGAGTGGACATGCAGGGCGCCGCAGCACTGCTGCGTGGCAGGCACCGTCACGTTGTAGCCGTTGCGAGCCAACACGCGACCGGTGGCGCGATTGACGTTGGAAAAGACGGTGCTCATGACGCAGCCATTGAAGAGCTGCGCCGGTTGGGCATTGTCGCCAGCGGACCATCGTTCGGCCCCAGAAATCAGCGGCTCTTCGCGGAGCGGCGGCAGCATCGATTCGAGCTGTTCCATGCGCATCGCCTTCAGGACGCCGGTCTTGCGTGCAATCATCGCCAGGCCACTCTTCTGGTAGAGGCGGAGAAGGTCGACCATCGCCCGGAGGCGACGAATATCGCCGAATGGCCAGGCGAGCCCGGCCTGGCGCGCGGCCCGCTGCCAGAGCGGGCGCGGCCGATGCTGCTCCAGTTGGGCGCGCGAAGCTTCGACAAGTGGGCCGTAGCGGACGCCGGACGGACAGACCGCCTCGCAAGCGCGGCAATTGAGGCACTGGTACATCTGCTCGTCGAACTCATCTGCGCCGAGGTCGAGCCGACCGTCGGCGACCGCGCGCATCACCCAGAGCCGGCCCCGAGGCGAGGACGCCTCCTGACCAGTCAGGCGATAGGTCGGACATGTCGGCAGGCACATGCCGCAATGCACAC
>JAICKJ010000377.1 GCA_025928015.1 Thermomicrobiales bacterium
CGCTGATGGTGACGGTGTGATCATCGTCCGCCAGGCCCGAGAAGAAGAAATCCCGGCCGGACGGATTGCCGCCGATGTCCTGGCAGATTGGGTTGACTTCCCCGCTGACGCACACCTGGCCACCCGGG
Source organism: Thermomicrobiales bacterium (assembly GCA_025928015.1). Lineage (GTDB taxonomy): Bacteria > Chloroflexota > Chloroflexia > Thermomicrobiales > UBA6265 > JAICKJ01. The sequence goes on from JAICKJ010000377.1 coordinate 129, forward strand.
ATGTCGGCGCCATCCTCGGTCTGAATAGTGATGTCGAGGTTGAAGTGCATCATCTGGGCTGATACAGCTTGCAGTGATAGGCCGCCGAAGAGGGCGAACAGTGCCACCAGCGCGATGCGCACTGACTTCATCATGGCCGGAATCTCCCTGAGTGAACTGATGCGTGCCGTAGAACACTGATCCCACCCGGACGCGGCCGGATTCCCTTCCCGCTGTCCCTCCTTCCCGCGTGTCCCGTTTGGTGCCCGCCGTCAAAAGGCGGGCAAATGTGAAGACTGGAGCCGTCGCCCGCGCTCGGCCACTGATGGCCAGCTACGCCGGCGGCAATGCCGGCGCACCGAGGAAAGCGAACGTCACAAAGCCGTTCGGCGACGGCGTTGCCGTCCCGTCATGCGGTCCTGCGCGGGTCAGATTGCGGTAAACGGTTCAGCCTCCTGATCGGAGTCTAGGGACGGGAAAGGGGCCTGTCAACGGTTTCCTGCGCGTCACGGCGCGGTGTCGTCGCTCGTCGCCGCCAGCGCCGGCCGGCCGTCCTCGATCGCCTGGCGCCGCATGGCCGGGAAGAGAATGACGTCGCGCAACGTCGGCTGGTCGGTGAAGAACATGACGAGGCGGTCGATGCCGATGCCGACACCGCCGGTCGGCGGCATCCCGTACATCAGCGCGGTCACGTAGTCGATGTCAATCGGCATCGCCTCTTCGTCGCCGGCCTCGCGGTCTTTCTGCTGCTCCTGGAAGCGCGCGAGCTGGTCCATCGGATCGTTCAGCTCGGTGAAGGCATTGCCCAGCTCGATGCTGCCCGCGACCAGCGGCTGGAACCGCTCGACATGGGTGGGATCGTCCGCCTTGCGCTTGGCCAGCGGCGAGAGCGCGACCGGATAGTCGGTCAGGAAGGTCGGCTGGATCAGATTCGGGCGGACGAATTGCTTAAGCAGCTCGTCGACGATGCGCGGCCAGACTGTGCCGGACTCGATGTCGGCGCCGGCCGCGCGGGCCGCCGCGAGCAGCGAGGCCTGATCCGGGTGATCGACATAATCGATGCCGCTGTACTCCTCGATCGCCGCGCGGAGCGTGACCCGCCGCCAGGGCGGCGTCAGGTCGATCTCCTTGTCATGGTAGGTGATCCGGAGCGTGCCGAGGACCTCCTGCGCCGCCTGCACGATCATGGCTTCGACCGTCTCCATCATCGTCTCGTAGTCGGCGTAGGCCTCATAGAACTCGAGCATCGTGAACTCGGGCGAGTGATTCCGGTCGATGCCTTCGTTCCGGAAGTCCTTGCAAATCTCGTAGACGCGCTCGTAGCCGCCCACCAGGAGCCGCTTGAGATAGAGCTCATCGGCGATGCGCAGGTAAAAGGTCTGGTCGAGCGCGTGGTGGTGGGTCGTGAAGGGCCGCGCGGCCGCGCCGCCATAGAGCGGTTGCAGCGTCGGCGTCTCGACCTCCAGATAGTCCCGACTGTCGAGAAAGTGGCGCAACGCGGTGATCGTCCGGGCCCGGATGCGAAAGACCTCGCGGACCTCCTCGTTGGCGATCAAATCGACGTAGCGCTGGCGGTAGCGGGTCTCGATGTCGCTCAGGCCGTGCCACTTCTCTGGCGGCGCGTTCAGCGCCTTGGCGAGCATCCGGATCTCACTGGTTCGCAGGGAGACTTCGCCGGTCTTGGTGCGGAAGAGCTCGCCGGTTGCCTCGACGAAGTCGCCGAGATCGAAGAGCTTCAGCAGATCGTCGTAGGCGTCCGCGCCGAGGACATCCTTGCGCAGGTAGAGCTGGATCTGGCCGTGGCCGTCGCGAATGTGGGCGAAGACGGTCTTGCCCATGTGGCGGAAGCTGACGATGCGGCCCGCGACGGTGATCGGCTCGGTATCGTGCCCGTCGACCAGCGCCTGCGCGTGCTCCTGATCCTCGAATCGGGCGATGGCGTCCTCGGTGCTGGCGGTGCGATGGGCCCGGCCGGGGTAGGGTTCGATACCGCGCTCGCGCAGTGCCTGCGCCTTGTCCTGCCGGATCTGCTGCAACTCGCTCAGTTCCATCGTACCCCTGACATGGCAAGCGCCCGGCACGTCTCCCACGGGCCGGGCGCGGCGTGGGGGGGGGCGGCGCGGCCCCCCCCGCGCGGTGGAGATGGGAGCCGGCAACCAAAACCGGGGAGAGAAAAGTTCCCCACCGCGGGGGGCCCCGCGCCGCCTCCCCC
>JAICKJ010000281.1 GCA_025928015.1 Thermomicrobiales bacterium
CAGTCGGTGCAGACCGCGGCGCAATCCGGCCAGTTGCTTGGGCTGGCTGGCTTGACGCTGAGCTTCCCCTTCGCCCCGGATACGGCCTACCTCGCCTACGCCGAGAGTTTCAGCGCCGTCAGCTATATCGCCCAGACGTATGGCGAAGCGGGATTGACGCGGCTGGTCCGGGAGCTGGCCACGGGTGTCCCCTATGACACGGCCTTCCAGCGCGCGCTCGGGCGGACGATGGAAGAGCTTGAGGCCAATTGGCGCGCCTGGATCGCGAAAGAGGCGATTGCCGCGGGCGACGGCGGGGTCTCGCAGGGCGGGGCCAGCGGCAGAATACGTACGGCCCGGGTGGTAGACTGATCATTCAGGGCACGACCGGGAGGACCGGTCTGTTCGCGTTGGACGATGGACTGGAGGACGCCCGGGACATGAGTGAGACGAGCACCGCCGCGCCGGTGCAGCAGCGGGCGCGCATTCTGGATCCGGCGGCGATAGAACGAAAGCTGAGCCTGGACGTCTACAATGTGGACAGCAGCCGCGCGCACATTCGCATCATCGATCACGACGTCTGCCTGTCCTGCATTCGCCAGCAGTGCATCAATTGCTGCCCGGCGACATGTTACAGCCCGCAGGACGATGGACGCGTGCTGTTCTCGTACGAAGGCTGCGTGGAGTGCGGTACCTGCCGCATCGTGTGCAACGAGTTCAACAACATCGAGTGGACCTACCCACGCGGCGGGTTCGGGATTCAGTACCGGATCGGCTGATCCGGTCCGGCGGCGGGAGAACGGCTCTGTACTGGACGAAGAAACAGGTCTATGTCTGCACGGCGGTCCATTGCAACCAGAAGGGCGCGATGGATGTCGTCGGCCGGCTGCGGCTGGAGATCATCCGCAAGAAGCTGGACGCCGAGATATTCGTCAACAACTGCGGCACGATCGATCTGTGCGACATCGGTCCCAATATGGTCATCTACCCGGATAACGTGATCTATCACGGCGTGACTGTGAAGGACCTGAAGGAGATCGTCGAGCATCTGAAGGGCGGCCCGGTGGTCGAGCGGCTGGTGCTCAGCGCGACGACACCGGCGGAGCGGGCGCGGCACGATTTCTATGAGGCGGCGGTCAACGCCGGGGGCACACTGCCGTCCGGCGAGTTCGAGACACTGGCCGAGTCACGCGGCTATGACGCCGCGTGGATCGCGGAACAGCAACGGCGTGGCTTCATCGCCCGGAAACCGGGGCCGGACGGCGGCCCGGAAACGATCACGGTGACCAGCAAGTCGCGGACGCGGTACAGCGTCTAGCACCCGGCACAGCGGGATAGCGTGATGGATCAGCGGCACGCGGACAATCCATCGCCATGGCGCCAGTGGCGCCCCGGGAGTGTCCGGCTCCGGGAACGGGTCGGGCGAAATGCCGTCTCCCTCGTGAAGACATGGCAGTTCTGGGTTCGTCTGCTCGTCGCGCTCGTGCTGATCGTCGTTTCCGTCTACACCAACCGGCAGTTTCTCGGCTGGGGCCTGCTCGCGGTCTTCGCGATCATGGTTGTGCCCCTGGGCCGCGCCCGCTCGTTCCTGATCGCCTTCGTCCCCTACGCAACGCTCTGGTTCGTCTTCACCTTCCTGCGTTCATTCGCCGACGAGACGAAGCTGGCCGAGATCTGGAACACGAAAGTCTCGCACCTGGAGCGGTGGATTTTCGGTGGCGAGTTGCCGACCGTCGTACTCCAGAGTCACTTCTATGACCCGCACCATCTGCACCCGTGGGATTACTACTTCGTCTTCGTCCACTGGTCGTACTTCCTGATCCCGCATGTCGTCATGGCGTGGATGTGGTGGAAGCACCCGCGCATCTTCCGGCGCGCCTTCCTGACGCTGGCACTCGTCCTCTTCGCCGGATTGGTCCTCTACTTTCTGATCCCGTCAAATCCGCCGTGGATGGCGCCGGAGACGGTGAACACGCCGGCTTCGGCAACGGCGCTCCGGATCATGGAGCCCATCGCGCGGCAGCTAGGCGGCGGGCTCTACCAGGCTGGCTATAAGGTCGTCGGTGAGTCGAACCCAATCGCGGCAATGCCATCGATTCACTTCGCGGTCACGTTCATCCTCTTCTGGATCGCACGCGCGCGTGGCCGCTTCTGGACGATCCTCGCCGCCTTTTACGCTCTCTCGATGGGTTTCGGGCTCGTCTACCTGGGAGAGCATTATGTCGTGGACGTCGCCGCCGGCGGGCTGATCACGACGGCAAGCTGGTCCATCGCCGGCGCGTGGCTGCGCCACATGATGGGCGAGCACGCGGCCAGTCCCATCCCCGCCTCGGCACCCGCCGCGCCGCCGGTCCACCGGCCACAGGAGCACGCGGCCGACTGAGTGGGGCCCGGCGCGCTACTGCTGAGCGTCCTCGAGCCAGTCCCAGAAGCCGGGGCTGAGACGCCGGTACCAGGGCAACATCGCGGACAAGTCGAGCCTGGCGAGGAGCTCAATGGCATCGCGGGCGTCCACACCCCGGTGGGGATAACTCCGATGTTGGAACCAGGCGTCCAACAGGCGCAGCCAGCAGGCGCTGAAGCGGCCGATCATCCCCTGCAACGCCGACATCGACATCGATGCGAGCTCGGGCGGCGGCCAGTCACCCAGCCGTTCCGGCGGCCAGTTCTCCGGCGCGAAGCCCGGATATTCGCCCACGCCGAAGGGCTCCAGCGTTGAGAAGGTCACGCCGACAATACGCGGCGGCGCGTACAGTCCGCGGGCGCCGTGGTCGACGGCCAGTACGGTCATCGGGACGGCGAGCGAGCCCTGATAGGCGTTCCACGGAACCGGGAAGCGGGCGATCGAGCCGGGATGTTGGGGCGGGTTCTGCTCCGCGAACTCAGTGGCCGCGCGCATGACGCGATCGAGGGCGAGCGTGGGGTCCTCACTCTCCGCATCGCTATCGCGCAGCGCGGTGACGTCGAAGCTCACGTCCTCGCGTTCACCGTCCGCGAGCACGCTCATCGTCTCCAGTTCAGCCCCGTCGCGCTCGCCGTACGTCACCGCTTCGACCGACCAATCGCGGTGGTCACCGAATCGCCAGCCGAGCCAGGCATATTGCTCCGACACTGAATCTGCGCGGATCGTGGACGGATTCGTCATGAGGTTTGCTGCTCCGTCCCGACGGCGCGGAGACGCTCCTGGACCGCGCGGTTCTCGTCGCCGTGGTGTTCGAGAAACGCGAGCTGCGCGCGCAAATGCTCGGCATCCGGGATGTCACGCCGGGTCTTCATGCCCTTGACCAGGCGCAGATAGCCGGCCTCGGGATCGTAGGAGAGCCGGAAGCGCTCCCGCCTTGCGTCGACGACCTTTTCGGGCGGCGCGGTGTCGAGGAGCGACAGACTCTCGCGAATGGCCGGCATGTCCGAATCGAACTCGATCCGCGGCTCGTTGTCTTTCTCGCGGGGCGGCGACGAGGTGTAGACCCAGCCGATGCCGCCGGATGGATCGACCAGCTCCGTCTGGAAGACACGCCCGACGCCGCCATCGGCGTTCGCCATGCGGGCCGCGACGATCTGGCCGTCGAACGTGCCGGTGACGGTGGCACTCTCGAGATCGACGGTGCCATGGACCAATTCGGCGAGGGGATCGAGCGCGGCCTGGAGATCGGCTTTCGCCCGGCGATTGAAGAAGACGGCGAGGTAGGCCGTCGCCGCGAGCGCCAAAAAGACGATGACGCACATCGCCAGTCCGGTCAGAACGTAGGGATTCACACGCGTCCTTCCACCCGAATCTGGACGCCCGGCCCACCCGGGTGACCGCGATTCGCTCTGGAATCTACCAGAGGCTGCCCGCGAAACTCCAGCCGACTCCTGCGGGAACGGCAATTGGGTACAATCTCCCGATCATGGCTTGGATGATCGCTCCGGCGATGCCACGAGCCACATCCTGGGAGTTCTCTTCGTCGCAATCGACGCCGACCACCTGGCTGACCGTGCCGGCTGCCAACGGGATATCATGATGCGCGTTCGCTGGGATATGGGGCTGGGTCGGGACCTCGGGTACGCCTTCTGGGCAACGACCTGCTTCGAGGGCATCTTCGGCGCCTACACCGGCATCTGGCCGCTCTGGATCGAGCACCTCGGCGCGCCCATCGCCATCGTCGGCCTCGTGCTGGGCGTCGCGGGCGTCATTCGTCCATTCATCCTCGGTCCATCCGCCTGGCTGAGCGAACGGTTCGATCCGCGGAAGATGCTCATGACCGCCCGCGTGATCGCCTTTTGCGGTCTGATCGTCGCCGCGCTCGCCCAATCGTGGCCCATCCTGCTGCTGACGGTCGTGACCAACGCGATCGGCGAGCTGGTCTTTCCTCTGATGCAGACCTACGCGGCCGACAAGACGACGACCGACCGGGTCCGCGCGTTCACGCTCATCTTCACGGTCGGTCCCTCGGCCGCGCTGATCATCTGCCCGCTCCTCGTCGGCGTGCTGATCGCCATCTGGGGGATGCGCGCGGCGTTCATCTTCGCCGCGCTGCTCACGCTCGCCGCGATCTGGCTCATCTCGCGGCTCAACTTCCGCACACCGGAGCATGCTGCGCCGCCTTCGGTCCCCACCGGCGGCTATGGCGCGGTCTTCCGGCACCACGCGAGCCGGCAAATCCTGATCCTGCACGGCGCCACGGTCTTCGTCCTCGCAATTGGCGTCTCGCTGGTGCCCAACTTCCTGCACGACGTGCGGGGCATCGATCCGGCGTTGATCGCCACGCTTGGCGCTGGCGCGGCAGTCGGCACCGTGACCTACGGGCTCGTCATCTCCCGCAGTCCGCGCATTCAGCGCGCGCCGTTCCTCGGGGCGACCGCCGGTGTCGGCGCGGTGGCGCTGGCACTCATCATCTTCACCGCGCTCGGCTCACTCCCCGCGGTGACGATCGCGTTCGTGCTGCG
>JAICKJ010000085.1 GCA_025928015.1 Thermomicrobiales bacterium
GCTCCTGCAACGTTGTCAGTCGTAGCTCACCAACCGAGCGAAGCTGGCCGAGATACCAGAGCGCCTTCCGGATCTCGTCGATGGTGGCCGGTTTGATGTCACTCGCGACCACATACGTGCGAATGATGAAGGGCCGGCTGGCATCGACTTCCGGATTATCGCCGTCGCCCTCCTGGACGTAGGGCTCGTCGATCACGACGCCTTCGTTGTAGCCGTAGCGGCCGAAGAGCTCGGACACCGCCTCGGCCGCCTCGGCATCGACCTCGACCGCCAGCTCCAGCCATTCGCGCTCCGGCGACTGACTGGCGGCATTGACCGATTCGCTCACAGGGCGACCGATGTCGTGTCTCCGGCGTTGAGCCGGGCGGCGTGACCGCACACCTCTGCCTTCCGGCCGATCAGCGAGTGCTCCAGGATCGCGCCCTCGATGACCGCCTCGTCCTCGACGATCGAGCCGCGCACGACCGCGTCACGGACGACGGCGCCGTCGCCGATGCTCGAATAGGGTCCGATGACCGCGTTCTCGATCGTCGCGCTGCGGGAGACGTAGGAGGGCGGGATGATGACAGCGCCGGGCCGCTGGGCCGGCGAGGGCGGGTCGTTCTGCAGCAGGTATTTGTTCGTCTGCAAGAGGGCGTCGGCATTGCCGCAATCCTCCCAGACGCTCACCGGCTCGGTGACGAATGTCTTGCCCCGCTCGATCATGATGTTGATGGCGTCGGCGATGAAGTATTCGTTCTTCGTCTTGATGCCCTTCGCCATCTGCTCGTCGATCGCGCTGTAGAGATCAGGCATGTGGCGAAAATAGTTGATGCCGACGACGGCCAGGTTGGAGACCGGTTTCTCTGGCTTCTCGATCACCTCGGTGATCCGGCCGTCTTCCACGATCGCGATACCGAAGGCGGAAGGATCCTCGACTTCCTTCGTATACATCGCGCCGTCGATGTCGGGCCTGGTCAGGTCACTGAAATCTGCTTCGAAGATCATGTCCGGAAAGATGATCAGCGCGTCTTTCGTGCTGATCTCACGGCAGCGGAGGATGGCGTCGGTCTGGCCGAGCATCTCCGGCTGGTGGACGAAAGCGAGCTCGATGTCGTAGGTGGCACGCGCCCATTCCTCGATCTGCTCGCCGAGGTAGCCGGTGATGAAGACCAGCTTCCTTGGATTGAGCGGCATGACGCGATTGAGGACGTGCTCCAGCATCGGCTTGCCGGCGACGCTGACCAACGGCTTCGGTTTGCTCCAGGTCTGGGGACGCAGCCGCGTGCCAAGCCCCGCCACGGGAAGAATGATGTCCACCTTGCCCCCTCCACAGCAATCGATGGGCGGCGTCCAACACGCGCGTCGGCAGGCCGCCCGACGCTCTGATCGGTACTCTACCATCGCGCTCCACGCCGGGCGCGGCTGCTCACGCCCGTGTCAATGACCGGATCGCGTCCGCTGCGGCCGGCCAGCCGACGAGGAGCCGCTGGCGCTCGCCCAGCTCGAAATCGGCCGGGTCGAACCCGGGTGCCATCGTCGTGCCGAGGAGCGCGAACGCACCGCCCGGGACGAGCCGCGTCCCTTGCCAAACGCCGGCCGGCACCCGGACCTGCGGCGTCATGCCCACTGCAAGGTCGGGGCCGAGCAGGCGACGCTCTACTCGGCCATCCGGGTCCAGTAGCGTCATCTCACACGGATCCCCGAGATAGAAATGGAAGATCTCATCGGCCCTGAGCCGGTGCAGGGCGGAGAAATCATCCGGTGTGATTAGGTAATAGATCGCGGTGGAGAGGGGCCGTCGCTGCCCGGCCAGCTCACCCGCGCCCGCCGGCGCGATGATCTCGGTGCCGCGGAAGGTCTCGACGAAGTAACCGCCCTCACCGGGCAGTCGGCGCAGGCCGAGCGCGGCGATGACGTCGGCGGCAGTCGTCACAAAACGGTCCTTGTGTAGCGAGCGGATGCGCGATGCGGTACCCCCAGCGGGATTCGAACCCGCGATCTTCACCTTGAAAGGGTGACGTCCTGGGCCGCTAGACTATGGGGGCGCAGCCGCCGAAAGATAGCCGTTTTTTGAAGCCAGTGTCAATGTCGCGCCCGGCCTAACTGGCGAGCATGACGAGCGTCAATGTCAGCACGAACCCGGCCAGGCACGATCCGGCGGCGAGCGCCACATCGGCACGCGTTCTCAGCCAGAGCACGCGCATGTCGCCGGCGAACCGCCGTGTCTCCGGGCTGATGCTGGCCAACGCGCCAGCGGCGATCAGCGAGATCATGAGGAGACCGGCGTCGCCGCTGGCGGCCAGTGGGAGCGGCCGCGCGACGAGCGCACTGCGATGAACGGCGGCGAGGATCGCCTCCGCGGGCCAGGCGGCCAGCCAACCGAGCAGGGTGCCGAGCGGTTCCCAGAGGAGTCCGACGACCGCCGCGATCGCCCCCAAATAGGTAGCGACGGGTATCAGTGGCGCGATCATGATGTTGGCGACGACACCGATCGGCGACCAGGTGCCAAGAGCGCCGATCAGAAGCGGCAGAGTCGCCAGTTGGGCGCACAAGACCGCGAGCAAGGAGGAGCGCAACCAGGCGAGCGAGGTCAACGCGGAGTTCGGCAGGCAGGAGACAAGCGCGACCGAGGACGCCATTGAGAGTTGAAAGCCGAGCGACCCGGTGACGGCCGGATCGATGAGGGCCATGCCGGCCCCGGTCAGGACCAGCAGCGTCAGCGCGTCGGGACGCCGGCCGAAGCGGACGCTCAGCAGGGCAAGCAACGTGACGATCGCAGCGCGAAGGGCAGGAGGTTCGAGGCCGACGAGGATCGCGTAGCCGACGATCGTCCCGGCCACCAGCGCCTGATACCACACCCGCCGGCGAAGCACTCCGGACGCGCCGAGAACAGCCCAGAGACCGGCGACCATCGAGAGGTTGCTGCCGCTGACGGCCGTGATGTGGCTCGTCTGCGTGACGCGGAACGCATCGCGGGTGGCGGGAGCGAGTTGCCCGTCATCGCCGGTCACCATCCCGGCCAGCAAGGCGCCAGCATCGCCGGGCGCGGCGCGCTGCAAGCGGTCACCCAGTGCCGCCCTCAACTGCACGAAACGGCGCTGCCAGGACGACCCCGTTGATTCGAGTCGTACCGCGAAGACCTGGGCGCTGGCCGCCGCGCCGAGCGAGCGCACGTAGCCGCCAAAGCCCGGTTCCAGGTCGATGGCCGGCTCGGCCCGCCAGGCGATCCAAATCCGATCGCCGACGTTCACCCGCGACTGCCCGGTGGAGATGTAGACCCGTACGTCTGCTCCAGCCCACGTACCTTTGCGCCGGACCTTCTCGACGTCCAGGAGAAGCCGTTGGCCATCACCCCGATTCACCGGCATGGAGATGACGCGCCCAATCGCAGCGTCGCTCCATTGCAGATCGGTCGCGGATGGAGGATGGGCGGCGATCCCGGTCCGCGCCGCCCCCGCGAGCGTGACCAGCAGAACCAGGATAAGGCGTGGCAGATCGGGCCGGCGGCGCAATGCCTGCGCCGCGAGCGTGACCAGCCCGACCAGCAGGATGCCGGGCACGCCGGCGGTCAGTCCGGCGAGCAGCGCCAGGCCGATGAGCAGACCATCGGCATTACCCACCGATGGTCACCATCGGTCGCAACGACTCCAGCAGCTTCGGCGAGATGCCCTTGATCTCGCCGAGTTGATCGACCGATCGGAAGGGACCGTTTGCCTCCCGGTAGGCGACGATGCGCCCGGCCAGCACCTCGCCGATGCCCGGGAGCGCCTTCAATTCGTCGGCCGACGCGGTGTTGAGGTTGACGAGCGATTTGGGCGCGGACGTCGCCGGTATCTGGACGGCGGGTTGCCCGGTGGCAGGCGCCGGCGCCGCTACCACAGTGGTAGCCGGCACGCCGGTCGGGATGACGAGCTTTTGGCCATCGGCCAGGCGCGCGGCCAGATTGAGCTGGCCGACGTCGGCATCGCTGGTCAAACCTCCCGACGCGGCGACCGCGTCCGAAACCCTCGAAGCCGCGGGCAGCTCCACAACGCCGGGCGTCGCAACGCCGCCACGAACGTCGACGACGATTGTCGCATTGATCGGCAAAGGTTGAATGACGATGGCGCGCTCGGTCTGATGGTGCCAGTAGAGCACCAGCCCGATGGCGAGCACCGCGCCGACCGCGAGCCACACGACGATTTGGACGATTCGTGCCATCAGGCAGCCATTTCCGGACCGGAGCGCGCGCCGGGCGAATGGACGAAACGGGAACTATCATGATCTGCTTCGTAACGCGCATCATGGCAAATGCGGCAAGCGGGCGCAAGATCGCAGCGAGTCGTGCCGCGCTCGCAGCCGCAGACCGCCGCGATTCTTGACACTTATCAAGCCAGCTACGTAAAGTACCCGCGTAATGCGTAGGTCAGGGACCTTGCCGAGTCCGCGGTGACCCGGAAACCGCGAACGGGGACTTCGCCTCATGGAGTCTCGCGTCATGGAGACGCAAGCGGCCAAGGGCGGTTGGGCACATGGACGTGATTTGACCGTCGGAGCGCGTGCGACGAGGTGCGCTGGGCAGGAGCGCATCCCATGCAGTCGCGGGCATGGGCATTGCGAGCAAACGCAAGGTTGTTGACAGCAACACCGGGGGGCCCGGAGGGCCACACGGATCGCAATGGTGCATCCGTGGGATCTGGAACGGAGGACGTCAGGTATGGACTCTTCACGAATTGAAGCGCTGGTCGCCCAACTCCGGGCCGGTCAGCTCAGCCGGCGGCAATTCATGGGCCGCGCGGCCGCGATGGGGCTGTCAGTTGGCGCGGCGTCGGCGCTGGTCCGCTCGGCGGGCGCGCAGGGTACCACATCCGCGAAGAGCGGCGCGGCCAAATCCCCGACCCGCGACGAGGTCTTCGCCCAGATCAAGGAAAAGTACAAGTTCGAGGACATCAAGAAGCAGGGTGGCCAGGTCATCTGGGGTGAGCTCAGCGACATCTCGACCCTGAACACGACGCTCGTTGACGATGTCTACTCGAACTGGATCTGCGGTTTCATCTTTGACGGCATCGTCGGGACCAATTATGCCGACGGCACTGTCGCGCCGGGCCTCGCGGACTCCTGGGACATCACCGATGATGGCGTGACCTACACGTTCCACCTCAACCCGAACGCCAAGTTCCACGACGGGCAGCCGGTGACGGCCGACGACGTCATCTTCACCTACGACGGCGTGCTCGCCGACAAGAGCCAGAGCGTCCGCAAAGGCTCCGTGCAGCAGTTCGTCAAGAGCTACAAGAAGGTCGACGACCACACGGTCGAGTTCGTCGCCAAGCAGCAGTCCGCCATCTTCCTGCTCAGCTTCAACCCGTTCGGCATCCTGCCGAAGCACATCTGGCAGGACGTCAAGCCGGAGAACTGGGGCGCCGACCCCGGCAGCACCGGTCAGGATCCGAAGCGGGTCGTCGGCTCGGGTTCGATGAAGTTCGTCGAGTGGAAGCAGGGCGACCACGTCACCCTCGCCAAGAACGCCGACTACTGGGACAAGAACTGGATCCCGAACATCGACACGTTCACACTGACGATCCGGAAGGAGCAGTCGGCCGCGATCCAGGCGCTGCTGACCGGCGAGATCGACGTCACCGAGGTCCCGTTCAGCCAGGCCAAGCCGCTTGAGGCGAACAAGGACCTGAAGATCGACGCGTTCGACACCTTCTCCTTCAACTGGTACTCCCAGATGGAGGATCCGAAGAAGCTCGATCTGTTCGCGGACGTCAAGGTCCGCCAGGCGATGATGTACGGGCTGGACCGCAAGCTGATGGCGGAGCAGATCTACCTCGGCTTCGCGGAGCAGGCGAACGGCACGCAGCCGGTCCTCTCCATCGCCTACGCGCCGGACCAGATCAACACGGTCTACAACTTCGATCCCGACAAGGCCAAGGCGTTGCTGAAGGAAGCCGGCTGGGAGGACACGAACGGCGACGGTATCGTCGACAAAAACGGCAAGAAGTTCAGCTTCGAGTGCTTGTACACCGAGGGTGTGACCACCTACCAGCAGCAGCTGCCGTACATGCAGCAGGCCTGGAAGGCAATCGGCATCGAGATGATCCCGGCGTCTGTCCCGTTCCCGACCTTGAGCGACAAGACCAACTCGGGCGACTTCCAGATGGTCGTCTGGGGCTTCAGCTGGGACACCACCGCGGACCAGGGCTCGATGTTCGGCTGTGATCAGGCCCCGCCGGTCGGCTTCAACGTGATGCACTACTGCGACAAGAAGTTCGACGAGCTGCAGCCGCAGCAGATCGCGGAGCTCGACCAGGCGAAGCGCGTCAAGCTGCTCGTCGAGCAGGCAAACATCGTCAATGACGATTCGGCCGCGGGCATCCTCGTCTTCCGGAAGTCGATCTACGGCAACCGCACGACGCTGCACAACTTCGTCCCCAACGGGTACTCCGAAATCTGGAGCCTCCCGTTCTGGTGGAACGAGGTCAGCTAGTCATCGCGCAGGGATTCAGCGACCAATGGGGCGCCAGTGGCGCCCCATTGGTCAAGCTCAGGCTTGCCAGCCCGCGCCGGCGCACAACGGCTTCACGCGCTGTTCATCTTCGGCATACACCCCTCATGGTATGCTACATCCACTCAGTGAGCACCATTCACACTGAGCGCCAACAAACAATCTGAGGCATTCTCATGACCCGCTATTTGGTTCGCCGCCTGCTCGGCATGATCCCGCTCCTGATCGGTATCTCGTTTCTCGTCTACGCACTGTTGAACCTGGTGCCGGGCAGCCCGACCGATCGTTTCCAGTTCAACCCCAGTATCAAACCAGCCGACCGGGAACGGATCAAGCATCAGATGGGGCTCGACGAGCCATGGTACAAGCGCTATTTCGTGTGGGTCGAGCATGTCGCGCAGGGTGACCTCGGCACCAGCTTCACCAACTACTCCCCTGTCTCCTACCGGCTCAAGCAGGCTCTGCCAAACACGCTGGTCCTCTCGTTCTCGTCCCTGATATTCGCGCTGGTGCTCTCTATCCCGATCGGCATCTACGGGGCGATCCATAGAAATTCCATCTTCGACCGCGTCTCGACGATCATTTCGACGGCCTTCTTCTCGGTGCCGACGATCTGGCTCGGATTACTCCTCATCATTCTCTTCTCGGTGAAATTCAAGGAATGGGGGATGCCCTGGTTACCATCCGGCGGCGTGCGGAACCTTCGAGGTGGGTCCAATACCTGGGACTACATCAAACATCTCATCCTGCCAGTCTTCACGCTGGGCAGCGTCCAGCTCGCAGTCTGGATGCGGTACATCCGCTCGTCGATGCTGGATGTGATCCGGCAGGATTACATCCGGACCGCGCAGGCGAAAGGCCTCCACGAACGAACCGTCCTCATGGCGCATGCGTTCCGCAACGCGGTGCTGCCGCTCGTGACGCTGGTTGGCTTGACTATCCCGGAACTCTTCGGTGGCGCCCTGATCGTTGAGAACGTCTTCGGCTACCCTGGCATCGGCCAGCTCACCATCGATTCCCTCAACACCAACGACTATTCTGTCGCCATGGCCTGCGTGATGATATTTGCCGTGCTCACCGTGCTGGACAACCTCATCGCCGATATCCTCTATGGTGCGATCGATCCACGGGTGCGATATGACTAACGATCTCGCGGCCCGCTCAACGAAGAGCGTGGAGGCATAGGCATGGCACAGCAATCCGACGTGGCGAACCAGACGCTCGCCCAAGCCGGCGAACAGGCGCTGCCGGCCGAACGAGGAGCGCTCGACCGGTCCAAGCTGGTCAGCACGCCCGGCTACTATCGGCGGGCCTGGCGGCGGCTGCGCAAAGACAAGATCGCCATGGTCGCCCTCGGTCTCGCCATCTTCATCCTCCTGTTCTCCTTCGGCGCACCGGTCGTCTCGATGCTCACCGGGCACTCCTTTGACGTTGGCGATTACAGCAAGGTGCTGGCGCCGGTCGGCACGCCCGGCTACCCATTCGGCACCGATTCGAATGGCCGCGACATCCTCACCCGTCTCGCCTATGGTGGCCGGGTCTCGATGATGGTCTCCTGTCTGACGGTCGTCTTCGCGCTCACCGCCGGCGCGACCATCGGTTCGGTCGCCGGCTACTACGGCGGGCTGATCGACAGCATCCTGATGCGGCTGGTCGACGTCATCATCTCCATCCCCGGCATCACGCTGTTGCTGCTGATCTCCGTCTGGTGGCGCCCGGGCCCGGTCGGGTTATCCGTCGTCATCGCGGCGCTCGGCTGGACCGGTGTCTCCCGGCTGATCCGGGGCGAGGTCCTCAGCCTGAAGAACCGGGACTACATCGACGCCGCGCGCGTCAGCGGCGCGAGCAACGCCCGGATCATCTTCCGCCACATCTTTCCAAACGTCCTGTCGATCGTGACCGTGTGGGTCTCGCTGGCCCTGCCGGCCTACATCCTGACCGAAGCGACGCTGAGCTACCTCGGCTTTGGCGTCCGCATCCCGGTCCCGAGCTGGGGCAATATGCTCAACGAAGCCAAGGACTTCTATGCGACCTCCTGGACCTACGTCTTCTTCCCTGGCTTCGCCATTTACCTCGCATCACTCGCCTTCAACCTGCTCGGCAACGGTCTGCGGGACGCGCTCGACCCGCGCCTGAACGAGTAATCGGGCGACCAATCACAGACGCGGTGACGCGGGATCGAACCTCACCGGCCACGATCCCGCGTTTTTCTGCGCATGACGGATTTGACCGATCTTCGCGGCGCGCATGGCGTCTTTCGCAGACGGGAGGGACAGGGGACGCATGGATCAATCGGGCACCGGCGAGGTACGTTGCCAGAACTGCGGGCACGAGAACCCGGCTGACGCGACCTATTGCGAGAACTGCGGCGCGCGGCTGCGGAAAGACCTCTCGATACCGCCGCAGTATCCGTCCACCGATGAACCACCACGGCCAACGCCCACGAATGCGGCGCCGCCCCCGTATCAGCAGCAGCAGCGACCGGCTGAGGCAACCGACGAGGAATGGCGGATGTCGAGCCTGGGACCGCCGCCACGGCCCAAGCGCCGCGTCTGGCTCTGGATTCTCGTCGGCATCCTGATCGCCTGCGTCCTGATTTGCGTCGCGCTCTTCGTCCTCTCCTTCCTGCTGGAAAGCGGCAATGCCCCGGCGTGGCTCAAGGACGCCGCGACCAACGCCGCGCAGCGCGCGACGGAACAGGCGAAGTAGCTGCCCCCTCCCCCAGCCCCTCCCCCAACTTTGGGAGAGGGGAGCACTTCCCGGGAACGGAAAGCGGTTAGCGGCAGATGAAAAACCCCTCTCCCAGGATTGGGAGAGGGGCTGGGGGTGAGGGCGGCTACTCTCCGCGGCGGGGCGGACCGTCGTGGCGACGATCACCGTGACCGCCACCATGGCCATGGCGATCGCCGCGGTCCGGGCGATCACCGCCGCCCCGCGGGCCGCGGAAGCCATCGTTGCGCGGCGGCCGCGCCGGCTTCGGCTCTGGCATCACGCCCGTCAACGCCGCCCGGCGGGAGAGGCTGACCTTCCCGTTGGGGGCGACGTCGGTCACCATGACGGTGATCTCGTCACCGAGATTCACGACATCCTCGACTCTCTCGACGCGGACCGAAGGATCCTCGGAGAGTTCCGAGATGTGCACCAACCCGTCGCGGCCCGGCAGCAGCTCGACGAAGGCGCCGTACGGCATGATGCTCACGACCTTGCCGTTGTAAATCTCGCCCCGTTCGATCCGGATTTCCTCGGTCAGGCTCTTCACCTTCGCGACCGCCGCGTCGGTGCCCGCCGGGTCGGAGGAGGAGATGGAGACGGTGCCGTCGTCGGCGATGTCGATCTTGGTGCCGGTCTCTTCCTGGATCGAGCGGATCATCTTGCCACCCGGGCCGATGACCGCGCCGATCTTCTCCGGATTGATCTTGATCACCGTCACCCGCGGCGCGAGGCGCGAGAGCTCACCGCGCGGCGCCGGAATGACCTCGAGCATCTTGCCGAGGATGAACTGGCGACCGTCGTGCGCCTGGTGGAGCGCCTGGCGCATGATCTCGGTCGTGATGCCCTTGACCTTGATATCCATTTGAATGGCCGTGACGCCATCCTTCGTGCCGGCGACCTTGAAGTCCATGTCGCCGAGCGCGTCCTCCATGCCCTGAATGTCCGTCAGCACCGTGAACTTGCCCGAGGAGTCGGTCACGAGGCCCATCGCCACGCCGGCGACCGGCGCGCTGATCGGCACACCCGCGTCCATCAGCGACATGGTCGAGCCGCAGACGCTGGCCATCGAGGTCGAGCCGTTGGAGCTGACGACCTCGGAGACGAGCCGCAGTGTGTAGGGGAATTCCTCGACGCTCGGCACGACGCTCTGCAGCGCCCGCTCGGCCAGGTTGCCGTGGCCGATGTCGCGGCGGCTCGGGCCACGCAGGCGGCGCACCTCACCCACGCTGTAGGGTGGGAAGTTGTAGTGGTGGATGTAGCGCTTGCTCGTTGCCGGACTGATCGAGTCGAGCCGTTGCTCCTCGGCGGTCGAGCCGAGGGTGACAGTGGTGATCACCTGCGTCTGGCCGCGAGTGAAAATCGCGGAGCCGTGCGTGCGTGGCAGGTAGCTGACCTCGCCCCAGATTGGCCGGATCTCGGTCGGCGTGCGGCCATCCGGACGGATGCCCTCGTGGAGAATGCCATTGCGGACCTCCTCCTTCAACAGCGCCTCGTAGATCTCGTTGACCTCATGCTTGCCGTAGTGCTCTTCGCCGTCCTCGTGGTTCTCGGTGAAGTGCTGGATGACCTCATCCTGCAATTCGCCGGTGCCTTCGAGACGGACGACCTTGTCCTTGTTACGGATGACCTCGCGCAGCCGGTCGCCGATGAAGTCCCGCACCTTGTCGATCAGGTCAGTGTTCTTCTCCGGCGGCGTGAAGGTCCACTTCTCCTTGCCAACGACTTGCACGAGCTGCCGCTGGAGATCGACGATGCCCTTGATGATCTCGTGGGCCCGGGCGATGCCGTTCAGCATCTCGTCTTCGGAGATTTGATCGGCTTCGCCCTCGACCATCATGATCGCGTCGTCGGTACCGGCGACGACCATGTCGAGCTTGCTCTCATCGAGCTGTTCGAAGGTCGGATTGATCACCAGCTCGCCATCGACATAGCCCATGCGCACCGCGCCCACCGGGCCGTCCCAGGGGAGCGGCGAGATCGCAAGTGCGGCCGACGCGCCGATGATGGAGAGGATATCGGGGTCGTTCTTCTGATCGGCGGAGAGGACGGTCGTAATGACCTGGACCTCCGCGCGGTAGCCCTTCGGGAATAGCGGCCGGATCGGCCGGTCCGTCAGGCGAGCGGCGAGGATGGCGGCCTCGGTCGGGCGCCCCTCGCGCTTGGGGAAGCCGCCCGGGATCTTGCCGGCGGCGTACATCTTCTCTTCGTAGTCGACGGTAAGCGGGAAGAAGCCCAAGTCTTCCCGCGCCTCGCGCTCGCCGACGACGGTGCTCAGCACCATCGAGTCGCCGTAGCGAACGACGACGGCGCCCATCGCCTGCTCAGCGACGCGGCCGGTCTCGAGCGAGAGCTCGCGGCCGTTGATCTCCATTGAAACGGTCTTGATCCGGTCAAGAACGGATTGATCGATTGCCATGCGGCAGTCCTCCATGGGAAACGCGTTGCGTCGCGGACGGATTCCGGACGCGCTCTTGCCTGAAGGACTGAGGGACTGGAGTGGCGGGACGCGGCGGGATGGCCTCCGGCCGCTCCAATTCCCCAAACCTTCAGGACACTCCCCTTACCGCACGTTTGCAGCCAGGGGACGAGTTTTCGGCTGTCGGGTGCGCCTCCCTTCATCGGCACGCGGGCACGCAGACAGCCCAGGACCATCAAGATCCCGGGCTGATCGTGACCATTCGTGAGGATGAACGCCGATCTGCCCGGCCGGGCAGCCAGGACGACCGTCCAGGCAAGGGGCCGCCTACTTGCGGAGGCCGAGCCGGGAAATCGTCGCGCGGTATCGCTCGATGTCTTTCTCGCTCAGGTACGCGAGCAACCGGCGCCGGCGGCCGACCAGCTTCAGCAGGCCGCGGCGGGAGTGGTTGTCGTGCTTGTGGGTCCGCAGGTGATCGGTGAGGCCATTGATCCGCTCGGTCAGGAGTGAAATCTGGACCTCAGGCGACCCGGTGTCTGCGTCGTGCACGCGGCTGACGGCGATGATCTCTTCTTTCTGTGCTTGCTGCAACGCCATGCTGGCGGCGCCTCCTCAGGTTTGGTCGTCAATTGCACGGGTCCGAAATCGCCTGTCGCAGGCGCTTTTTCCCGCAGGAGTATAGCATGGCCGGTTACGCGGGAACCATTTGGCGATCCCGGCGACGCGCGATTGCCTCGTCAGGCGTTTGAGCCAACGGTACCATGGCATCGGCGCGGATTGACCGCGCCAGGGAGGCTGCGCGGTGGCAATCGGGATACTGGGGGTGATCGGCGGAAGCGGGCTCTACGACCTGCCGGGGCTGGGCAATGTCGAAGAGTTGACGGTCGAGACGCCGTTCGGCTCGCCGAGCGCGCCGGTCGTCACCGGCACGCTCGGCGCCACGCGACTCGCGTTCCTCGGCCGGCACGGGCGCGGCCACTGGCTGAACCCCTCGAACGTTCCTTACCGGGCCAACATCTGGGCGCTCAAATCGCTCGGGGTGACGCACTTGCTGAGCATCAGCGCCGTGGGCAGCCTTCGCGAGAAGCTCCCCCCGCACACGGCGGTCATCCCGGACCAGATCATTGACCGGACTGTGAGCCGCGCCCGCACGTTCTTTGACGGCGGCGTCGTCGCCCATGTGAGCCTGGCCGATCCCTTCTGCGGATCGTTGCGCCAGGCACTGCACGACGCTGCCAGTGGCCAGTCCGCCGAGGTGCATGTTGGCGGCACTTACATCGCGATCGAGGGGCCGCAGTTCTCGACCCGGGCCGAATCGAATCTTTTCCGGCAATGGGGCGCCGACGTCATCGGTATGACGGCGATGCCGGAGGCGCGGCTGGCCCGCGAAGCCGGTCTCTGCTACGCCACGCTGGCGATGGTGACCGACTACGATGTCTGGCACGAGACCGAGGAGGATGTCTCGGTCGAGGTGGTCCAGCGCGTGCTGCGTGACAACGTCGCCTTCGGCCAGGAGGTCATCGCCGCGCTGGCGCGGGCCGGTCTTCCGGCGCGAACGTGCGCCTGCGCTCACGCGCTCGACAGCGCGATCATCACCGATCCCGCCGTCATCAGCGACGAGCAGCGGGCGCGGTTGTCGCTCTTCCTGCCCACGGCGGCACCCGCAACGGAGTCCTGACCATCATCGTTGCCCGCTATCGCCCGACGAACCGCCTGACCGAGTTCCGGCTGCTGCTGCCGCCGGCGCTGCTGGTCATCGTCGGCATGCTCATGATCTTCCTCGTGCCGACCAAGCAGGTGACGTGGACCTGGCGCGACATCTGGGTGTCGCTCGTCTTCGCCGCGCTCGTCCTCGGCATCAGCATTACCTTCAGCCTGCGCGGCTTCTCGGGCGATCAGGTGATCTTGCCGGTCACGGCCACCCTCTCCATCATCGGCCTGCTGATGATGCAACGGCTGCGCCCGGACATGGCGAAGATCAGCCCGGCCTACGACGCAATCGCCCAGCGCCAGTTGCTCTATCTCGTCGCCGGCATGCTCATCCTCTGGGCGATCGTCATGTTCGCCGGTCCCTTGCGTGTGATGGAGCTGCTGCGTCGCTACAAGTACACCTGGCTGCTCATCAGCCTCGCCTTGCAGGCGGCGACCTTCGTGCTCGGCACCGAGGTCTACGGCGCGCGGCTCTGGATTCAGATCGGCCCGGTACAAATCCAGCCGTCGGAGATCGTGAAGGTGACGCTGGCCGTCTTCCTGGCCAGCTACCTCGACGAGAAGCGCGAGTTGATCGGGATGAGCTGGCGGGTCGGGCGATTCTCGCTGCCGCCCCTGCCCTACCTGCTGCCGATGGGCATCATGTGGGCGGCGTCGCTGCTGACACTCGTCGCCCTCAACGATCTCGGCTCGGCGCTGCTCTTCTTCAGCATCTTCCTGGTGATGCTTTACGTCGCGAGCGGCCGCGCGTTCTACGTCGTCGTCGGGCTCATCACCTTCGCGGCCGCCAGCTACCTGGCCTATCTCGCCTTCGCCCGGCTCTCGATCCGCGTCCAGAACTGGATCGACCCGTGGAAAGACCCGCTCGACACCGGCTACCAGCAGGTGCAGTCGGATTA
>JAICKJ010000221.1 GCA_025928015.1 Thermomicrobiales bacterium
CTCCCACTCGTTGTGGCCGAAATAGGAGTGGGTCGCGCCGACGGCGACGATCAGGTAGTCGTAGGTCAGCACCGGCCCGTCGTTCAGGACGACATGCTGCTCGTCGAGGTCAATGCGCGTCGCTTCGGCCAGCATGACTTTCAGATTGTCCTGGTGCCGGAGGATGCCACGGATCGGAGCGGCGACATTGGCGGGCGAGATTTGGGCCGTCGCGACCTGGTACAGCAAGGGGGCAAAGAGGTGATGGTTGCGCCGGTCGATCAGCGTGACGTTCACCGGCTTGCCGGCAAGCTCCTTGGCCGCGTTGAGGCCGGCGAAACCGCCGCCGATGATGACGACGTGTGGCGGGGTGGTCGCCGGCATGGTGGGGGTGATGACCTCCGCGACCGAGACGAACTGTTGATCGGCAGAATGATCCGCGACGGCTTCCTCATGCGAAACCGAGGCCGTCGCTGTCTGAGACTCCGTGGCTTCCAACGTGTGCTCCAGTAGATTCGATCGCGAACAGATGGGAATGATCCCGGCCGACGAGGTGTGGCGGCTGCGTTGCCGGCCGGACGAGCGCGCGTTGTCCGGCTGCCCGCGAGAGCGTAGCAACTTCGGGCGTGCTGACGCAAGACCATTGCCGGGACGCCACGCGGCGATGGTGACGCGGGGCACACATCGCTTCGGCGCCAGCGTCCAACATCAATCCGGCGCGACGACCCGGACATCGTGGTCGGCGGCGTCCGGCTCGTGGAAGCGGAGGAGGGCCATCGCCTCGGCTGCGAGCGCGGCGCGATCGCCGGGGTCGAGGGGAGCGAACGGCCGGAGCCGGATGGTCGCCGCGCGCTGTTGCCGCTCAATGCGCCAGGTGCCGGCGACGAACCCGTCGAGGAGGAAGGTGGCGTCGAAGATGCCGTTGGCAGACCCGATCGCGCGGCGGCGCTCCTCGGAGATGATGCGGGCGCGGTCGGCGTGGGAGAGCAGCGCGTTGTCGTAGCCCGGCAGGAAGCGAGGCGGCGCGGGCGTCTCGGGATCGGGCAGCGGCGCGCCCGGCACATCGAACAACTCCTGGCCGCGCTCATTGCGGAAGGCGCGGAGCCGGGGCCGGAGGCGCGCGACGTGTGGACGCAGGCCGGTCAGCCGCGACCACTGCTGGATGTCGGCGACGGTTGCCGGGCCGAAGGCGGCGAGGTAGCGGAGGATGGCGGCGTCCGGCGACGGGTCGCGCGCCAGCGGCTGGCCGAGCCAGCGCTCGATCGTCGTCCAGGTCGGCTGGTGGCTCGCGCCCCAGACGCCGCGCGGCGGTATCTGGAGGATCGGCAGGAGCGGCAAGTAGCGACGCACGGCATCGACGATCGCTTTGCCATCGCGCTCCGGCCACTCGTTGGCAAGCGTCGCGCCCAGCGCGGCGGCGGTCGCCGGCGCGTGCTCAATCCGCTCCTGCATGACGGCCAGCAGTGCATCGTGCTCAAGTCCAGCCTTGTTCAGCGCGACTGCACCACCGCCCGGAAAGACCTTCTCATAGACCGGCTGCGTCAGTGGCCGGAGGTAGAGCGCGTCACGCGGGGTGACGAGGTGGATCGTGCCGCGCATCAGCGGGACGCGGGCGGCGGACCGGTCGCGCATCATCGCCGAGAGGTCGTCGGTCGTGAAGCGGGCGAGACGCGACCAGAGCGCAATGTAGGGATGCGCCGGCACTTGCGATTGCATACCGACGAGGTGTTCCAGCGCCTCGCCGGTCGTCATTGCCGACCGTTCGAGCAGCAGTTGCCGGGTCAACAGCGCGCGGTTGAGCGCCCGCTGGCTGAGCACCGGTAGCGCCGCGGACGCTTTTTTCTTCTTTGCACCGACGAACGTGCTGGACGACATGGTTCTCTC
This sequence comes from Thermomicrobiales bacterium, assembly GCA_025928015.1. Taxonomy (GTDB): domain Bacteria; phylum Chloroflexota; class Chloroflexia; order Thermomicrobiales; family UBA6265; genus JAICKJ01. The sequence goes on from JAICKJ010000221.1 coordinate 1,864, forward strand.
CGGTGAATTGAATAGGGGGCGCAACGTCGGGAACTCGGCGTGCGTCCGCGTCGCTGAAACGGACGCACGCCGTGCGCCGCTACCTCATTGGTTTCGGGCCTGCTGGCGGTAGGGGATGTACTGGACGGCCCAGTGGTTGCCGTCGGGGTCGTCGAAGTAGACGAAATGGCCCCAGTCAAGCACCTGGATGTCACTCACGTCGACGCCGTGCGATTGCAGGTGGTCGTGCGCCGCCTGGATGTCCGGCACCACGATCTGCAGCCCTTTGACCGAGCCGGGCGCCGCGTCGGTGATCCCTTCGCCGATGGCGATCGAGCAGGCCGAGCCCGGCGGGGTCAGTTGCACGAAGCGCAGGTTTTCGTTGACCCGGTGGTCGTGATCGACGTTGAATCCCACCTGGTCCGCGTAGAACGCCTTGGCGCGGTCCACGTCCGAAACCGGCAGCACCACGAGCTCCAACGTCCAATCCATGCGCATTCCTCTCAAGCCCGGTCACGCGCTCCCCGCTGGAGCATCGGACGCAACCGGTGACGCTGGGTAGTCTACCGATGCATGGGGACGAAAACTGACCGCTCGCGGGCGATCAGTCCAAATGCCGGCGGAGCGTCAGCGAGCCGGCGATGAGGAGGACGATCGGGCTGACGATGCAGACGACGAAGTAGATCCACATGTGGCCGTCCGTGAATCCCATGCCGTCGCGCATGTTGCCGTTCAGACCCTCGAAGGCGTAGGTCAGCGGCAGGACGCGGGCGATGTATTCCAGCACCGGCGGCAACTGGTCGATCGGCACGAGCAGCCCGGCGAGCAGGATCTGGGGCAGGACAAACGCGGGCAGGAACTGGATCGCCTGGAACTCGGTGCGGGCGAAGGCGCTGAGAAAGAGGCCCAGCCCGATGCCGATCAGCGCGAGCAGCAGGACGAAGGCGACGGCGATCCAGAGCGGCCCGTGGTGCGGGATGCCGAGCAGCCCGATGCCGACGATGACGGTGATCGCCGTCTGGACGGCGGCGACGAGCAGGAAGGCGATGCCGTAGCCGGCCATCAGGTCGCCCCGCCCGATGGGCGAGGCCATGAGCCGTTCGAGTGTCCCCTGGGTGCGTTCGCGCAAGGTCACGATCGAGGTCACGACGAAGATGAGCGTGAACGGGAAGAGCCCGAACATCATCGCGCTGGTGCGATCGAAGAGGAATGCGAACTCGGTGAAGATCCCCTTGACCAGCCAGAGCAGCAATGGCGGGACGAGGAGCACGAGCGCCACCGTCCGGTGATCGTGTCGAAGCTGACGCAGGACGCGGATCACGACCGCGAGGGTCCGCCGTCTCGACATGGGCTTCCTCCTCTCCCGGTCAGGCGCCGAGCCGTTCCTCGGTCAACTGCAGCACCGCGGCCTCCAGCGTCGGCGCGCCGGTCTGCTCCAGAAGCGCGGCGGGCGTGCCAGTGGCGACGAGCTGGCCGTCGACGAGAAAGGCGAGATGATCGGTGTGCGCGGCCTCGTCCATGACGTGGGTCGAGACGAGCAGCGTGACGCCCGCCTTCGCCTGCTCGTCGAAGAGCGTCCAGAGGCGGTTGCGCAGCCGGGGGTCGAGGCCGACGGTCGGCTCGTCGAGCACGAGCAGCGGCGGCCGGGCCAGCAGGGCCGCCGCCAGCGCGACCCGCTGGCGCTGGCCGCCGGAATAGGTCATGACGGCGCGGTGGGAGACGTCTCCCAGCTCGACCAGCTCGATCGTCTCGGAGATGCGCTCGGCGGACACGCCGTAGATGGCGCCGAAGAATTCGAGGTTTTCGCGCGCGCTGAGATCGGGGTAGATCGCGGCGTTCTGCGGCATGTAGCCGATGAGCGAACGCAACGCGGCATCGCCCGCGGGCCGCCCGAGAACGGTGACCTGGCCGCTGCCGATCCGCTTGAGCCCGAGGATGGTCCGCATCAGCGTCGTCTTGCCGGAGCCGCTGGGGCCGACGAGCCCGTAGACGCAGCCGGGCGGGATGGCGAGCGAGATGTCGCGGAGGACGTCCTGGCCGCCGTATCGGGCGCGGAGATGCTCGATGAGGATCGCGGCCTGCTTGACGTCCGGTGTCGCCGCACGCGCGCCATTCCGGTGAGCGGTCATCATGGGCGCGTCGTCTCTTTCGGTGGTCGGTGCGGTCATGGCACCAGCGTATGCAGATTGGGGGCCACGGCCCGCGCCGTTCAGAAATGATCCGGCCACCAGTAGACAACCGGGCGCGCAGCACCTTCTTTCAACGGCGCCGACCAATCGGGCAACCCCTGCGAGGCGGCCGCCTGACACAGGGCCGGGAGATCGAGCGGGAGGAGCATCATGCCGGGGTGCGAGCGATCCTCCACCGTTGCGCCTTTCATGTGCTGGAATGCGCGCCGCAGTCCGTGGCCCGGCGGCAACCTGGCTTCGATGGCGGTCAGGTCATGCGCCTGGGCCTGGCCGATGATGGCCGAGGCGAGCGGGTCGAAGGCGTCCCCGGCGCCGGGGAGACAAGCGGCTTCGTAGAGGATCAGCCTGTTGCCAGGCGGGGTCGTGCTGGCGTAGGCGATGACCTCGCCGGACTGCTCGGCCACAAGCGACGGCATGATGTTGCGCTCCCGCGAGTGAGCGCAGCGCCAGTACGCCGATGTGCGGAGGTACGGGCCGAAACGACCTGCGTTGAAGGCGTCGTAGATGCGCATGATGGCGGGGAGGTCGCGGGATTGGTCGAAGGGGCGGATGATGGGCGCCTCCGGGCGCGGAGCAGCCCCCTCCCCCAGCCCCTCCCCCGAGCGCGGGAGAGGGGAGCAGACCACCCGGAACCCCGGCTCAGACACCGCTGTCCAGCCGAGGCGGGCGTAGAAGGGCTGGATGCCGGTGAAGAGCATGGCGAGGTGATAGCCGCGCTCGCGCATGGAGCAGGCCGCGTCCTCCAGGACCCGGCTGGCGAGGCCACGGCCCTGATAGTCCGGGTGGGTGGAGACGGCGCCGACGCCGGCGAGGCGCAACGTGGCGGTGCCATAGCGGATCGGGCGGTCGGCGATGCGGACGACGCTGGCGATGGCGCCGTCGACGGCGGCGACGCGGATGTCCTCGGTCGTCAGCGTCGGGTCGCCCCAGAGCATTGCGGTCATGTACGGGCGGACGCGCTCGCCGAAGGCGGCGCAGACGGTCTCGAGGACGGCGGGATACTCCGCCGGGCGCGCGGCGCGAATCTCGACGTGGCCGGTCATGCGCGGGCTACCCGCGCAGACCGGTGAAGGTGATGCCCTCGATGAAGGTGCGCTGGGTGAGGAAGAAGAGGACCGCCATCGGCGCGAGGACGACCAGCGAGGCGGCCATGAAGCCCGGCCAGTTGACGAAGTGCTGGGCGAAGAAGCTGAACAGCCCGAGCTGGAGCGTGTACTTGTCCGGGTTCGAGAGGTAGATCAGGGGGCCAAAGAAGTCGGTCCACGAGGCGATGAAGGCGAAGAGGGCGACGACGGCGAGGGCGGGCCGGGCGAGCGGCAGGATGATCTGGGTGTAGACGCGCACGTGCGACGCGCCGTCGACGCGGGCGGCGTCGACCAGATCCTGCGGCTGGCGGAGGAAGAACTGACGCAGCAGGAAGATCGAGAAGGGATCGCCGAAGAAGGACGGGACCACGAGCGGCTTGTAGGTATCGACCCAGTTGATGTGGTTGAAGAGGATGTAGAGGGGGACGAGGGTGACCCAGCTCGGGATCATCAGCGTCGCGAGCACGAGGTAGAAGACGAGGTCGCGACCTGGCCAGCGCAACCGGGCGAAGCCGTAGGCGACGAGCGAGGAGCTGATGGTCGTGCCGACCGTGACCGGCAACGTGATCTTGAGCGTGTTGACCGCGTAGTGCACGAAGGGGAAGAGGCTGAGCGCCTCTTTGTAGTTGTGCCAGAGCAGCTTCTGCGGCCACCAGACCGGCGGCAGGGCGAAGACCTCCGGGACGGCCTTGAGCGAGGTGACGAGCATCCAGTAGACCGGGAAGATGAAGAGAGACGAGCAGGCGAGCACGACGAGAAAAGCGGCAACGTGGCCGACCGTCCGCAGTCGGCGCGACCCGGCCACACTGCCTTCGGCCGGCGCGGTGAGCGCCGCTTCGGGGGCGTTGAGTTCGGCGATGTCTCTCATCGGACTGCTGCTTTCTGCTTGGTCAGTCGTAGTAGACGTAGCGGCTCGAGAGCCGCATCGAGATGAGCGAGAGCGCGAAGATGATGACGAAGAGGATCCAGGCCATCGCCGAGGCGTAGCCCATCTGGAACTGAACAAAGGCGACGTTGTAGAGCTGGACGGAGTACATCAGCACCGAGTTCAGCGGGCCGCCGTAACCGCCGACGCCGGTGGTGCTCTGGCCGAAGATGATGAACGGCTGGGCGAAGACCTGCAGCGCGCCGATCATGCCGATGATCAGGTTGAAGAGGATGACGGGGGAGATCATCGGGATCGTCACGTCGCGCACCAGCCGCCAGGGCCCGGCGCCGTCGAGCTGCGCGGCGTCGTAGAGATCGCGCGGGACGTCCTGCAAGCCGGCGAGGAAGATGACGACCGTGGGTCCGATGCCCCAGACGCTGAGGAGGATGAGCGAGGGCATCGTCCACGTCGGGCTGGTGAGCCAGGGAATGGAGCCGATGCCGAGGTAACCGAGCCCGACGTTGAGCAAGCCGCCCTGGGCGTTGAGCAGCATCGTCCAGAGGATGGCCGTGGCGACGCTGGGAATAATCGCCGGGAAGTAGAAGGCGGTGCGGAAGATCGCCCGGCCGGGGATGTCCATGTTGAGCAGCAGGGCGAAGAAGAAGGCGACGATGAGATCGAGCGGGACGCTGAAGATGGTGTAGACGGCGGTGTTGAGCAGGGATTTGCGGAAGAGCGGGTCGTTCGTGAAGAGGTGCTGGTAGTTGCTCAGCCCGGTCCAGACCGGCGGCTGCATCAGGTTGTAGTCGGTGAAGCTGTAGCGGATCGAGGCGATGATCGGGTAGAGCTGGAACCAGCAGAACCCGATGATCCATGGCGAGATGAAGGCCAGCGCGACGAGCAGCTCATGCCGCTGCAAGCGGCCCAGCCGTCGCCGACCGGCCACGGGCGCGCCGGGCATGGTGACATTGCGCGTGTCCGCCGTGAGCGCCATTGTCTACCTGCCTTTTTGGAGACCGGGATGGTCGCCGGGCCGGAGGTCC
>JAICKJ010000129.1 GCA_025928015.1 Thermomicrobiales bacterium
CCCCACCCCATTGGGGGTGTGGGGGGGGGGGTGCGGGTTGTCCGGGAGAAGCGGCCGCTACCGCAAATACTTCCCCAACCAGGCGATGATCCGCTCCATGATGTCGATCTGGTGATTGCGCTCTGCGATGCCGTGGCCCTCGCGCGGGTAGCGGACCAGACGGGTCGGGACGCCGAGCACCTTCAGCGCCCGGTAGTATTCCTGGCCCTGCTCGGGGTGGACGCGGACGTCGTTCGCGCCGTGGAGGATCAGCGTCGGCGTCTTCACCTTCGTGACGTGCTTGAGCGGTGAGCGGTCGGCGTAGTGGTCGAAGTGCTCGTATGGGTGGCCGGGATAGTACATCAGGTTCGCGTTCGGGATGTCGCCGGCACCGTGATCGGAGATGAGGTTGGCCAGCCCGGCGCCCATCACCGCCGCCTTGAAGATGTCGGTCTGGGTGATCGTCCAGGCCGTCAGGTAGCCGCCCCACGACCAGCCGGCGATCCCCAGCCGGTCCGGATCGGCGATCCCGCGCTCGACCATCGCCCTTGCGCCGCTGATCAGGTCCTGCGCCTCGCCCCCGCCGACGTCGTCCTGCAACAGCTTCTCGAAGGCCGAGCCGCGGCCGGTGCTGCCGCGCGGATTGGGCAGCAGCACGGCGTAGCCGCGGCTGGCGAGCATTTGCGCCCAGTCGTGCCAGCTCAGGTTGGCGCGGTCTTCCCACTGCCAGGACGGACCGCCGTGAACCTGGACGACGAGGGGATAGCGCATCCCTTCCTGGTAGTCACGCGGCTTGATCAGGACACCCTCGATCTCGACGCCATCAGAACTCTGCCAGCGCACGACCTCGCCGGCTTGCAGCCGATCCGCGAACGGCTTGCCGAATTCGGAGACGGTCGTCACGTTCCCGTCGGACTTTCCAATGAAAACCTCCTCGGGATGGCTGCTGTCGGTCCAGATGCCGGCGATGCGGCTACCATCGGCCGAGAACGAGATGCCGTTGAATGTGCCGGATTTGGCGAGTGATGGCGCGGTGATCGACCCGAGCTCGCCGCCATTCGCGGAGAGTCGGTAGATCTTGCCCTGTGTGCCCTCGATCATCAGCAAGCCGAGCCCATCGGGCGCGATGCCCAGTGGCTCCAGCGCGGCGACGACCCCTTCGTAACCGGGCAGCAGGTTGCGCTTCTCGCCGCCGGTCAACGGCACTGTCCAGACCGACTGCGAGGGATCATTGCGATGGTCATCGGCGATGAGCGCGACGACCTCCTGCCCGTCCACCTCACGGATGACCGGCGCGCCAACGCCGGACGGGAAGTCGGCGACCGGCTTCTGCAGCCCGCCGCTGGCGGCCACGACCGAGAGGTGCGTCTTGATCAGCCAGGCGTTGATGTTCGGCTCGTCGCCGGTCACGAGCACCAGGCGCTCGCTGTCGGGTGCCCAGGCATAGTCGAGGATGTGCCGGTTGCCGTGCGTCAGGCAGCGCGCCTTGCCCGATGCGGCGTCAATGACCCAGAGCCGGGTCAGCTTGTCGTCCTCCTCGAAGACCTCGTGGTCCTTCTTCTCCTCTTCCTTCGCCTTCTTCTCGGCCTCTGTGTCCTCGTCCGTGCGGAGCACGGCTATCGACTTTCCGTCCGGTGACCACTGCGGATGCGACAGGCTGCCCTTGAGATCACCCAATGCGAGCGCTTCGCCGCCATCGACGGGCGAGACGAAGAGGTTGCTCGCCTTGCCCTCCTTGTCCTTCCGGTTCGAGATGAAGGCGAGCTTCGTGCCGTCCGGCGACCAGCGGGGGCTGTGGTCGCTGTGCTCGCCGCCGGAGAATTGCTTTGCCGGCTGGCCGTCGCGCGACCACCAGATAGCCTGCTTGACCTGCTCCTCTTTCTTCCCGAGCGGCGCGACGACGAAGGCGACCGCCTTGCCGTCCGGCGAGATGCGCGGATCGGACGGCCGCAGCCGGTCGGCGATTTCCTCCGGGCTCAGCTCGGGCGCTTTCGTCTCCGTGGCCGTCTCGTCGGTCTTCTCCTGGGTGGCGGTCGTCGCCATGTCTGTCCTTTCACCAATAAGGTCGAAGGCGAAATCTCGACGTAGCTCCGGGCCCCGCGCCCAGCATTCGCCAAGCATCATCCATACGAATCGTCGCGGAGCAAGCCATAGCGGTAATGATCGACCCGCCTGCCGTCGATCATCAGCAGTCCGCGGGCGCATCCCTCACGGGTGAAGCCCGCCAGTTCGAGTACTCGCTGCGAGGCGCGGTTGCCGACGGCCGCGACCGCCTCCAGCCGCGCCAGACCGAGACCCGTCGGGTCGAATGCAAGAGCGATGAGCTGCCGGACGGCCGCCGTCGCGCACCCCTGGCCGCGAAACGCCTCGCCGATCGTGTAGCCGACCGCGCCGCGCCCGTGCTCGCGATCCAGGACCGTGAGGCTGATCCAGCCCGCCGGCACACCATCGCGCTCGACGATCCATTGCGCCTTGCCGGCGAACGATCGATTGAGCGGGACGCCGCTTCGCCGCCGCAATTGTGCCCGCAGCGCGGCCAAACTCAGCGGTTGGAGCGGCTGGTAGCGCGCGGCGGACGGCTCCGAGCGCCACGCGAAGAGCTGCTCGGCGTCGGCCGGCGTGCTCGAGCGCAGGGTGATCTCCGGTTCAGCCATCGTGCCGGGGATCGGTCCCGGCCGGTTCGATTTGGGTTGCGCGCACAACAACTCCGTCCTTCTCTGCCTCGCGCTTCGATCGCGCGCTTGTCAGGGAGTCTACCGCTCAATACCTTTAGGCGAGCGGCGTTCCGGTAGCCCGTCATTCTGACCGGAGGGAGGAATCCCCCGGCGCCGCCGGTCCGCCAAAGCGGCCGTCTGCTGCGGCAGGAGATGCTTCGACGCCGCTCAGCATGACGATCAGGGGAGAGCGCTTCGCGCGGGGATGCTTCGGGGCTACGCCGCTCAGCATGACGGAATCTCGAACCGAGCGTTGAGAATCAGGGAAGGCCGACCGTGGGTTCCGACAAGGCGAGATCAGCAACCATCACTCCGCCGGAGGAGGCAGTCGCCCGTTCCCTCTCCGATGACGTTTACCTGCTCGCGGACACGCTTGGCGAGGTCATCCAGTCGCTCGCCGGGCAGGACGCCTTCGATCTGGAGGAGCAGGCGCGGGCGCTCGGCAAGTCCTATCGCACCGGCGACGAGCAGGCCGGCAAGGAGCTCGCCGCGCTCGTCCACGGCGCCAGCACCGATGAGCTCAACATCCTCATCCGCGCCTTCACCAACTATTTCCAGCTCATCAATCTGGCCGAGGACAGCGAGCGCATCCGTCGCATCCGTCGGCGCGCCATCGCCGAGCCGGACCAACCACGCCGGGGCTCGGTCGCCGAGGCCGTCGCCATCATCGCCCGCCAGGGCGTCGGACCGGAACGACTGCAGGAGCTGCTGAATGGCGCGATGCTGCGGCTGGTGCTCACGGCGCACCCGACCGAGGCGCGGCGCCGGACGGTGATCGACAAGCTCGCCCGCATCTTCGCCGCGGTGCGCGACCTGGATGAGCGGCGCGTGCTGCCCGAAGAGGTGCGGCGTACGCATGAGCGGATCACCGCGACGATCGCCGAGCTCTGGGCGTCGAACGAGATTCGCACCGTCTCACCGACCGTGCTCGACGAGGTCCGCGCCGCGTTGGTCTACTTCGGCTCGACCTTCTTCCGCGTCGTGCCGGCGATCTACCGCGATCTGGAAGAGGCCGTCGCCGTCAGCTATCCGGGCGCCGGCATCACCGTTCCGCCATTCCTCACTTTCGGCTCGTGGATCGGCGGCGACCGCGACGGCAACCCCTTCGTCACGCCGGAGGTCACCGTCCAGGCGCTCGGCGTCATGCGCGCCGCCGGCACCGGCTTCCTCGAAGCCCGCCTGACCGAGCTGGCGGGCCGCCTCTCGCTTTCCGACCGCATGATCCGGCCGGCCCGCGAGCTGGACGCGTTGCTCGACGCCTATCGCGACGTCTTCCCGGATCTCGCCGGCGAGCTGCGCGTGATCAACGCCGACGAGCCCTATCGCCAGCTCATCACCCTGATGCGCGAACGGGTCCGCGCGACCCGCGACGCCGCGCCCGGCAGCTACCACCGGTCGAGTGAGCTGGTTGCCGATCTCCGCGCGATCGAGGACGCATTGCGGCAGCAGTCGGCCGGGCTCGTCCTCGGCGGCGAGCTGCACGATGTCGTCCGCCAAGTCGAGGTCTTCGGCTTCGATCTGGCCACGCTCGATATCCGCGACCACGCGCGCCGTCTCCATCAGGCCGTCGCCGAGTCGTTCGCCCACGCCGCCGTCACGGCGGACTACCAGAGTCTCGACATACCCACAAAGATCGACCTGCTCACCCGCGAGATCGCCAACCCGCGCCCGCTCATCCCCTGGGAAACCAGCGCGTTCAGCGAACCCACCCAGGATGTCATCGGCACGTTCCGCACCGTGCATGGGCTGCTCGACGGCGCATATCCGGACGCGATCAAGACCTACATCATCTCCGGCGCCGAGGGTGAGGCCGACGTGCTGGAGACCCTGCTGCTGATGACCGAGACCGGGCTTGCGACGACCGGCGGCGAAGGGGCGAAGCTCCGCATCGCGCCGCTCTTCGAGGAAGGGGCGACACTCAAACACGCGTCGTCGGTCATGAAGGCGCTCTACGACACGCCCGTCTACCGGACGGCGCTCGATGCCTCCGGCGGCGTGCAGGAGATCATGATCGGCTACTCCGACTCCAACAAGGACGTCGGGTACCTCGCCTCGACCTGGGCGCTGCACGAGGCGCAGGCCGACCTCGCCGCGCTGCACGCGCGGGAAGGCATCCCGTTCGTCTTCTTCCACGGCCGCGGCGGCTCGATCGGCCGTGGCGGCGGGCCGACGAACGTCGCGATCATGGCCCAACCGCCGGGCACCGTGAACGGCAAGATCAAGCTGACCGAACAGGGCGAGGTGATCTCCGCCCGCTACTCGACCGAGCCGGTCGCCCACCGCGAGCTGGAGCTGGTCCTCGGCGCGACCCTCTTCCGCTCGGCCGATCTCGACCGCGATCAGGAAATGGCCAATCAAACGCGCTTCGGCGCGGCGATGAACTTCATGGCCGACCGTTCGGCGGCGGTCTACCGCGAGCTGGTCTACGGCGATCCCGCGTTCATCGATTTCTTCCACGAGGCGACGCCGATCGACGCCATCTCGCAGCTCCAGCTCGGCTCCCGGCCGGCGCGCCGCAAGCAGTCGCGCAGCCTGGACGATCTCCGCGCGATCCCCTGGGTCTTCTCCTGGACGCAGGCGCGCATCATCCTCCCCGGCTGGTACGGGCTCGGCTCGGCGCTCTCCGCCGGCATCGAGCACTTCGGCATCGAGCTGTTGCGCCAGATGGCGGTCGAGTGGCCCTTCTTCGCCGCCACCCTCTCCAACGCCGAGATGGCGATGTCGAAGGCCGACCTCCACATCGGCGACCGTTACGTCGGCCTGGTCCGCGATGCGACCGTTCGCCGTCGCATCGGCCTCCGGCTCCGCAAGGAGTTCAATCTGACGCGCGAGACTCTGCTCGCCGTGACCGGGCAACAGGCGCTGCTCGACAAGGAACCAGTGCTGCAACGCTCCATCAGCCGCCGCAATCCCTACGTCGATCCGCTCTCCTTCATTCAAATCGAGTTGTTGCAGCGCCTCCGCGCCAACCCGGACGATCAGGACGTCCTGCGGACGCTCCTCCTCGCCGTCAATGGCATCGCGGGCGGCCTCCGCAACACGGGGTAGGCGTGAGCCGCCGCTCAAGTTCCTTACGAAGGATCAGGTGACCATACTGGCGCCGCGCCCGGCAGAGGTCTCCCGGTGCGGTGAACCTGCTTCTTCGACGATTCCTGCTCCATGAGGCGACAGCGCTTCGCTTCGGCACGCCCCGCCCGACGGGCCATCGCCTCGTATTTGATGATCTTGTTCTGCAGTTGGAGCACGCCGTAGTAGAGCGCCTCCGGCGTCGGCGGGCAGCCGGGCACGTAGACATCGACCGGGATCACCTGATCGACGCCCTGCACGACGGCGTAGGTGTCATACGGCCCGCCGACGTTGGCGCAGCTCCCCATCGAGATGACCCACTTCGGCTCCGGCATCTGGTCGTAGAGGGTGCGGACGATCGGCGCCATCTTCTTCGTCACCGTGCCGGCGACGATCCAGCAATCCATGGCAGCGACACGGGCGTCGAGGAGATCCTCACGCAATCTGCCAGATCAGGCTGGCGAGTTGCGCCTGCGTCTTTTCAAGTACGAGCCCGAGGACAAGGAGAATGATGAAGACGCTCTGGGCCGAATGCACAACGATCCCCATTCAAGGGAAATTGTATCGTCGCGATGGACAGGCGAGGGCGATGGTGTCGATCAGCGTCGTCGGGATCACCCACCGTATGTGCACATAAAACGCCGCGAACAGGAGCCAGTTGGCGACCTAGTCCCAACGCCCGAATGAGCCGCGCATGCGCGGCAACAGAAAGCCTCGGAATAACAGCTCTTCGCCGAGGACGGTGTTGAATACGGAAAACACGGTGATTACCGCGCACCATCCTCAAGCGCCGTGGAAGAACGCAGGACCACGATCAGAGCTCATGAATGCGGAGAAGTCGCGTGGGATCGGTCCGCTCAGTCCGGGAACTGATTCTTCGAGGCCGAACGGTCCGGTGAAGGGGATGGCCCACGCCAGCAGGCCCATCGGGCCGCGGTCGGCCCACACCGAAGATTTGACCGAGCGAGTATTGCTGGAGGGCTCCGATCCGATAGTCGTCTCGTTGCAGCGCACGCGCCACCACGACATGCCTCCTCGCGTTCTCCGGAACGGCGCCCGCGCGTCAGCGGCGCGCAGGCGCCGTTCCGGCATTGGATGTGAGCGGGACGAGGACCTAGTCGGCCGGCGTCGCCTCCGGCGCTGGGGCGCCAGGGGCCGGGGCCTCGATCCGCAGGTCGGGCAGCCACCTCAGCCAATGCGGCAGGTACCAGTTGAGCGTGCCCAGCAGTGCCATTGCCGCCGGCACGAGGATCGACCGGACGATGGTTGCGTCGAGCAGCACCGCGACTGCCATGCCGAAGCCCATTTGCTGGAACGCAACCAGCCGCGCCGTCGCAAAGCTGGCGAAGACCAGCACCATGATCAGCGCCGCGCCGGTAATGATGCGGCCGGTCGCCTGCAATCCCACCGCCACGGACTCCTTGTTGCGGTGCGACTGATCGAAATGCTCCCGGATCCGGCTGAGCAAAAAGACGTGGTAGTCCATCGACAGGCCGAACAGCACGCAGAAGAGGAAGATTGGCACCCAGGCCTCGATGGTGGGGACCTCCTGGAAGCCGAAGAGCTTGTGTCCGTATCCTTTCTGGAAGACCAGCACGAGCAGACCGTAGCTGGCGCCGACCGAGAGCAAATTCATCAGGATCGCTTTTGCCGAGATGACCACCGAGCGGAACGCCAGCAGCAGCAAGATGAAGCTGAGGCCCAGGACGAAGGCGAAGACGATTGGGGTCGAGGTGTCGACGATGTGGAAGTAGTCCGCGTTGAAAGCCGGACCGCCACTGACATAGACCTTGGCCGGCACCCCGGCGAATGCCTGTGGCACGACATCGTCGCGCAGATGCCAGATCGCGTCGGTCGCCTGGGACGAGCTGGCCTCAGGCTTCAATGGCGTGGAGAGGAGCGCCAGATCGCCCGCCTTGTTTGGCTCGACCGTCAGCGGACCGAAGCGCGAGTCCTTGGCCAACGCCTCCTTGAATCGTGAGATGCCGGTCTGCACAGTGGGATCGTCCAGGCGGCCGTCGACGACTACCTCGACCGGCGCCAGCATGCCGGCCGCGAAATCCCGGGCCAGTAGCTCATAGGCGGTCTTGACATCGCCTGGCGGGAGCGTCTCGATGCCGGCGCTTCCCCGCTTGATGCCAAAGTAGGGCACCGTCGCGGCGCCCAGGAGCGCAACCGCCAGGATGGCGAAGATGACTGGCCGCGCCATGACTCCTCGAGCGATGACTCCCCAAAGGCCGTGGTGATAGGTCTCGCGCTCACGCGCGCGCTCCTTCGCGATGACGGCGGCATCGTAGCGGTAGTGACGCGGCCAGTCGATCCGATCGCCGAGCAATCCCAGCAGCGCGGGCACCAGGGTCAGGGTGCCCGCGATGGCGGCCACCGCCGCCAGCACGGCCCCCGCCCCCAGACTGTGGAAAATGGTGAGCGGGATGAGGAACATGCCCAGCAAGGCCAGGACGACGGTGGTGCCGGAGAAGAGGACCGCCTTGGTGGCCGTTCCGCCGGCGATCTCGATCGCGTCCAGTTTGACGTGTCCACGCCGCCGCTCCTCTCGATAGCGGGAAACGATGAAGAGCGTGTAGTCGATACCGACGGCAAGGCCGATCATCGTGATCATGTTGACGACGTAGAACGAGAGGTCGGTGAACCGGCCAACGATCGCCGTGAGCCCGATGGCGACGATGATCGAGACGATCGCGAGGACGAGGGGCACGCTGACGGCCACCAAGGCACCGAAGACGACGATCAGGACCAGGACGGCCAACGGCAGATTGATCATCTCGGCGCGCGCGAGATCGTCGGAAGAGATCTCGGTGAACGCCTGATTCACGCTGCCATCGCCCACCGTCAACACCTCGATGCCATTGCCGGTGTGCTTCGTCACGGTCCGAATATAGTCATCGACGTGCTTGGAGATCTCCTTGACGTCGTCGAAGGTGCCGACGAAGGTGACAGGGATGATCGTCGCGTGGCGGTCAGCCGAAACCATCGTGCTCGCCTGCGGCATGCCGGCTGCCGCTGCTTCATAGTAGGTTGGCGCCGACTTGATGAGTCCGTTCATCGCCAAAAGGTCCGCGGCGGTCTGCCCGACAACTGCCTTGAAGGCGGGATCGTCGACCGTTCGCGTCGCCGAATGCACGATCACCGTCTCGGTCACCGGGCGCGGGCCACGGTGACGGTCGTGCAAGAGCTGCGCGCCCTGTTCTGACTCGGGGTTGCCCGTGAAGTCCGACGAGCTCGTCAGGGCATTGCCGAGACTGGAGGCGCTCACGAAGGCCAGGGCGAGCACAATCAGCCAGAGACTGAACACGCGCCACGGATGGCGCGCGCAGGCACGAGCGAGGCCGGCGGTCGATCGCCAGGGTGCTCTTGCGCGAGGCTGCCTGCTGGGAGGGGTGAGGTGATTGATCATGGCGTTGCCCTCTGCCCGGCTGACGCGGGCGATCGGCCGATGTCTGGTCGAGACCGTGCGCTTGCGATGCGATCGAAGAAGGCTCCCGGCGGCATGTTGGGGCCCCGAGCATGACAACGGTGACCAACTTGGGCTCGCGAGCGTTACAACTCCGTATCAAAGTGACCCTACCAGCGACCTCGACCATGACCGATGTCATGTCCCCTGCGCCTCCAGACGAGCGCTTGTTCGTGCTGTCAGGGGCGAATGTTGCACGAGACGGCCTGAACGAGGCGGTTGACCGGCGCAAAATCGAAGCGGACACCGCACTGGCGAACGAGCCGCGCTATGCGGTGGTCGCGGTCGCCAAGTTACTGTCTGGCGGCGCCAGCGGCCTCCGCAACACGGGGTAGGCGCGGTCAGGTTCAACTGCGCAGGAACTCGAGCAGCAGGCCGTTGAGGCGGTCCGGCGCTTGCAGCGGGATCCAGTGACCGGCCTCCGCGAAGTACTCGTAGCGCCAGGCGCCGGTGACGAAATCGGCGGACCGGCGCATCAGGTCCTCGCTCAGGTAGCGGTCGTTTGCGCCAAAGATGCCGAGAGTCGGTGCCTGGACGGGCGGAAAGGGCGGGGGCGGGTCGAGCAACCGCTGCGGCGGCAGATTGGCGCGATACCAGTTGAGCGCCGGCGTCAGCGCGCCCGGTTGCGCAAGGGTTGCCACGTATCGCTCGATGTCGGGTGACTCTCCGCCGGCGAGCAGGCGCAGCAGGTGCCAGTCATCCTTCGCCAACAACTCCTCAGCCACGCCCTCGAACTGGAAGAGCAGCCGGTACCACCCTTTCTCCAGGCTTTCGAGCGTCGGGTGCCCGAAGGTGCCCGGATGCCCCACCGAGATGGCGACGAGCCGGTCGACGCGGCCCGGCAGTAACGACGCGAAGGACCAGGCGAGCGCCGCGCCCCAGTCGTGGCCGACGATGTGGGCGCGCGGCAGGCCAAGTGCGTCCATGATGGCGGCGAGATCCTGCACAATGAGGCCGAGCGCGTAGTCCTCGACCCTGGGTGGCTTGTCGCTGCCGCCCCGGCCGCGCAGGTCCGGCGCGATCGCCCGATAGCCGGCGTTGGCGAGCGCGGCTATCTGGAACCGCCAAAGGTCCGACGTGTCCGGGAAGCCGTGGAGGAGCAGCACGGCCGGTCCGGTCCCTTCGTCCTGATAGGTGAAACGGAGCCCGTTGGCCACGATCTCGTGCACGGGTGCCTCCTGACTGTTGTGCGGCCGCGACTGCACGCTCGCCCATCCGGGTGGATGAGGAGGGTGCCGGCAAGCGTATCGCCCTCCATAGGCGTCGCCCCCATTCGCTCATCCAACCGGTTTTTGCCTTGATCCCGCAGCGATCTTAGCACCGACACGGCGGGCCGACAATTGTCGTCAGGAGGGTGATACGAACGGGTGTTCGCGCTGTCACGAGTGAATGTACACTTGACGGCATGAACGAGGCGGTTGACCGACCGGAAATCAAAGAGAACACCGCAGTGACGAGCGAGCCGCGCTTTGCGGTGGTCGCGGTCGATGGCTTACTGACCGGCGGCGCCAGCGGCAGCGGCGAACTGACCTATGAGGTGCCGGCGACAATGGCTGCCGGTCTCGCCGTCGGGCAGCTCGTGTGGGTGCCGCTGCGCAAGTCGACG
>JAICKJ010000046.1 GCA_025928015.1 Thermomicrobiales bacterium
ACCGAGCCGGGGATTTGCCTGTCGCGGGTGATGAGCCCGAACGGGTCGCTCGTCGTCATCACCCCCGGGCCGATACGGTAGCGTCCGCGCATCATGCCGGGAACGGTGTAGCGGAGCTTGACGCGCTCATAGATGCCGAGGCTGAAGAAGACCGGGAAGTGGCGCGTGTCGATCTTGTCGGCGAAGTCGAGGCGCACGTTGGGAATCCGAACCTTCTGACTGACCTCCTCGATCACGTCGAGGCGGAGCAGCGGCATCGGCTTGGCGTTCTCGGCGATCAGCGTGATCTCGACGTCCTCGCCCCAGAAGGCGCGGGTGCGCGAGACCTCCCGCCGGTAGCTGACGCCGGAGAAGCAATAGTTCCAGAAGAGGGCGATGCCGCCGGCGATCAGCACCATGATGAGTGAGATGATCAGCAGCAGCGGCTGTTGCAGCAGCGCCGCGAGCACGGCGACGCCGCCAGCGCCGATCAGGAAACGCCGGACGAGCGCCCGGTACAGCTGATCATCGGTGACCCAGACCGACGCGGTGGACACGCTACCGCTCCCCGGCCGGCTCCGTTGCGCCGTTCGCGGGCGGCGCCGGCACCTTGGCGCCCGGTTCCGGCTCCTCGGCCGGCACCGGCGTGTCGGCGATGATCGCCGCCACGATCTGCGCCGTGTCCACCCCGCGCAAATCCGCCTGCGCCGTCGGCACGAGCCGGTGGGAGAGCACCACCGGCGCCAGCGCCCGCACGTCGTCCGGCAGGCAGAAATCGCGGCCGGCGACGGCGGCCGTCGCTTGCGCCGCCCGAGCCAGCGCCAGCGCCGCGCGCGGGCTGGCGCCGAGCTCGAGCTGTTCGTGGTCGCGGGTCCGGCGCACGAGGTCGAGCAGGTAGGTCTCGACCACCTCGCCGATATAGACGTGGCGGACCTGGGCGATCAGGGCGAGGATCTCCTCGGGATTGGTCACCGGCTCGACGGTCGCCAGCGGCTGGTCGGCCCGGAAGCGGCGCAACATCCGCCGCTCGTCCTCCCGTCCCGGGTAGCCGATCGCGGTGCGGAGGAAGAAGCGGTCCAGTTGCGCCTCCGGCAGCGGGAAGGTCCCTTCCAGCTCGACCGGGTTTTGCGTCGCGAGGACGAAGAAGGGGCGCGGCAGCATGATGCGCTGGCGCTCGACCGAGACCTGCCGCTCCTCCATCGCTTCGAGCAGCGCGGCTTGGGTGCGCGGCCCGGCCCGATTGATCTCGTCGGCGAGCAGGACGTTGGTGATGATCGGCCCTTCGCGGTAGACGAACTCGGTCGTGCGCGGGTCGAAGACGAGCGAGCCGGTGATGTCGGTCGGCAAGAGGTCCGGGGTGAACTGGACGCGGCCGAACTGGCCGCCGAGGGCGGTGGCCATGGCGCGGGCGAGCATGGTCTTGCCGATGCCCGGCACATCCTCGATCAGGACGTGGCCCTCGCAGAGCAAGGCGACGACGATCTGCTCGATGACCTCGCGCTTGCCGACGATGACCCGCTCGACCTGGGCGATCAACCGCTCGGCCACCGCCCGGATTTGCGTGGCGTCGACGCGCTCCTGACGCGGCGCGACCGTATGCGACGTTTCCGTCATGAAGAGGTCCCTTCCATACACTGTCCTCACGACTCGGGAGTGTACGCCATCCCAGCGGCGCCCTGGGTGCTTTTATCAACTGCATTTCGCCAGTGGCGCCGAACGTGTCGCTACAGGAGGAAACGTCGCAACGGCAATGAATGATCCCGCAATACGAAGCAAACCGCCGCTCGTGCTCGTCGGCGGCTCGCCCGGCAGCGGCAAGACGACGCTCGCGACGCTGCTTGCGGCCCGGCTCGCCCTGCCATTGCTGCGCAAGGACGCGATCAAGGAGACGCTCTTCGACGCATTGCGCGAGGTCAACTCGCCCGAAGCCGTGATCGAGCGCGAGCCGTCGAAGCGGCTCGGCTGGGCGGCGATCCGCCTGCTCTATGCGCAGGCGAGCGATCTGCTCGCCGCCGGACACGGCTGCATTGTCGAGAGCAACTTCTACCGCGGCGTCTCGGAGCGAGACCTGGCGCCGCTCTTTGCTTTGTCGGAGGCGAGGTTGATCCACTGCGAGGCGCCGCGCGACGTTCTGCTCGACCGCTACCGCGCCCGGCACATCGCCGGTGAGCGTCACCCGGCGCACGTCGATGGCGCCGCGGTCGAGGATTTGATTCGGGCGCTGGACGCGGATTCGTTCGAGCCGCTGCAGGTGTCCTTCCCGATCCTCCGGATCAACACCCTGAACGGCTACACGCCGGAGATTGAGGAGATCGTCCGTTTCGCGAACGCGCACCGCGCTCCGTAGCTCCGCGCGCTGTGCCCGGCCTTCCCGGGGCAATCCGGATACAGGGCCCGAACCTACGCCACGGTACTGCGTTCACCGGCGTAATGGCGCAGCCAGCGCTCCCGCAGCTCGTCCTCCGTCGCGCCCTGATCATAGGCGGGGGAGACCAGGGGCGCGGCGGTCTCGACCGTCACAATGACACCGGCGCGGATCGGGCTCTTCGTCCCGCGCTCACGAAAGAAGGCGACGATCCCATCCAGCTCCTCGCCACCATCGACGATCCGCGCCGTGCCCTTGTAGCGGTAGCCACGGCGGGAGAGCGCATCGACGACGTTGATCTCGACGGCCGGGTTCCGGCGCAGGTTGGCGACGGTCCCCGGCGAGTGAATATCGGCGAAGACGAGGTGCTCCGCGTCCCAGACAGCGACGGTCCCTTTCGGCGAGAGGTTCGGCGTCCCGTCCGGGCAGACCGTCGCCACGAACCCCAGCCGCTGATGCTCGACCATCCACCGCATGTCCTCGGTCAATCGCGCCATGGCTCACTCCTTTGCGCGTCCCCATGATCGCGCGAACGCGGACCACGGCAAAGCGGCCGGCGTGCCTGATGTGGCACGCCGGCCGCTTTGCTACGCGGGCTGATCAGATGGGGGCGCCGGCCGCGAGCGAGTCGGTGGTGGCGTCGATGGCCCCGGCGGACGATGCCGGCCGGTCCAGCCCGGGGGCGACCAGCCAGGCGAGCAACAACAGGGCGAAGCAGACGAAGGCGACGAGGATCATCGCGGTTCCCTCCTTTTGACGCGCTAGAGCTGGTAGGCCAGCTCGCCGTGAATGGTCTCGTCGAGGCCGAGCGCCTCTTCCCGCTCGGGCACGCGCAGGCCGATCGTCAGGTCGATCGCCTTCAGGATGCCGGCTGTGACGACGCCGGCGAAGAGCGCGACGGCGACGACCGCGACCGCCTGCTTGAGCAGCTGCTCCGGATTGCCGAAGAAGAGGCCGTTGGCGCCATTGATCGCCCGCTCGGCAAAGAGGCCGGTCGCCAGCGCGCCCCAGATGCCGCCGACGCCGTGGACGGCGAAGACGTCGAGCGCGTCGTCGATGCCCAGCCGGTGCTTGAGCAGATCGACGGCGAAAAAGCAGACGATGCCGGCGCCGAAGCCGATCACGATCGCCGAACTGGCGCTGACGTAGCCCGAGGCCGGGGTGATCGCGACCAACCCGGCGACCGCGCCCGCGGCCGCGCCGAGCACGCTCGGGCGTCCGTGTCGCAGCCAGGCGACCGACATCCAGGTCATGGCCCCCATCGCCGCGGCGGTGTTCGTGACGACGAAGGCCTGCGCGGCAAGCGCGTTGGCGCCGAGGGCGCTGCCGGCGTTGAAACCGAACCAGCCGAACCAGAGCAGCCCGGCGCCGAGCAGCGTCATCGTCACGTCGTGTGGGTCCATCGGCTCCTCGCCGAAGCCGGCGCGACGGCCGAGCATCCGCGCGGCGACCAGCGCCGAGACGCCCGAGGAGATGTGGACGACCGTACCGCCGGCGAAATCGAGCGCGCCGAGGTTCCGCAGCCAACCGCCCTCCGCCCAGACCCAGTGCGCGACCGGCGCGTAGACGAGCGTCGACCAGGCGAGACTGAAGATGACGAAGGCCTTGAACCGCTTCCGCTCGGCGAAGGCGCCGGTGATGAGCGCCGGCGTGATGACGGCGAACATCATCTGGAAGGCCATGAAGGCGGTCGCGGGCACGGTCGGCGCATAGCTGCTCGGCGCCATGCCGACGTGGCGCAGGCCCATCCAGTCCAGCCCGCCGATCAGGTGGCCGTGGTCGGGGCCGAAGGCGAGCGAATAGCCCCAGAGCACCCACTGGACCGAGATGAGCGCGAGGATGAAGAAGCTGTGCATGAGCGTCGAGAGGACGTTCTTGCGCCGCACCAGCCCACCGTAGAAGAAGCCGAGCGCCGGCGTCATCAGCATCACGAGCGCCGCGGAGAGCAGCACCCAGGCGGTGTCGCCACTATTGATCGTCATCGCACCCTCCCGCAGAGGCGGATTCCGTGCAGATGGCACAAGCATTGCCGGGCGGCACAACGACGTACCTTGATTCCACAGTCTAGAACGGGGAAATGCCGGAGGAAACGGGCAGTTTCGACGAATGTCGCACGGGCTGTTGGGCAACCCGCATAGTTTTTGCGATGGAGACAACGCCCCCGCGTTCGGTGACAATGGAGCCTCACAACGAACCGCGAGCGCATGGGAGGCACAATGGCAACGGTCATCCTCTTGGGCACACTCGACACGAAGGGACAGGAATACGGGTTCGTGCGCGACCGGCTGCACGCGCTCGGCGTCCAGACGACCCTCATCGACGGGGGTATCCGTGGCGAGCCGTTGACGACGCCGGATATCAGCCGGCAGGAGGTCGCCCGGGCGGCCGGAACGACCGTGCAGGCGCTCGTCGACGCCGGCGATCGCGGCGCGGCGGTCGACGCGATGGCGGCCGGCGCCACCGCGATCGTTCGGAAGCTCGTCGATGCGGGGGAAGCGCACGGCATGCTCGGCCTCGGCGGCTCGGGCGGGTCCACGCTCGTCACGCTCGTCATGCGCGAGCTGCCGATCGGCTTCCCCAAGCTGGTCGTCTCGACCGTCGCCTCGGGCGACACCCGGCCCTACGTCGGCGACACCGACATCGCGATGATGCCGTCGATCGTCGATATCGCCGGCATCAACCGGCTCTCGGAGCAGATCCTCGGCAATGCGGCCGCCGCCATCGCCGGCATGGCGAAGAACCACGAGACCTACCAACCATCCGCCGGGCACAAGCCGATCATCGGCGCGACGATGTTCGGCGTCACCACGCCCTGCGTCACCGAGGCACGCACTCAGTTGGAGGAGCGCGGCTACGAGGTGCTCGTCTTCCACGCCACCGGCGTCGGCGGCGACGCGATGGAGACGCTGGTCCGCAAGGGCATCATCACCGGCGTCCTCGACATCACCACGACCGAGCTGGCCGACGCGCTCGTCGGCGGCGTGCTCGCCGCCGGACCGGAGCGGCTGGAGGTCGCGGGCCAGCTCGGCGTCCCGCAGGTCGTCTCCGTCGGCGCGCTCGACATGGTCAATTTCGGGCCGATGGAGTCGATGCCGGCGCAGTTTCGGGACCGGACCCTGCATCGTCACAACGCGACGATCACACTCATGCGCACGACGCCGGCGGAGAACGCCGAGCTGGGCCGGATCATCGCCACCAAGCTGAATGCGGCGACCGGACCGGTCACGCTCTTCATCCCGACGAAGGGCGTTTCAATGATTGACGTCGAAGGCCAGCCATTCCACGACCCGGCCGCCGACGCGGCGCTCTACGACGCGCTGCGACAGAACATCGACACCGGCAAGGTCAAGGTGGTCGAGTTGGACACGGACATCAACGATCCGGCCTTCGCCCGGGCGATGGTCGCCGAGATGGACAGGCTCTATCGCGCCAGCGCGGCGGAAGGAGCGACGGCATGGCGATGACCCGCACCGAAATCCTGGACAACCTGCGGGCGAAGATCGAGGGCGGCGAGCCGTTGCTCGGCGCCGGCGCGGGGACCGGGCTCTCGGCCAAATGTCTGGAGGCCGGCGGCGCCGACCTGATCGTGATCTACAACTCCGGCCGCTTCCGCATGGCGGGGCGCGGCTCGCTCGCCGGCCTCATGCCCTATGGCGACGCCAACGCGATCGTCGTCGAGATGGGCCACGAGGTGCTGCCCGTCGTCAAGCAAACACCGGTGCTGGCCGGCGTCTGCGGCACCGATCCGTTCCGTCTCATGCCCGTCTTCCTCGACCAGATCAAGACGATGCGCTTCGCCGGTGTCCAGAATTTCCCCACGGTCTGCCTCTACGACGGCCAGTTCCGGGCCAATATCGAGGAGACGGGCATGGGCTTCAGCCTCGAGGTCGAGATGATCCGCGAAGCGCGGCAGCTCGATCTGCTCACAACGCCCTACGCGGTCACCGTCGAGGAAGCGGAGCAGATGGTCGACGCGGGCGCCGATATCCTGGTCGCCCACATGGGACTCACGACTGCCGGGCTGATCGGCGCGCAGACCGCGATGACGCTCGACGACGCGGTCGCGCAGGTCAGGACGATCCACGACGCGGCCAAGTCGGTCCGCAATGACGTGATCGTCCTCTGCCACGGCGGCCCGATCGCGATGCCGGAGGACGCGCAATACGTGCTGGAGCGGGTGCCGGGCGTGGCCGGCTTCTACGGCGCGTCGAGCATCGAGCGGCTGGCGACCGAGCGGGCGCTGACCGAGGCAACGAAGCGGTTCAAGCAGATCTCCCCGGCGAAAGGAGCACAGGCATGAGCGCGCAGCAGGCGCCGATCGACCGTGACAATCTCCCGACCGACCAGTTCGACTGGGGCATGATCAAGTGGCTGGTCACGCCGGGCGCCCCGGAGGGGTCGGCGCTGACGCTGGGCGAAGTCGTGTTGCTCCCCGGCAAGGGACACGACCGGCACAACCATCCGGACGCCGAGGAGATCCTTTACGTCCTTTCCGGCCAGGGCCAGCAGATGGTCGACGATGGCGAGCCCTTCGACGTCCGCGCCGGCGACGTCATCTACATCCCGACCGGCATCTTCCATTCGACGACGAACACCGGCTGGGAGACGATGCGCCTGATCGCCCTCTACAACCCCGGCGGCGCCGAGGGATCCCTCCGCGGCCTGCCCGACTACCGCCAGGTCCCGGCCGGCACACCGCCGACGTTCTGATGGCGGAGCAGCGCGGATCCGTCGTGGCGCCTGTGAGTAATCTTACCGATCCTCCGGGCGCCAGGATCACGGCGTCCAAATACGCAATGCTACGGATGGCAGTCGCCTCGCATGGGCGCATCCTGTGTCCATTATCGTCGCAGCGCCTGACGACGGGGACCGGCAGGATCGAACGAGCGAAAGCGAGGCCGCCATGTATCCCACCGTGTTTGATCTCGATGTGTGGTCCGGCTACCAGATGACCACGTTGTACCGTGTCCGCCAGCAGACCCGGCAGATCCCGTCACCCCGCGCCCGGCTCGCCCTGGCGCGGGTGCGGATCGCGCTGGCGAGGTTGCTCCACCGGCCCGAACCCGACGTCGGGGTCCTTTGCCCCCACTGCTTGCCGTCCTGAGCCGCCGTTCAGGGCGCCGGCATCCCACCCGATGCGCAGCTGGAGCCGGCCCGCTGATCTGAGCACCGTGACTTCGCCACCGAGCCCATCGGGCGTGCCGAACGTCCGTGGCGAAGTGTGTTCCGTCGTCGTTGAGGGCACTGTTGGGATCGCGGGCGTTCCGGTTGGCTCGTCTCGAAGCTGGGCGCGGTGATCAGCAGAGAACCCGGTGACGGCCCTCGTGCCCATCCGGACCAAGCACTGCTTCTTCACGACCGACGGCCCGGCTACCTTTCACGCCGAGCTGCGGCCGGCACCTTCGCGCAGCGCCTGCGGCGTGTGGTCGTGATGGGCCAGGGTCTCTACCGCCGCCCCTTGCTCAGTGCCCTGACCCTCCAACAGGTTGAGACGTACTTCCCCCATGTTCCCCTGCCATCGCACCGCGCGGTGGTCGGAACCCTCGCGCCCATGGGGCTTGCGAGCAGAGGGAACGCGCAAATGCCCTCAGGCGATCCCGTGCCGCATCGCCCAGGTCGCGGCGGCGGTGCGGGAGTCGACGTCGAGCTTGGCGAAGATGTTGGTGATGTGCGTGGAGACCGTGCGCGGGCTGAGGGAGAGGATGTCGGCGATCTGCTGGTTGCTCTTCCCCTCGACGATGAGCCGCAGGATCTCGTGCTCGCGCGCGGTGATCGGGAGTCCGGTGACGGAGCGAGGCGCGGCGGCCGTCCGCTCGAGCAGTCGGCCGATGTCGGCCACGATCGCTGCCCGGGGCTGACGCGCGCCGGCCTGCCGGGCCGCGTCGTCGGCCTCGTCGCCCAGCCGACCGCGAACCGCTGCGGCAGCGCGATCCACGGTGACGTTTTCCGGCCAGCCGAGCGGGTCGTCCTGGCTTTCGGCCAGAACGGCGCCGAAAAGGTGCGCGGCGGTCTCGTCGTCCCGCACGGTGGCGGCGAGCACGGCCGCGGCGGCGAAATGCTTCGCCCAATGCAGGCTTTGGCTCAGGACACGATCCGCCTCCTGGTGATACTCCCACAGTGCCGTAGCCGCGCGAGCGGGCTCTTGCTCGGCGCAGGCGACCAACACCAGATACCAGCTACACCAGGCCGAGACCATGCGGTCGCCGAAAGCTCCCGCCGTCGCGCTCGCCTGGTTCAAAAGCGCAGTCGCCGTGGTCAGATCACCCCGCCCGTAGGCGATGATCCCGAGGTGGTAATCGACCACGGCGAGATCCCGCTCGCTGCCCAACTGGTCCCACAGCGCCCGGGCCCGCTGGAAGCGCGCTTCGGCGTTTTCCGCATCGCCCGCATCCTCGGCCGCGATGCCCAGGAGGAGCACCACTTCGGCTTCATCGGCGATGTCCCCCTTCGCCTGATAGAGCGTCTGCGCGCGAAAGAGGTACGCACGTCCCACCGTGCTCGTCGGCGATAGGGTGATCGCGAGCTGGCCCGCGTCACGGAGGACGTCCGCCAGCGCGGGGTGTGTCTCGATCGCGGGATGGCCAAGCAGGGCGTCGAACCACCGCAACCCTTCGGGCACGTAGGCGAAATACCAGAGCCAGCGCAAGTGCAGCACGAGGTCGGCGAAAACATCCGTTCGTCCCGCGCGGTCCAGCCAGGTCAGGGCCGCCCGGATGTTCCCGATCTCGGCATCGAGCCGGGCAACTGCCTCATAGGTGGGGTGTGTGGTCAGGTCCGGCATGGTCCGTCTGGCCAGCGCCAGCAAGGCGTGAGCGTGCGCGAGCCGCACCGTCTCCTCCTCGCCGCTCCCCGCCAGCTGCTCCATGCCGAATTCGCGAATCGTTTCCAGCATGAGGTAGCGCGCATCGCCTTCGCCCGGCTGGAGCCGGATCAGGCTGTGGTCGACCAGCGTCGTGATCCCCGTCATCGCATCGAGACCGCCGCCCATCGCCTGACCGAGGGCCTCCGCCGTTTCCAGCGTGAACCCGCCGACAAAGACGGCCACCTGGCGAAAGAATCGTTGCTCCTCCGCTGAGAGCTGGTCATAGCTCCAGGCGATGGTCGCCCGGATAGTCCGCTGGCGCTCCGGCAGGTCGCGGCTGCCGCCGGTGAGCAGCGGGAGGCGCTGATCGAGCCGGTTCCGCAACTCCGCAAGGGTCAGCATCCGGAGACGCGCCGCGGCCAGCTCGATCGCGAGCGGCAGCCCATCGAGCAGCCGGCAGATATCGGCCACGGCGGCGGTATCGGCGGGCGTGAGCGCGAAATGCGGTTCCACCGCCTGCGCGCGCTCCACAAAGAGCTGGATCGAAGGGATCGTGCTCACGCTCGCGGGGTCGGACACATCCGCGCTGTCCGGCACCGGGAGCGGCAGGACCGGGTACGTGCGCTCGCCGGAAAGATGCAGCCGGGTCCGACTGGTGGCCAGCATGGTCAGGCGTGGACACCGTTCGAGCAGCCGGGCGAGGTCGGGCGCCGCGTCCGCCACCTGCTCCATGTTGTCGAGCACCAGCAGGAGCCGTCTGGCCGCCAGGAACGCGCCCAATTGCTCGGCCACCTGCTCCCGGGCGCTGGCGCGCGGCAAGATCCCCTGGGCGACGGTCAAGAGCACCAGATCCGGATCCTGCACCGGCGCAAGGGGCACATAGATAACCGCGTCGCCATGGAGGCGATGGCGATCCGCCATGGCCAGCGCCAGGCGCGTCTTGCCGACGCCGCCTGGACCGGTCAGCGTCACCAGGCGCACCCCCTCATGGGCGATCAGGCCGTCGAGCGTGGCCAGCTCGTCGTCCCGCCCGATGAAGGAGGTCAGCGGGCGCGGCAGTGAGGAGCGCACGGCCCCAACGGACACCGGATCGACGGCGGAAAATGAGTCATGCGGCATAGCCATAGGCAGTATCGCAGGTTGATGGCGGCTCCGGTGACACCACTGCCATCATGCGAGGCAGGCGTGCCTATGTCAACTGGCGATGCGAGCACCGGTCGCCCGCACCGCTCTGGAGCGGTGCGCGAGCGTGCTCGTACGCAATATCGCCCGCGGTGCGTAATCCTACTCACCGCCGTAACCAGTGGCGCGGCGGGCAATTAGGTAATGCTGCCGATGATGACCGCCCCGCGCGAGCGCATCCTCTGTCCATGGTCGTTGCCCGACGCGACGCCATCGGGACCGAGAGAATCGACCAAGCGAAAGCGAGACGACCATGCATCCAACCGTCTTTGATCTCGAGGTGTCGGCCGACTATCAGATGGGCGAGTTGCGCCGCGCCCGCCAGCAGGCCGATGTGCCTCAGCCGCCACCGCGCCTGCGGATCGCCCTGGCCCGGGCGCTCGTCGATCTGGCACGCCGGCTCGGGCAGCCGGCGCCGCTATCCACGTCTGCGCATCCGCGCTACCAAGCGTCCTGACATCGTCGTCCTGACATCGTCGTCCGGTCATCGGAGGACACCACGCTGGCTGGTCGTCATGGTGCGGGCGGCCAGCCGGGACCTCATCGCCCGTCACCTGTCACCATCAGTCGAGCATGCTTCGCAGAGAGGAACGTTCCCATGCAGAATTTGCCGTCGTATTCCGACATCATGCTGATCCAGCGCGTCGAGCGCAACGAACACCGGGCCCGCTGCCACGTGCGGGAGATCGAGGATCCGATCAAGGAGGCGACGGAACTCGTGACGGGTTCCGCGCCGACGCCCGAAGTTCAACAGCAGCACGGTTTCTGGCATCTCAGCCTGCACGCCCTCTTCGGCCAGCGCGCCCGGCGGTCTGGAGCCCACGCCTGACCTAGCACCGCCGCGCCCGACAGCGGCCTCCGAACACGTTGCCGTCGCGCCGGGCACCGTGCCCGGCGTGATGAATCAGGACACGAGCGCCGGGAACTGATGCCGGACGATGTTCTGGATTGACCGAGGTACCGGCCGCCATGGGCCGGAAGGAGGATCGTATGACTGAGGACACCGCGAGACTTGCGCGCACCGTCTACGAGGCATTCAACCGGAACGACCTCGACGCCGCGCTCGCACTGGCCCAGCCGGACATCGAGATCGTGAATCTCGCCGAGAACACAACGTTCCGGGGTCACGACGGCTTCCGCGACTATCTGAAACGCATCAAGGAAATTGACCCGGCGGGATGGATCGAGGTGATCAGCCAGCTGGTATGCGACGCGGGCGTGACCAATGAATGCGTCTATCACGCCACCCACGTCGGGCCGCTCCACGGGATCGAGCCGACCGGGAAGGCGTTCACGGCGCCGTTATGCGATGTCTGGCGGGTGCGGGACGGCAAGATCGCCAGTATTCACACCTATGCCGACAACATGACCGTGCTCGCCCAGCTCGGGCTTCTGCCACAGCCCGCAAGCACCTGAGCGTTTCGCGTTCTCCCCCTGAAAGGCCGCCCAGGTGTATCGGGGCACGCGGCCAGGTCCCGCCTGGAGTCACACGGACGAATGGAGTTATTCATGAACACGTCGCCGATCGAAGTCGGGATGTACGTCGTC
This sequence comes from Thermomicrobiales bacterium, assembly GCA_025928015.1. Lineage (GTDB taxonomy): Bacteria > Chloroflexota > Chloroflexia > Thermomicrobiales > UBA6265 > JAICKJ01. The sequence continues at coordinate 11,877 of JAICKJ010000046.1, forward strand.
GCCAAGGCGCCGCTGGCCGGGGTCGAGGCGCTCGCCGGGGCCGCGCAGGAACAGCAGCTCGACTCCATCTTCGTCTGGGACCATCTCCAGGACTTCTTCCCCTCGGCGATCTGGGATGAGAACTTCACCTGGGGCGCCGCCGGCAGCGCCTCGCCCCACGAGTGGTTCGAGTTCCAGACCCTGCTCGGCTACCTGGCCGCGAAGTTCCCCGGCATGCGGCTCGGCGTCGGCGTGACCGAACCGATCCGCCGTCACCCGGCCATTCTCGCCCAGGCGGCGCTCACGCTGGCGCACCTGAGCCAGCGCCGCCCGATCCTCGGCATCGGGTCTGGAGAGAAGCTGGGCACGGTGCCTTACGGCCTTGACTTCACGCACAGTGTCGACAGGCTGGAAGAGGCGCTGCAGATCATCCGGCGCTGTTTCGACGCGCGTGGTCCGTTCGACTTTGAAGGTGAGCACTATCGCCTCAAGGGCGCGGTGGTCGATCTGCCGGTGCCGAAGGGCCGGACTCCGGAAATCTGGATCGGCGCGCACGGCCCCCGCATGCTACGGCTCACTGGCAAATATGGCGACGGCTGGTACCCGCACATGGTGGCCTCGCCCGAGGATTACGCGGCGCGGCTGGAGGTCATCCGGGCCGCGGCGCGGGAAGCCGGACGCGACCCCGATGCCATCACTCCAGCCATGCACGCGCCGGTGATCGTCGCTCCCACCGAGGACGAAGCGCGAGCGATGCTCGACCACCCGGTGGTCCGCTTTCTGGGTGCCACGCTTCCGGCCGCAGTCTGGCAGGCGTTCGGTCTGCAGCACCCGTTGGGAGAGCGCTTCGGGGGTATCATTACCGACTTCCTGCCGGAAACCTACGACCGGGCAACGCTTAAAACAGCGATCGCCGCCGTGCCGCGGGCAATGGTGGAAGGGCTGATCTGCGGCACTCCCGCGCAGGTGGCCGCCAGGCTGCAAGCGTTCGGCGACGCCGGCATGCGGTACGTCGTGCCGTTGCTGCTCTCGGCGTGGGTCTCGCCCGAGGCCGCCGCCTTCAGCGTGCAGGCCATGGGCGAAATCGCCCAGGCGCTGCGCCAACCGGCCGCGGTGGCCGCGGACTAGCCTGAGTTGCTCACGACACTTGCTCTTGAGCCCGATAGGCCGAGCTTGTTCCCGGCCCACCGGGCGGACAACGGGATCCGCCCGCACCCGGTCGTCCGGTTCCTGCCCCCGACAACTCGCCCTCCTGGGGCGGACACGTCGGTCAGACGAGCCCGTGCCGCACCGCATACGTCGCGGCGGCGGTGCGGGACTCGACGTTCAGCTTCGTCAGGATGTGGAGGACGTGGTTCCCCACCGTGCGATGGCTGAGGTAGAGGGCGGCGGCAATCTCCCGGTCGCTCTTCCCTTCGACGAGCAGACGAAGCACGTCCTGCTCCCGCACGGTGATCGGCAGCTTGGGCGCCGGCGCCGGCAAGCGCTCCACGGCCGCCAGCAGCGCGTCGATCTCAGCCAGCGCCTCCGCCACCGGCATGCGCTGTCCGGCGGACGCGGCGGCATCGTAGGCCGCATCGCCCAGGCGCGCGCGCACGGACGCGACCACGCGGTCGCCGACGACGCTTTCCGGCCAGGCGCGTGGATCGCTCTGGCTGGCCGTCGTCATCGCACCAAAGAGGCGGGCCGCGGCGTCGGTCTCGCCGATCCTGGCCGCCAGCACCGCCGCGGCCAGGAAATGCATCGCCCAGACCTGGACCTGGCCAATCGCGGGGTCGATCCGGCCGTGGTATTCCCGCAACAACCCGGCCGCGCGGGCCGGCTGCCCCTGGTCGCAGGCGATCAGCGCCAGATACCCGGCACACCAGGCGGATAGCACCCAGTTGTCGAACGTGGCCGCCATGGTTCTCGCCTCGGTCAGCAGCTCCTGGGCCGCGGTCACGTCCCCCCTGCCGCAGGCCACGATGCCGAGATGGTAGGTTGTCGAGGCCACGTTTCGCCTGTTTCCCAGGCCAGCGAAGAGCTCCCGAGCCGCGCGGAGCAAGGCATCCGCTTCCGGAGCCTCCCCGGCGTCCTCCGCCGCGCACCCGAGGATGAAGGTTGCTTCTGCTTCCCAGACCGCATCCCCGGCCGCCTGAGCCAAAGCCCGCGCGCGCTGGAGATGCGACCTTGCCTCGGCACTCTCCGGGTCGGTTCTGCCCGCCAGCTTGCCGACCCAGAACTCGATCTCGCGAAGCAAGGGGTCCTCATTGCCGACCGGCAGCGCCAGCAAGTGCTCGAACCAGCGGAGTCCCTCGGGGGGGTAGGCGAGATACCAGAACCAGCGGAGCTGCGTGACCAGAGCCGTCAGCTCGTCGGTCCGCCCGGTCTCCGCCAGCCAGGCCAGCGCGGCGCGGATGTTCCCGATCTCGGCATTGAGGCGCGCGATCGGCTCGACGGATTCGTTCTTGTGCGTGTGTGGCAGCTCGGCCCGGGCCAGGTCCAGCAAGGCATGGGCGTGCGCGGCCCGCACCGTTTCCTCCTCGCCGCTCGCCGCCAGTTGCTCCAGGGCGAACTCGCGGACCGTCTCCAACATGACGTAGCGGACGGCGTCGCCCGGTTGCAGCCGCACCAAACTGTAGTCGGTCAAGGCGGTGATCCCCGCGATGGCGCTGAAGCCGTCGCTGGCGGCGGCGCAGACGCTCTCCGCCGCCGCCAGCGTGAACCCACCGATAAAGACGGCCATCTGGCGAAAGAACCGCTGCTCCCCGGGCGAGAGCAGATCGTGGCTCCAGGCGATCGTGGCCCGGATGGTCTGCTGCCGATCCGGCAGGTCACGACCACCGCCGGTCAAGATCGCGAGGCGGTGTTCGAGCCGGGCGAGCAAGTCCGCTGGGGCGAGAACTGGCAGCTTGGCGGCGGCCAGCTCCAGCGCCAGAGGCAAGCCGTCGAGGCGGCGGCAGATGCCGGACACCGCTGTCGCGTTGCGCTCCGTGAGGGCAAAGTCCGCGTTCGTTGCCTGCCCGCGCGCTACAAAGAGCCGAACCGCCCCCAGGTCAGCGAGGGCCGCCAGATCGACCGATTGACGATCGTCCGGCACGGGGAGCGGGAAGAGCGCGTAGATACGCTCCCCCGACAGGCGCAAGCGTACCCGGCTGGTGATCAACAACGTCAGGTTTGGACACGCCTGGAGCAACTCGGCCAGGTCCGGCGCGGCGTCGGCCACCTGCTCGACATTATCGAGCACCAGCAGCATGTGCGTGCCGGCCAGCGCGCCAATGAGTTGCGCCGCCACCCGCTCCCGTGCCCCGGCATGCAGCCCCAGGGATCGGGCGATGGCAGGGAACACCAGGTCGCGATCACGCACGGTGGACAGCGGCACGTAGACCACCGCCGCGCCCTGTCCTCGCTGCCGCGCGGCCAGCTGCAGCGCCACCCGAGTCTTGCCGACGCCGCCTGGACCGGTCAGGGTGACGAGTTGCACATCGTCGCGAGCGAGCAACGCCTCAATCTCCTCCAGTTCGCCTTCCCGGCCGATGAAGGAGGTGAGCGGGCGCGGCAAGGGGGAGCGTACGGCGAGCTGTGGCGCGGGATCGGCGGCGGTTGGCGGCATGGCAGAGTCGGGCATAGGCGAATCCCGTACCGGTGGATGTCCCGAACGTCCTCTCCCTATCATGCGAGCCGCGCATACCTCTGTCAACGGCCGATCTGTGGCGCCGCCGAGCACGTCGGCCTGCGTAGTCCTACTCAGCCCCGTCCGGCAGGCAGGGCGCGGCAATTGAGTGAGGCCACGGATGATCGGCGTTGCTCACAAGCGCATGCTCGTTCCATGGTCGTCGCCCGACGCGACGGCGCCGGGGCCGAGAGGATTGACCGCGTACCCACGAAAAGAGGCGACCATGCAACCCACCCTGTTTGATCTCGAAGTCTGGGCCGATTACCAGCGGAGCGAGATGCGCCGCGCCCGCCAGCAGGCCGATTTGCCTCAGCCGCCACCGCGCCTGCGGATCGCCCTGGCGCGTACCCTGATCACGCTCGCCAACCGAGTGTGGCAGCCGGAGCCGGCTGCCCCTGCGCCGCAGGCGCGCTACCAACCCTCCTGAGCCACCATCCATCACGCGAACCTGCCGCCAAGCCGGGGTCGAGCTGGTGCTCGACCCCGGCTTGGCCATTCACCCGATGGACAAACCGCGCTCAGACGAGCCCGTGGCGCACGGCGTGGATCGCGGCGCCGGTGCGGGAGTCGGCGTTCAGCTTCGTGAGGATGTGCAAGACGTGACTCTCGACGGTACGTCGGCTAAGGAAGAGGGCCGCGGCGATTTCCCGGTCGCTCTTGCCCTCGACCACCAACCGCAACACATCTCGCTCGCGCGGCGTCAACGCCGCGGGATCACGGGACGGCACACTGGCGGCGCCGGCGCCCGGAGCCGCCAGCACGATCACCTCGGCGACCGCCTCCTCAAGCGTCAGCCACGCGCCCTCATCTTGCGCACTGGCAAGGTCCGCCGCGTCCAGCAGTGTCGCGACCTCCGTCCTGACGCGCTCATAGGCGGCCAGCTCCGTGGCCCACAACGAAAGGCCATACACCTCGCGAATCTTCTCCGCGGCGCCGATGACCCGGGCCGCGTGAACGGGCTGCTGCCCGGTGGGGCTGACGGTCACGAGCCCGACCAGGGCGTAGCCGATGCCGCGGGAGTATCCGAAATCGCGCCAGCAGGCGATGCTTTCGATATACGTGTCGCGGGCGCGGAGCAGATCGCCCTCGGAGCGGGCGATGTCGGCCAGGCCACGGAGCGCGAAGCCTGCGCCCCATGTGTTCCCCATGCGCCGGAGCTCCGCCAGCGCGGTTTGCAGGGTCTCCCGGGCTCGTCCGGTCTCACCTTGCTGGATTGCGATGATGCCGAGATTGAGGAGTGGAAAGGCCCAGGGGCCATCCTCCAACGAGCGAAAGAGGGTCAGCGATTCCTCATAGCAGGCGGTGGCCCGGGCGAAATCGCCGCGGCTCACGAGCACCTGCCCCAGGCTATGAAGGGTGTCGGCGAGCAGGCCGGGGTCGCCCAACGCGCGCGCGTCGATCAACGCTTCCTCTTCGCGGGCGATCGCTCGCTCCATCGTACCCCCGGCGCGTTCGAGCAAGCCCGCCCAGGCCAGCGCCGTAATGCGGACCGTGCTGGGGCCGGGAGGCGTGAGCGCCAGCGCCGTGTCCATCCAGCGGAGTCCGGTCGCGATGGGGCCACGCGCGTCCCAGTACCGGCCGAGGGCCGCGACGAGTCGGAGCAGCAGGTCCGGTTCGGCAACAGACTCCGCCCAGACCAACGCCGCGTTCAGGTTGCCGCGCTCGGCGTCCAGCTGGTTGAGCCACTCCAGGGCCGGCAAGCGGTCGGATCGTTCGGTCATCTCCTGCATGTAGTCGGCGTGAGCACGGTGTGCCGCCGCCGCTTCACCGTGCGCGACCAACTCCTCGAGGCCGAATTCGCGGATCGTCTCGAGCATGATGTACCGCGGTTCGGCGCCCGTGCCCTCGGCGAACCGGAGCAGGCTGAGGTCGACCAGCGCGGCGATACTGGCCAGGACATCGAACCCGTCATCGAGCACGCGACCGACCGCCTCCGCCGCGGCCAGCGTGAACCCCCCCACGAAGACGGCGAACCAGCGAAAGCAGCGTTGCGCGTCCGACGGGAGCAGGTCATAGCTCCAGACGACCGTGGCGCGCATGGTCTGTTGCCGCGCCGGCAGGTCGCGGGCGCCACCGGTCAGCAGCGGCAGGACCGGCGTGAGCCGCGCGAGCAGGGCATGCGGCGGCAGTTGTGCCACGCGGGCGGCGGCCAGCTCGATCGCCAGCGGCAACCCATCCAGACGTTCGCAAATTCCGACCGCGGCGGGGAGGTCGGCGCCGGTGATGGCGAAACCGGTCCGGGCCACGTCCGCGCGGGCGATGAACAGGCGCACCGCGGGCGACTCTCCACCCGCGGCAGCGGCGACGCTGAGTGGCTGAATGGTCACGACGCGCTCGCTGGCCAAATTCAGGCGGGCGCGGCTCGTGGCGAGGACCTTGAGCCGCGGGCACTGCTCGAGGATCGGGGCGAGGGCCGCCGCGGCCGCGAGGACCTGCTCGAAATTGTCGAGCACGAGCAGCATCTGCCGGTCGGCGAGGAAGGCGGCGAGCCGTTTCGCAGGCTGGTCCAGATCGCCACCTCCTGGCACCACCCGATCGGCGACGGCGGGGAGCACGAGGTCCGGATCCCGGACCGCCGCGAGGGGCACGAAGACCGCTCCATCGGCGAACTGCCCCTGCTGGCGCGCCGCGACCTGCAGCGCGACGCGCGACTTGCCGACCCCGCCCGGGCCGGTGAGCGTCAACAACTGCACATCGTCGCGGGCAAGCAACGATTCGATCGTTGCGAGCTCATCTTCCCGACCGATAAAGGAGGTGAGCGGCCGTGGCAACGGAGAGTACGCGGCCAGGGCCAGCGGGCGGTCAGTAGCGGATGATGGATCGGCCGGAGTGAACATAGGCAACTTTCACACACCAGCGCGTTCTCCGATGAAGCCATCGCTATCATGCGAGCCAGGCATCCTCCAGTCAATCGCTCTCACCAACACCGGCGGCGATTCACGCCGAGCCAGGGCGCGGCAAATGAGTAGTGCCATTGAGTACTTTCGACGATGAATCGCGTGCGGCAGACGAGCATCCTCTTCTCATGGCCGCGGCATCACGGTGATGCACGTATCAGGCGGCCGCATAGCAGGAGGCGCACGACGTGAAGGACCTTCACCGTCTGCACGGGTCCACACCGAACCGGACGATCTCCCGGCGCGGCGCCATCGCCGGTCTCGGAAGCTCGGTCGT